>PMAM01000193.1:0-3930 GCA_003152595.1 Acidobacterium sp.
TGAAACACATCCGTCAGCCGGTCGAAGGTCAGCTTCCCGTCGCCCTTCGCGTTCCCGATCTCCGCCGCGCGATCCGTTTTCACCGGCCCTAACTCATCCAGCCGCCGCATCCGCGTGTACCCCGCGTGATTCTTCGCATCCGGCCCCAGGTTCCCCCCGCGCATCACCTGCTGGATCCCCGCCTTCACCATCCCCTCCAGCCGTCCGTGCTCGAATCCCTGGTGAAAATTCCGCACCCGCCACAATTCCTCGCGAATCCAGCTCCCATCCACCGCCGCCTTGTACTCGCTCAGCGTATCGGCCGAGCTGTCCCCGCTCACCAGCGCATCGAACGCCGCCTCCGCCGCCAGCATCCCGCTCTTCATCGCCAGGTGAATTCCCTTCAGCCGCTGCGAATTCAGAAAGCTCGCCGAATCCCCCAACAGCATCCACCCATTCCCGTAAATCCGCGGCATCGTCAGCCATCCGCCATACGGCAGACTCTTCGCGCCGTAGCGGATCATCTTGCCGCCCTCCAGAATCCGGCGCGCAAATCGATGCTCCTTGAAGCTCTGGAACACATGATGCGGATCGATCCGCGGGTCCTCGTAGTCGAGCCCCGTCACATACCCCACGCTCACCAGCGCGTCCGTGATCCCATACACCCACGCGCCCCCGTACTCGCGGCTCGTCAGCGGATAGCCGAGCGTGTAGATCACCTCGCCCTTCGCCACCCGCCCCGCAGGAATCTCCCACAGCTCCTTGATCCCCACGCCATAGGTCTGCGCGTGCTCCGGATCCTCGAGGCCCAGCCGCTCAATCACTTCCTTCGCGCAGTTCCCGCGCGTTCCCTCTGCCAGGATGGTGATCTTCGCCCGCAATTCGTATCCCGGCTCGAAATTCCCCTTCGGCCGCCCCTCCTTGTCCACACCCTTGTCATCGGTCAGCACACCCGCCACGCGCGCGGTCTCCACGTCCGTGCTCTCGTCCGCCCACAGAACCTGCGCCCCCGCAAACCCGGTGAATACCGTGATCCCGGCCTCCTCCACCTTCTGCCCCAGCCACTTCACAAACTTGTTCAGCGAGATGACGTAGTTCCCGTGATCCCGCAGCGGCGGCGGCACCATCGGAAATTTGCGCTCCCCCTTCTCCGTCAGGAACCACACCGACTCCTTCGTGACCTGCGCATCGAGAGGCGCCTCCTTTTCGAACCCCGGCAGCAGCTCCTCCATCGCACGCGGGTCGAGCAGCGCGCCCGACAAACAGTGCTGCCCCACCTCGCGCGACTTCTCCACCACATAAATGTTTTCCTTCGACAAGGGCTCATCGACGCCCGAAGCATTGTGCGCATCGATCAGCTGCGCCAGCCGCAGCGCGCACGCCATCCCCGCCGGCCCACCGCCGACGATCACCACGTCCGCCTCCATCCGCGGCCGCTCCACACCCTCAACCGGCTTTCGAAAATGAATCATAAGAATCAGAGTCTCAGATGCATCCACACTTGCGCGTGAATACCGGACCCTCATTTCTATGGGAGAATGCAGAGCTTGCGCAACTCGCTCACCGCGAATCGGCCCGCAGCGCCAGACGCCCCGGAGGCCACCTCTGCCAAAGGATCGCAATCAGAGCCGCCGCCAGCAGCACCGGCGCAGCGATCGTCAGCAGCCCGCGCTGCAGCGTGCCCGTCGCGTCCTTCGACACGCCCATCCAGTACGGCCCCACAAACCCGCCCAGAATCCCGATCATGTTGATCGTCGCTACTCCCGCCGCCGCCGACTTCCCCTGCAGAAACTCAGCCGGAATCGTCCACACCGGCCCCTGCGTCGCCATGGTGCCCCCGATCACCAGCACCAGCGCCGGCAGCACAATCAGCGGCGACACTGACAATCCCACCGCCACATACCCGGCAGCCATCAGCAGCAGCGGCGTCACAATGTGCCAGAACCGCTCGCCTCTTCGATCGGAATCCCATCCGTTCCCCAGCATCGCCAGCGCGCCCACTACACCCAGCCCCGCAATAATGAACCCCACCGCCGCCGTGCTCAATCTCGTCACTTGTTGCACCAGCGCCGGAGCCGAAAACGCATACGCATACCACGCCAACAACACGCAGAAGTAAAACCCTCCCAGTAGCCACACGCGCCCGTCGCTGAACGCATCCGCCAGCCCATGCCGCTTCCCGTGCGCCTCCGACTCCTCCCTTAGCTTGCGCAGGATCCATTCCCGCTCCGCATCCGTCAGCCACCTGGCCGTTTCAGGACTATCCGGCAGCCCGAGCAGAAACACCGCGCTCATCATTACCGCCGGCAATCCTTCCGCCAGCAGCAGCCACTGCCAACCCGCCAGGTGCATCCGCCCATCCTGATGCATCAACCATCCCGCCACCACCCCCATCACCGTCGAGCTCAGCGGCGCCGCAATATAAAAACGGCTCACCGCTCGCGCTCGCTGGCTCGCCGGGAACCATTGCATCAGATAAAAAATTACGCCCGGGAAAAAACCCGCCTCCGCCGCACCCAGCAGCAGCCGCATCACGTAAAACTCCACCGGCGTTCGCACCAGGATCATCCCCATCGACAGCAGGCCCCACGTGACCATGATCCGTGCCAGCCACCGCCGCGCCCCAAACCGCACCAGCAGCAGGTTCGAGGGAATCTCGCACGCCGCGTAGCTCAGAAAAAACAGCCCCGCCCCCAACCCAAACACCGTCGCAGAAAAATTCAGCTGCCGATTCATCTGCAACGCCGCAAAGCTCACGTTGACGCGATCCATGTAAGCAATGCAGTACCCCGCCCCAATCAACGGCAGCAGCCGCATGCTCGCCTTGCGCAGCGCCGACCGGCCCACGGCGTTGTCCGCCGAATGCACCATGGCCGGCCCGTGTCCCTCGGGTTTTCGCACAGCCTGAGTTGTCTGCATGGGGAGCGAAGAGTTGGCCGAGTATAGCATCGGGGCCAAACAATGCGGCTCAAGGCAATCCAGACGAGTGAAATCCATTCGCTGACTCGCCGACCGGCCTTTAGCTGGCCGCTTCACCAGCTCACCGCTCTACCAGCTAACCGCTTCCTAGCTGCCCTTGGCCTTCTTGATCTCTTCCGTCAGCGCGGGCACTACCTGAAACAAATCCCCCACCACCGCGACATCCGCAATCTCAAAAATCGGCGCCTCGGGGTCCTTATTGATCGCCACAATCGTCCGCGAACCCTTCATCCCCACAAGGTGCTGGATCGCCCCGCTCACCCCCAGTGCTATATACAGCTTCGGCGCCACCGTCTGCCCCGACGATCCGATCTGCCGCTCCAGAGGCAGCCATCCGTTGTCGCAGATGGGCCGCGATGCCGCCACCTCGCCGCCGAGCGCCGCTGCCAGGTTCTCCGCCAGCACCATGTTCTTCTGCTCTTTAATCCCGCGCCCCACCGCGACGATCACCTCAGCCTGCGACAGGTCGACCGTCTGCTTCGCTTCCTGGAAAACCTCGTGCGGCGTCACGCGCGCCGGCGAATCTGCAACCGCCGCCGTTACATTTTCAACCGCTGCCGAACCCGCCTGCGCCTGGTCCCCGCGAAACGCACCGATCTGGAGGGTCGCCATCCACGGCACATCCCCACCAAACGACACATCCGCGGCAAATTTCCCCTGGAACATCTGCCGCGTGAACTGCACCGCCCCGCCCGCATCCTTGTATCCCGTCGCGTCCGAGATGAGTGTCCGATCCAGCGCCAGCGCCAGCCGCGGCGCAAAGTCCCGTACCTGATAGGTGTGCGGAAACAGCACCAGCTTCGGCTGCTCCTCGCCGATGAATGCCTTCAGCGCATGCACATACGCGTCCGATGTATAGGCCGTCAGCGCCTCCGCCTCCAGCGCATACACCTTGGCGACGGCTTTCCCCGCCAGTTCCTGCGCCAGCGTGGCAATCCCACTACCCGGCAGCACCACCTCCACCGCCCAGCC
>PMAM01000193.1:3956-4757 GCA_003152595.1 Acidobacterium sp.
AGTACTCGTGCAACCGTCCGCGCCGCAGATACGTCCCGTACAGGCCAAAGATCACCGCCATCAGCCCGGTAAGCACGTTGCAGTAGAACATCGGATGCACCCAGCCCGGCGAATACGTCAGATCCTGCCCTGTCCAAAGCAGCAGCAGCACCGCGAAGAACCCGAACTGGCCCGCGATCACTTGAAACACCAGCCCCCACTGCCGCCGCTTGTCCAGCGCAACCACCTGCGCCGGGCTCAGGTTCCGTTCCATCGCGGGGATGCTCATATTCGCCATCGTCGCTTCTCTCTCCTTCAGAGTGCTCTCGAAAACCAGTTCGATCGCGATCACGCAACCGGAAAACGTCAGCTTACCAAACTCAACACCTTCCCTGCACGTCGCCCACCCAGGCGATTTTCTGAACGCTGAACGCCGAACGCTGAACGCTCGCCTTTAAAGCACTCGAGCCTCGTTCTTCAGATACTCCACCACCTGCTTCGCCGCCTCACCCGCCGGAGCCTCGATCTTCCGCGTCTTCTTCTGGCTCCCCGGCACGTACAGCTTCTCGATCTTCTGCACGTGTTTCGACAGCTTGCCCTCGACCTCCGCCCACGCCACCTTGCGCAGCGGCTTCGTCTTCGCCTGCTTGATGCCGATCAGCGTCGCATACCGCAGCTTGTTAATCCCGCTCTGGATCGTCAGCACCGCCGGCATGGCCATTTCGATGTACTGATAGTGCCCCGCCTCCAGTTCGCGCTTCAGCTTCAACCCCGTGTCCGTCTTCTCGATCCCGATAATGATCGTCGCGTGCGGAATCCCCA
>PMAM01000193.1:4800-5182 GCA_003152595.1 Acidobacterium sp.
TCCTTCTGCCGCAGCGCCTCTTCCAGCGCGTACGCATCGGGCTCGTTGGTCTCCCACGAGACATCGTCGCGAATCCACGTCCCCGTCTCGTTCAGCCGCAGCGGCGCGTCCTTCTGCGGCACCTGCTTGATGCAAACCAGAATCTTCATAGCAAAGGCAAAGTATAGCGAACCGGAGCCTGGGCTGGGACGGCCCGCCCCGCATCCTATATTCTTAAGACATCCTGATTCATTGAGAGCTGCATGATTTCCGTTAGCAATGTCACCATGCGCTACGGCGCCAAAGTTCTGTTCGAAGAGGTCAGCACCACCTTTACCCCCGGCCGCCGCTACGGCCTCACCGGCCCCAACGGCGCCGGCAAATCCACCTTCATGAAGATCCT
>PMAM01000193.1:5192-9069 GCA_003152595.1 Acidobacterium sp.
GCGCCTCGCCGAACTCGAAGGCGTCGTCGGCGAAGAGGATGGCTACACCGCCGAGTCCGATGCCGCCGTCCTCCTCCAGGGTCTCGACATCGAGGATGACCTTCACGAACGCAGGATGTCCGAGCTCCAGGGCGGCCAGAAGGTCCGCGTCCTCCTCGCCCAGGCCCTCTTCGGCAAACCCCAGGCCCTCCTCCTCGACGAGCCCACGAACTACCTCGACCTCGACTCCATCCACTGGCTCCNNGTCTGCACCCACATCGCCGACATCGACTACCAGACCATCATCACCTACACCGGCGGCTACGACGACATGGTGCTGGCCAAGACCCAGATCCGTTCCCGCCTGGAATCGGAAAACGCGCAGCGCGATAAAAAGATCGCTCAGCTGAACGAATTCATCGCGCGCTTCTCCGCCGGCACGCGCTCCAGCCAGGTCACCAGCCGCAAAAAGGAAGTCGAGCGGTTACAAACCACCGAACTCGCCCGCTCCAACATCGCGCGCCCCTACATTCGCTTCGACCAGAACCGCCCCTCCGGCAAGTACGTCGCCGAAATCGAAGGCCTGCGCAAGGCCTACGGCGACCTCACCGTGATCGATGGCTTCACCACCGGCATCATGCGCGGCGAGAAGATCGGCCTTATGGGCCGCAATGCTCAAGGCAAGACCACCATGCTCAAGTCGCTTCTGGCCAACCAGCGCGGCCTCGCCGAAAAAGACTTCACCCTCGACGCCGGCAATGTGAAGTGGGGCCACGAAGTCCAGATCGGCTACTTCCCCCAGGACACCACTGGCGTCATCGAGAGCGGCATCACGATCGTCGACTGGCTCCGCCAGTTCGACGACAAGGCCACCACCGAAGACATCNNAAGAAGGCCTCAAGCCCACCGCGGCGCTCTCCGGCGGCGAAACCGCGCGCCTCATCTTCTGCAAACTCATGCTGCAGAAACCCAACCTGCTCATCCTTGACGAGCCCACCAACCACCTCGACCTCGAAGCCATCAACGCCCTCAACATCGCGCTCCAGCGCTACGAGGGCACGGTCCTGCTCGTCACCCACGACCATGACTTGATCGATGAAGTTGCCACCCGCATCTGGCACTTTGATAAAGGCGTGATCGAGGACTTCAAAGGCCCCTACGAGGAGTACCAGCAGGCCACCGCCTCCGCGGCGAAGTGAACGAAAACAGACCGGGTGTCATTCCCGCTATCCGCTATCCGCTGAAAAAGCTATTCCCTGCTCCCCGCCCCGTTGATATCCCTCACTTCCAGCACCGTCTTCGGATATCCCTCCGCCGCGCACCGGATCATCGCCCGCCCCACATCCTCCAGCGTGCTCACATAATTCGGCGTCACCACGCGCAACATCGGATACATCCACCCGATCCAGCCGTACCAGCCCGGCAGATTCTTCTGCCCGGGCATCGGCTTCATGAATCCCGGCCGGAAGTTATACACCGCACGGAACCCCACCCGCGTCAGGGCGTTTTCCGTCCGGCCCTTCACCCTGGCCCACATCGTCCCGCCCTTTTCCGTCGAATCGGTCTCCGCCCCCGACACGTACACAAACACCATTCCAGGATTCACCTTCACCAGCGTCTGGGCAAAATGCAGCGTCAGGTCGTAGGTCAGCCGCGCGTACTCCGCTTCACTCTTCCCCACCGAGCTCACCCCTGCACAGAAGAAGCACGCATCGTATCCGCCGAGCTGCCCAGCCGCGCTCTCCACCTCCATGAAATCCGGCACGATCAGCTCCCGCACCTTCGGCGGCAACGCTCCATATGGTTTCCGGCTCACCAGCAGAATTTCGCTCACCGCCGGATTCTCGACGCACTCCAGCATCACGCCTTCCCCCACCATCCCCGTCGCACCCGTAACGATGACCTTCATGGCAGCAACACCCTCCTTGGCCTACTCTCCAGCCACTCAAACCCCGCCTTTAGGCCGTTAACGAATTAGTTAATACATGGGGGTTCGACCCCTCCGCATCTCCTTGATTCCACGTACCGGCAGGGGGTCGGACCCCCCTCCCTTCCAGCTTTCTACTCCTACTTCCCGCCCTTCACCAATCCCAGCTGCACCAGGCTCTCCGCTGTCGCCACGATGGCATCCTCCCGCGACCGCGGCTTCCACCCCAGCAACTGCTGCGCATGCTCGCTGGTCGCGTTCTTCCGCTTGCCCAGCTCCGGCACAATCTGCTTCGCCGCCGGATCCCGCATCGCCACCAGCCGCACGATCCAGTTCGGAATCTGCATCGTCGGCACCCGCTTCCCCCACTCGCCCATGCGGCTCTTCAGGATCGCGGCGATCTCCCGGAACGACACAAAGTCTCCCGCCACCGCCAGAAACCGGTCGCCCTTCGCCTCCGGATGCATCATCGCCCGCAGATGCAGATCGGCCACGTCCCGCACGTCGACCGCGCCGAACCAGATCTTCGGGCACCCCGGCACCGCGCCCTCCAGCAGCCGCTGCACGATCAGGATCGACGTCGACAGGTCCGGCCCCAGCACCGGCCCGAATACCCCCACCGGATTCACGACCGCCAGCTCCAGCGCGCCGCGCACCCGTCCGATGAAGTTCCACGCCTCATGCTCCGCCAGCGTCTTCGACTTCACGTATGGCAGCACATCTTTGCCCTTCAGGTTCGTCCAGTTCGCCTCGGTAAACGGCTTGTCCTGGGATTTGTGCCCGTAGCCAACTGCCGCAAACGATGAGGTCATCACCACGCGCCTCACATCCGCATTCAGCGCCGCCCCCAGCACTCGCACCGTCCCGTCCACCGCCGGCCGAATGATCTCGTTCTCGTCGTCCGGCACCCGCGCCGGAAACGGCGACGCCACATGCAGCACGTACTCACAGCCCTTCATCGCCACGGCCCACCCATCGTCCTTCAGCAGATCGGCGGCATAGAACGTCAGCCGCTCCCCCGGTTCCGCACCGCCAACCTTGAGCATCGCCCGCACATCGGCCTCGCGCTCTAACGACCGTACCGTCGTCCGCACCGTGTACCCCGCCGCCAGCAACTGCAAAATGCAATGGCTCCCGATGAATCCGGAGCCTCCCGTCACCAAAACCGTACTCATCCGTCCATCCCTCTCCAGACCTTCTCCCAGGATTATCCAGCCTCATGCCGCGAAACGGTGATGGCGACTCTCGCCTGCTGGTCGTACAGGCAACTGCGACGACAACACTGGAGTCTAACGAGCAGCTTCAAGGGCGTCTTCTTATGAACCGCCTCCTCGGCTCTTTGCTGGCTTGCCTGGTTCTCTCGTCTGTGGTTTCCTGCGGAGGCTCCGCCGGCGCCGCGCCGCCGCAAGCTACCTCCCCCACCATCTCCTCCGTCACACCCGACTGTTCTCCCTCCCCCATCGCAACGGGCGCCACGTCGCAATGCACAGCCAACGTCCAGGGCACCGGCAGCTTCAGCTCCGCCGTCACCTGGTCCGTCACTGGCGGAGGCGCCATCTCGCCCGCCGGCCTTTACACGGCGCCATCCTCCGCAGTCACCGCCACGATCACGGCAACCAGCACCCAGGACCCGTCGAAATCCGGCACGGCCTCCATCACCGTGCAGGCCAGCGCACCTCCGCCACCCACCGTCCCGCAAAGCCATCACGTCGTGCTTGTCATGGAGGAGAACCAAAGCTACTCCACCGTCGTTGGGGCCACCACCGTCTGGCCGAATCTCAACACCCTGATCGCCCACGGTGCCCTGCCCACGAATTACTACGCTGACTCGCATCCCTCCATCGGCAACTACTTCATGCTGACCACCGGCCAGCTCCTTACCACTGACGACAACTCCACCCAGGTCTTCGACGTCGATAACATCGCTCGCCGCATGCTCGCTGCCGGCGTCACCTTCCGCGTCTACGCCGA
>PMAM01000193.1:9089-17240 GCA_003152595.1 Acidobacterium sp.
CAGTTCGCCACCGACCTCGCCAACAACGCCCTGCCTGACTTCTCCTACATCGTGCCTGACGTCGACGATGACGCCCACGACGGCACCCCGCAACAGGCCGACACCTGGCTCCAGGCCAACATCGTCGCCCCGCTCTCCGCCTCGTCCGCCTTCCAGTCCGGCGGCGACGGCCTTCTGATCGTTGACTTCGACGAAGCCCTCGATACCGACACCACCAACGGCGGCGGCCATGTCTCTCCTGTCTTCGAGGGTCCGAACGTCAAGGCGGGCTACACCCAGACCTCAACAACTCTGTATCAGCACGAGAGCATGCTCCACACCGTCATGGATGCCCTGGGTTTGCCCAATCCGCCCGGCGCCGCCGCCAGCGCTCCCTCCATGACCGAATTCTTTGTCCAGCCGTAGCCTGCACAAATTCCAGCCCTTCGCCATGTGAGTCGAGCCATTCCCTTTGGCAGCGTTTGGCGCTCCGCCATTAACGCGTCGGTCAACACCCCAACCCCGGCCCACATCGAAATGGTGTAAGCGGACGAACCGTTCTCGAGATCCCGCGCAGTTCTTCCGAAACAAATCTTCCTCAGGGAGTATCACAAATTCCGGCACCGCTGTTTAGAATGGCAGGCACTGTCTCCCGGGAGATTCTTTCGGATGCCGAATGGCCGCGCCTTTCCTGCCGCTTCCCTCGCCGTTGTCTGCCTCGCCTTTGCCGCCTTTTCCGCCCATGCGCAGTCCGCCTCCGCCGATCCCGAGGACAAATACATCTGGCTCGAAGACGTGAACAGCCCGCGCGCCATGGACTGGGTCAAATCTGAGGATGCGCGCACGGCCAAAATCATGGAAGCCGATCCGCGCTTTGCCGCTTACAACGAAGAAGCTCTCAAAATCGTCGAAGATCCGAACCGCCTTCCGCTCCCCGATCTCCGCGGCAACGAGGTCTACAACTTCTGGAACGACCAGAAGAATATCCGGGGTCTCCTCCGCAAAACCACCATGGACGATTACTCGACCCCGGATCCGCACTGGCAAACCGTCCTCGACGTCGACGCGCTCGACAAGCAGGAGAACACCAGCTGGGTCTTTCACGGCGCCGACTGCCTCTATCCCGGCGATGAATACTGCGTTTTCAATCTCTCGGTCGGCGGCGAAGACGCAGCCACCGCGCGCGAGTTCAACCTCAAACAGAACCAGTTCGTCACTGCCGGCTTCGTCTCACCGCACAGCAAACAGGAGATCGCCTGGCTGGACAAGGACACGATTCTCATCGCTCGCGACTGGGGCGCCGGCACCATGACCCAGTCCGGCTATCCCTTCGTTGTCAAAGAATGGAAGCGTGGCACGCCTCTCGACAGCGCGAAGGAACTCTTTCGCGGCGAGCCCAACGACATCTTCGCCCGCGCTTATGTTCTCCAGGACGCCCAGGGCGATCGGCTCACGCTCTTCAGCCGCAGCATCAGCTTCTTTGAATCGCGCCGCTGGATTCAGACCCCTGACGGCCTGAAGCAACTCGCCATTCCGCTCAAAGCGGAGCCCGCCGGTCTGCTCGCCGGCCGGCTGCTCATTCAGATTCATGAGGACTGGACTCCCTCCCCTGGCGGCCCGAAGTTCATTGAGGGATCACTCCTCTCCGTTCGACTCGCCGATGCTCTCCGTGACCCGGCCCACTTGAAGCCCGCTGTCGTTTTCGCCCCCACCTCTGACGAATTCCTGAGCGGCAGCGCCACAACGCACTCCCGCCTCATCATCGCCACACTCAAGCACGTCCTTGGCCGCGCTTACGTTTACACGCCTTCCGGTAACAATGGCTGGTCGATCAAGCCGCTCGACGTTCCCGACAACAGCACCGTCAGCATCGTCGCTGCCAGCGACGCAAACGAGACTTTCTTCCTCAGCTCCCAGGGTTTTCTCACCCCGCCATCGCTGCTCCAGGGCGATGCCGCCACCGCCCAGCTCAAAGTCTCCCGTTCGCAGCCCCCTCTTTTCGATGCCTCGCAGGACACCGTCGAGCAGCGCTTCGCCACCTCGAAGGACGGCACTAGAATTCCCTACTTCATCGTTCATCGCAAAGACATGCAGCTGAACGGGCAGAATCCCACGTTGCTCAACGCCTACGGTGGCTTCGAACTCTCCGAGACGCCGCGCTACAGCGCCACGTTTGGCAAGCTCTGGCTGGAAAAGGGTGGCGTCTACGTCCTCGCCAACATTCGCGGGGGCGGCGAGTTCGGCCCTGCGTGGCACGAAGCCGGCCTCAAAACCCATCGCCAGCTCATCTACGACGACTTTGCGGCCGTCGCTGAAGACCTCATCGCCCGCAAGGCCACCTCCCCGCGCCACCTCGGTATCCTCGGCGGCTCCAACGGCGGCCTGCTCATGGGCGTGGAAATGACGCAGCACCCTGACTTGTTCAACGCCATCGTCATCCAGGTTCCCCTTCTCGACATGCTCCGCTACGAACACATCGCCGCCGGAGCCAGCTGGGTCGGCGAGTACGGTTCGGTCAGCGTGCCCGCGGAGCGCGCTTTCCTCGCCGGCATCTCGCCCTACAACCAGCTCAAGCCGGATGTGAAATACCCCGAGCCCTTCATCTTCACCACCACGCGCGACGATCGCGTCGGCCCGCAGCACGCCCGCAAGTTCGCCGCCAAAATGGAGGAGTACCACGAGCCCTTCCTCTACGACGAAATCACCGAAGGCGGCCACGGCGCAGGCGCGGACCTGAAAGAAACGGCTCGCTCCTGGGCAGAAACCTTCATCTACCTCGCCGACAAACTGATGTAAGCAGCCGCGAAGCCGATCCGTTATCCGGAAAAACACCCGCAGCCTTGTCTTTCTCGGACGAGAGATTCGCCGGGCGGCTCCGGCACCACTCTGCAGCGCTGCGACATTGAGTTAAACGTTTTATCTTGACTGTCGCTGAGCCGCCCGATTAGCATTTCCCGTTCGAGGTGACCATGCAGATTTTCAGACTCTCCACGCAGCACCTGCTGCGCTGTGCCTCCGCCGCGGTTTTGCTCCTCGCATCTTCTGCCTTCGCCCAGAATTCACCCGCGCCCAAACCCGATACTCGCCCCTGGATGAATAAAGCCCTCTCGCCCGATGAGCGCGCCGACCTCGTCATCAAAGAAATGACCCTCGACGAGAAGATGAACTTCGTCCACGGCACCGGCTGGAACGGCCTCCGCGAAGGCGCAGAGATTCCCAAAGGCTCACTCGGCGGCGCCGGATACGTCCAGGGCGTTCCGCGCCTCGGCATTCCCGGCATCAACATGGCCGACTCCGCTGTTGGCATTCGCCTCGCCGCGCAGGGCAGCCACTACGCCACTCTGCTCCCCTCGGTCCTCGGCGCAGCCAGCAGCTGGGATAAGGACGCCCTCTTCCTCTACGGCTCCGTCATCGGCCGCGAGCTGCGCGACACCGGCTACAACATGTCCATCGGCGGGGGCGTTGATATTGCCCGCGACCCGCGCAACGGCCGCAACTTCGAATACGCCGGCGAGGATCCTGTTCTGGCCGGCACCATGGTCGGCGAACTCGCCCGTGGGGTCCAGTCCAACCAGATCATGGGAGACATCAAGCACTACGCCTTCAACGACCAGGAAACCGGACGCACCACCGTCAATGTCTCCATCGATCAGCGCGCCGCGCGCGAAAGCGACCTCCTCGCCTTCCAGATCGCCATCGGCCTCGCAAATCCTGCCGGCGTCATGTGTTCCTACAACCGCCTGACGATTCCACCGAGCGTCCCAACCGACTGGGCCTGCGAGAACGACTACCTTCTCAACAAGGTCCTCAAAAAGGACTTCGACTTCAAAGGCTTTGTCCTCTCTGACTGGGGCGGCACGCACTCCACCGTCCACGCCGCTCTCTCCGGCCTCGACCAGGAGGAACCGGGCTCAAAATACTTTGGCGACCCGCTGAAGCAGGCCGTTCAGGGCAACCAGGTTCCCGTGTCGCGCCTCGATGACATGGTCCATCGCGTCCTGCGCAGCATGTTCTCCACCGGCGTCATTGACAATCCGCCCGTCACTCAGGTCGTCGATCCCTTCCGCGGCCGCGACGATGCCGAGCACATCGCCAACGAGAGCATTGTTCTTCTCAAAAACGCGGGCGACATTCTGCCGCTCAACGCCTCCTCCGTGCAATCCATCGCCATCATCGGCTCGCACGCCGACGTGGGCGTCCTCTCCGGTGGAGGCTCAGCCCAGGTCGATGCCCCCGGCGGCAACGCAATCAATCCGCATCCCGGCGCCTCCATCTGGATGGAGCATGTTTACTTTCCTTCCTCGCCTCTGAAGGAAATTCGCAAACACGCCCCCAACGTCAAAGTGGAGTTCGATCCCGGCACCGATAACGCTGCGGCCGCAAAGCTCGCTGCTGGCTCGCAGATCGCCATCGTCTTCGTCAATCAGCCGATGAGCGAAGGCATGGACGCCGCCACCATCTCTCTGCCTGATAATCAGGATGGCCTCGTCGATGCTGTTGCTGCCGCGAATCCGCACACCATTGTCGTCATCGAAAGCGGCGGCCCTGTCGCCATGCCCTGGATCGATCGCGTCGAAGGCGTGTTCGAAGCCTGGTACCCCGGCATCGGCGGCGCGCAATCCCTGGCGAACCTCCTTTTCGGCGAAGTCGACCCCTCCGGCCGCCTCGCCATCACCTTCCCGAAGAACGATGCGCAGTTGCCGCACCCACAGGTCCCAGGCATCGACCTGGTCAAGAACCCAGGCCCCGGTCATCACCGTACCGGCGAACTGCCCCTCTTCGACGCACCCGCCACAGAAGGTGTCCGTGTCGGTTACAAATGGTTTGAGTCGAAACAGGAGCAGCCCCTCTTCCCCTTCGGCTTCGGACTCTCCTACACCACATATGAATTCTCCGGCCTGAAGGCCTCGGAGCACCAGGTCACCTTCACCGTGCGCAACAGCGGCAGCCGCGCGGGAACCGAAATTGCTCAGGTCTATGCGGTTCTGCCTGCCTCAACCGGCGAATCCAGCTTCAAGCGACTCATCGCCTGGGATCGCGTGGCCCTCGCTGCCGGCGAATCGAAGACCGTCACCCTCAAATTCGATCCGATCTACCTCTCGATCTTTGACCTCGGCAAAAACAAGTTCGTGCTCGCACCCGGCGACTACGAAATCCTCGCCGGCTCTTCCTCGCACGACACAACTCTCAACACCACCGTCCACATCGCCGAATAATTCCTCGTCACGAAACACAGCGGCCTCGCATCCACTCCGGATACGAGGCCGTTGTTCTATTCCCTGTTCCCTGTTCCCTGCTTTAATTGGTGCCGAACATCGGGCTCCCGGGCTGCGCGCCCCCCGCGCTCGCCGCAGCATGCGCTCCCGCCGCGCCCTTCCCGCCCTCGGTCGATCCATCCAGCTCCACTTTGCCGGAGAAGATCGCGTTGTCTTCCACCGACAGACGCGCCGCTCGAATATCTCCATTCACCCGGCTTCCCGCACGCAGTTCCACGCGGCCCTGTGCCTGGATATCGCCCTGCAGCGAACCCTGCACAACTACGTCGCGCGCCGTCACATTGGCGGTCACCTTCGCGTTCGCACCAATCGTCAGCCGGTGCTCGGTCAGCGTGACCGTGCCCTCCACCAGACCCTCCACGAGCAGGTCCTCGTTGCCTTTCACTTCTCCGCGAATCTGGACAGACTTCCCGATAACGGCAGCTGCTTCTCCCGGCATTGCGTAAACTCCTCTTTTTTGTTGGCTCTCAGGCTTTCTCCGCACTATACCCAACGCCACGTCTCACCGCAACAAAATTGCCCATGAATCATGCTGTTCGCGCCAGTTTCGCGGCTTCCGGCCACAGCTCCGCCTGCACCGGCCACACCGGTTTCTTCTCCGGCAAGGCTTCATCTCCAAACCGCTGCTCGAGGCCGTGCTTCCGCACCACCGCCCGCACCAGTGCCGAAACCCGCTCCTGATAGGCCTTTGAGACGAACGCTTTCTCTCCATACCGCGAGACGTACACCTTCTCCAGTTCCGGAAAATGCTCCCGGATGAATCGCATGAAAACCGGCTTCGAGCAAGGCTTCAGGAACAACGGCTGCGACGCGAAAAAGCTCGCTCCTGCCTTCTTCCCCCGCCGCGCCATCGCCTCCAGCGCTCGCGGAGTATCCGTAATTCCCGGCATCAGCGGCGAACACAAAATGCCCGTCTTCAGCCCCGCCGCCCGCAACCGCTCCACCGTCCGGAACCGCAGATCCGGCCGCGGCGCGCGCGGCTCCAGCAACCGCGCCAGCTCCGCATCCGGCGTCGTAATCGTCAGCGCCACCGAAAGCCGGTTCCGCCCAGCTATCCGCGTCAGCAGGTCGATATCGCGCTCCACCAGCGTCGACTTCGTCACGATCCCCAGCCGCAGCCCCTCCTGCTCGGCAAAAACCTCCAGCAGGCTCCGCGTCACCTGCGCCTTCCGCTCAATCGGCTGATACGGATCGGTGGCCGTCCCCAGCGCAATATATTCGTCGGGCCGGACCTGCTTCAGCTCCTGTCGCAGCAGCCACTCCGCGTTCTGCTTGATGTAGATCTCCCGCTCAAACAGCTCCGGATCGGGCTTGTCCATGAACTCATGCGTGTACCGCGCATAGCAGTACCGGCAGCCGAATTCGCAACCACGGTACGGGTTGATGCTCCACGTCATCCACTGCACCCGTTTCGAGTCGACGCGGTTCAGCACCGAGCGCGCCGGCATCGTCCGAAACTCGACCAGGTGCCCCTCCCCGGCCTGCTCGCCCTCGGCCGCCAGCCGCGCAATCCCGGCCAGCCCCTGCCCGAGAATCGGGAACAGAGTGTCTGTCTCCACCATATTCGCCTTTTATTCGCCCATGGGACAAACGCTACTCCCAGCCTGTGTGACTCGTCAACTGATCGCAACGATTCCCCTGCACTTCACGCAGAATCCGCCGATACCTCCATCAGGGTCGCTTGCGCAGCCCGGAATACGCAGACATTCCGCGAGCCGGCCCGGGGAGTGGTTCACTCAATGACTTTCATTGTCTGGAACGATCGCCTGTCCGTGGAGGTCGCAACCGTCGACCGCGAACATCAGGAACTGATCGGGGTCCTCAACGACCTCTACGACGCCATTGCGCAGGGCGCCGGCCAACGCGCCGTCAGTCAGTCCCTGGCGCGGCTCACCGCCTACACAGAACACCATTTCCAGCATGAGGAAGCTCTCTTTGGAGGACCAGCTATCCCGACGCATCCCTGCATCAGGCGCAACATGCCGACATGGTCAGCTGGCTGGTCGAGTGGCAGCGCCGCTACGATGCCGGCGATTTTTCCGGCCTCTCCCTCGAGGTCGTCAACTACCTCAAGGACTGGCTCTTCGATCACATCCTCGGCACCGACCGGCAATACACCCAATATCTGCACGCTGCCGGCATCGAATAGCCGCCACATCCTTTCGACTCCCTGTGACCCCGCGCACTGACAACCTCCCGCGCCGGTGGCATCCTTCCTCCGTCGAGCGGCGTTGACCCTCATTCCCTCTGCGCAGCTTCATCGCTCGACCGAGGTTGCATGCCAGCCACTGTCCTCGTNNGACCTCCTCAAACAAGGTCTCGCCGTCAATGCACAGCCGACATCCGCTGTCGCCAGCCTCGAACGCTACGACGCCGTCGTTCTCGGATTCGCCCTCTACATGGCCCGCATGCACAAGGACGCCGGCCGCTTCCTGAAGTCCCATCGCGACGAACTCCTCCGTCGCCCCGTCGGCGTTTTCGTCCTCGGCCCCATCCATGCCGACGCAAAGGAGTTCGCCGAGGCCGAAAGACAAATGAAAAAGGAACTNNCGACGCGCGCGACTGGAACGCCATCCACGCCTGGGCCGGCAGTCTGCCCGCCGCGCTTCACGCCGCAACCAGCCGCTAAGCCCACACGGCTTCCGGCTTCCGGCTTCGGCTTCCGGCTCCTTTCCGCGCTCCATGCATCACAAATAAGAAAGTGCGACCATATTCCGCGGAGGAATTCACCACCCATGGCCGATCTCAAAGGCACTTCCATCACCTGGCTCGGGCACGCCACCGTCCTCATCGTCACCCCAAAGGGAACCACGATCCTCATTGACCCGTTCATCGAGCACAATCCCAAATACCCCAAAGGCTATAAACTCCCGGAAAAAATCGACCTCCTCCTCGT
>PMAM01000304.1 GCA_003152595.1 Acidobacterium sp.
TGTTGAAACCTCACAGCTAGCGAGCTGCGGCTTCGCGGGCGAGGGCGCGCTTGAGAAGAACTTCCAGCGCAGTTTTGTGCTCCGCGTATTCGGCGTCGCTGATCTTCCCTTGCAGCCGTTCTGTCTCCAGTTGAAACAGTTCTTCCTTGAGGGCCGCTAAGGTTCCGCTCGTTGCGGTGCCCTTTTGTGGGGCGCCGTTGGGAACGACGGTGGCTGCCGGTGTCGAGCCGGGCGCGGCGTGCGTCAGTTGCGCGCGGAGGGCAGTGGCCTTCACGCCGGGAGGCAGCGTGGGCGTGAGGGGCGAGGCTTCGGCGGGGGCGAGGCCTGCGGCCTGGCCGGGTTGGGCACGAAGCATGAAGGCGGCCGCTATGACGAGGGCAAGGCCGACGCCCGAGAGGATCCACCATTTGTATTTCTGCAGCGGGTCGGGGGTGTCGATGGGGGTGCCGAGGCCGCCACCGGGACCGGCGGGTTGGGCCGCGGGCTGGCCGGACTGATCGGGTGCGCCGGCCATGCCGCCGGCGCCCTGATCCTGACCCGGAGCACTCTGACCTGGAGCACCCTGGCCCATGGCGCCCGGACCGGCCTGCGCATTTTGCTGCTCGCGGGGCATGGAGCCGGTGCCGGAGACGGTGAAGGCAACGGGCGTTCCGGCTTTGATATTGGTGGCGAGGTACGTCTGGGTGCCGGGGCCACTGGCGTCAGCGCCAAGAGGCTGGAAGTTGCTGCCGCTGAAGCTCATGCTCTTCGGCAGCATGATGGCAATGTTTTCCGCGGGCAGCGTGACGCGCGCCTGCAAGTTGGCACTGCCGCTGTAGGGCAGGTGGTAGCCGACCTGGAAACGGGTTTCGCCGGGGCGGATGGGGAAGATGAAGGCGTAGTGGCCTTTGTCGGCCATGGGGACGGGCTGGTTGGAGACGGCCATGCCGCCGGGGCCGGTGGCGGTGGCGCCTTCGAGAATCGCGTCCTGCGGGAGGTAGAACTCGAAGCTGTGGGCGCTGAGCTGGGTCTTCGGAGGCTTCGATTCGTTGCGGATGAAGTAGCTTTCGGTGACGCTGAGGCCCTGGGGGTTGGTCTCGATGCGAGAGACGTCGGCGTAGAGGTGCAGGCCATCGACTTTGGAGGCAACGTCGAAGACGTCGATGTTGACCAGGGTGGTGTTGGGCGGGACGGGGCCGTAGTAGGAGGCTTTGTCATGGTCGACGCGGACCAGGTGCATGCCGGTGTTGTCGGGCACGTTGAAGGAGTAGTGGCCCTTCGCATCGATCTTCGTCTGTGCGGATTCCTGCATGCCGGCCTGCAGATCGAGGAGCACGGCGGTGTCGCCGGTGGCGGGCTTGCCGGTGGTCTTGTCCGTCACGTTGCCGGAGATGGTAGCGGCGCTGAGGGAGAGCGGGAGGGCTGCGGCGGCGAGAAGGGCGAGTCGGGAGCAGAGCTTCATGAGGTTGGTTCCTTGATGTCAGGCGTGGCGCGGCGATAAGACGTCGGACTCGAGCAGATCGATCTCGGCGACGGTCTCGGCGGCCTCGTTTTCGAGCATGGTGCGCTGTGACGCGTAGTCTTCCTCGGGATACTTGCCGGCTTTGTATTCGAAGTTGAGGTCGCGGAGGTTGTCGTAAAGGACTTCGCGGCGCTCGCGCAGGTATTCGAGGCGAGTCTTCTGGTGCTGGGCCTCTACGTGGCGCTCGGGCCAGAAGACGAAGAGGAAGGCGCCGATGAGGAGGAGGGCGCAGGCGGCTGTCGTCATAGCGACTCCGTGGAATACGGGAAGAGTTTAGTGTTTAGAGTTTGGAGTTGAGAAAAGCCCGTCGTCCTCATACTTCGGTCTCCTTGCGAATCTTTTCGCGGAGTTCGTCGGAGAGCGGAGCTACTTCGACGATGGGCATCGCGGCAGAGCGCATGCGCCAGCGTTTCACCAGGACCCATGTGCCGAAGAGGCCGAGGATGAGCAGCGCGGGGGGCACGACCCAGGCGACGATGTTGAACTTCGTGAGCATGGGCGCGGCGAGGGCGGTGGGGCCGTATTTGTCCTGAAAGGCGGTGAGGATGACGTTGTTCGAGTCGCCGTGGTCGATGGCGGCGCGGAGCTCGGCGAGCATGCGGTCGGAGTCGGGGCAGCCGACGTGGTTGCACTCGATGAGGATCTCGGAGCAGCCGCAGACGCACATGAGCTTGTGGCCGAGGTCCTGGTAGCGAGCTTCGGTGTCGGCGGCGCCGAGGGTGATGACGGAGACGACGATGACGAGGGGAAGGATGAGGTAGCGCAGGGCAGCCGGGGCTAAAGCCCGGCCTTTTTTTTGCGGCTGATTCCACGGCCTGAAGGCCGTGGCTTCTACCGTCAGCGCCGCTTGCGCGACGCTGGATGTTTCAGGGGCTAAAGCCCGGTTTTGTTTGGGCTGTTCTTGGCACGGCTTCAGCCGTGCCCCTTCAAAGCCCGAATCATGTCGCGATGGAAATGACCGGCGCATCAGTTCCCTGCCCTTCCGGCGGCGACGGGTTCGGCTGGGTCGGTGACGCGATGCTGCTGCGCGGCGGTGGTGGCGCTCATGTTGGGAACGAGCGCGATGCCGGTGCCGAGGATGGTGACGAGGAGGCCGATCCAGATCCAGGCGACGAGCGGGTTGAGGAAGGCCTTGATGACGGGCTGGCCGGTGACGGGATCCTTGCCGGCGTAGATGACGTAGAGGTCCTCGATCAGCGTGGAGTGGTTCGCGACGATGGTGGAGGGCTGGCCGTTGACGGCGTAGACGCGGAGTTCAGGCGAGAGCTTCGTGACCAGTTTGTTGCCACGATAGACGTTGAGCATCGCGAATTCGGTGTCGTAGTTCGGGTTCGAGTCCTGGGAGTAGTCGAGGCATTCGACGCGATAGGGGCCGAGGACGAAGCTGTCCTTGAAGTTCATGGTCTGCTCGTGACTCTGGTTAAACGCCTGGCCCGCGATTCCGATGAAGATGAGGACGATGCCGAAGTGGACGATGTAGCCGCCGTAGCGGCGGGTGTTGCGGCGGGTGAGCCGGACCATGGAGGCGAGCAGGTTCTGGCCGGTTTTTTGCCCGATGACGCGCGCGCCCTTGTAGAACTCGGAAAAGATGGCGGTGAGGACGAAGGCGGCGAGGGAGAAGGTGAGCCAGGAGTAGAAGGCGCCTTCCTGATCGGTGGTGAAGATGGTCCAGGGATGCACGCCGAGGGGGATGATGGCGATGGCGACGACCAGCCCGACGATGCCGGGGAGGATGAAGTTGCGGCGGATGCTCCTGATCGACGTGGAGCGCCACGCGAGGACCGGGCCGATGCCGGTGAGCAAAAGAAGGAAGACACCGATGGGAACAGCGACGCGGTTATAGAAGGGCGCGCTGACCGTGACTTTGTTGCCCTGGACGTATTCGGAGAGGACGGGGAAGAAGGTTCCCCAGAGAACGGTGAAGCAGGCGGCGAGCAGCACGAGATTGTTGAAGAGGAAGCTGGACTCGCGGGAGACGAGGGATTCGAGCTTGTGGTCGGTTTTGAGGTGGTCGCGATTGTAGATATAGGTGAAGAGACAGATGGCGAACGTGATGACGAGGAAGATCCAGAACCAGTTGCCGATGGGGGACTGCGCGAAGGCGTGGACAGAGCTGACGAGGCCGGAGCGGGTGAGGAGGGTGCCGAGGATCGACAGCATGAAGGTGGAGAAGATGAGCCAGACGTTCCAGGACTTCATCATGCCGCGCTTCTCCTGCATCATGACCGAGTGCAGGAAGGCAGTGCCGGTAAGCCAGGGCATGAGGGAGGCATTCTCGACGGGGTCCCAGCCCCANNNNGGGTGGATGACCATCTCGGGATACTGCAGGAGCGGGTTGAGGCCGTTGCCGTCGGGCGGGATGGCGCCGGTGACGAGCGAGAAGGGCGTGGCTGCGATGTTGACGAGGAGCAGGAAGAAGACCTGGATGCCGGCGAGGATCGTCGAGGCGTAGGCGGTGAGCTTGACGTCGACTTTGTGGCGGGCGCGGAGGACGAATCCGTAGGCGGAGAGCAGGAACGCCCACAGCAACAGGGAGCCTTCCTGGCCGGACCAGAGGGCGGCGAATTTGTAGGCCCAGGGGAGCGCGCGGTTCGAGTGCTCGGCGATGTAGGCGACGGAAAAGTCGTTGGTAAAGGCGGCCCAGACGAGGGCAAAGGCAGCGCAGGCAGTGGCGAAGAAGCTGGCGATGCCGGCGCGGCGTGCGGTTTCAGCGAGGCGTTCGGGGGCGATGGCATAGCGGCGGCCGGTGGCGAGCTGCCGGAGGGCGACAGCGCCGGCCAGCAGGTTGTATCCGCTGAGAGCGAGCGCGACGAGGAGCGCAAAACTGCCGAATGCAGGCATAGGAGGCGACTTTCTGATTGTCGCACCTTCAGACGGCCGATGACGGCTGCGGCTTACGGACACGACAACGAGGGGACAGGAATGATCTTCGCGTGAGACGGGGCGGGGGGCTGTGACGAATCTCACAGGGGGGAGCGGGGAGCCGGGAGCTTGGAGTTGGGAGCTGAAAGCGGGGAGCTGGGAGGGAGCTCAAGGCGAGCGAAGGAGCGAGTGGAAAGGCGAGCGGAGAAACGAGCGCAAGCCAGGGCTTTGGCTATCGGCTACAGGCTACCGGCTGTTTCTAGGCGGTGCGGCTGAGGGGCTGGTCGAGGAGGGAGCGAACGACGGAGAGCAGTTCGTCGGGGGGGCAGGGCTTGACGCGGAAGAGGACATCGAGGAGGAGGTATTCGTCTTCCGCCTCGGCGAGGCCGCTGAGGACGACGACGGGGAGATCGGGGAAGCGGTTGCGGAGCTCGGCGACAAATTCAGGCCCGTTCATGCCGGGCATGAGGTGGTCGGTCATCACGAGGCCCACGGGGCGCGGGTCGCCGACCTGATCGAGCATGGCGAGAGCCTGGGGGCCGTCACAGGCGACCGCGACGTTGCGGCCGGACCGGGACAGAATGGCCTTTCTGGTGGTGGCCTGAATACAGTTGTCATCCACCAGCAAGATGTCAGCAAGCATTGGGAAGAGTGATTCTCCGGGAGAGATTTAGGTTGCCTTGCCGAAAAGCCCAATCGTAACCGAGGAAGTTTCCCGGTTCCGTAGCCCAGATCACCCTTTTACACGCAGGGTATCGAGTGAGGCAAGACCAGGGCAGGTAATGACACTGCCACTTTCGTTTCAGGCTTTGAAATTCAGTGGGGAAAACCGAAGGCGGAGGCCGTGAGGGCCTCCGCCTTGGGTGTGGGCTGCGGCCGGGGATGCGGCCGCAGGCTGGGGTGGGTTAGAAGGTGACGCGGCCGCCGAACTCCATATTGCGGGGCGAGTTGGCCTGGGTGTTCATCACGCCCCACGAAGCCGGAGACGAGATAGAGTTTGACGGATCGTAGAACTCGCGATGGTTGAGCATATTGGTGGCGATGAAGGAGAACTCGAAGGTCATCGATTCCGCGATGCGAACATTCTTCTTGAGCTGGCCATCGAGATTCCAGTACGGCTGTCCCATAAACGGACCCTGGCCCGGGTTCTTGGTATCAATACCCAGAATCGGAGCGCGGACCTGGTTCCAGACCGCGACCGGGTTCTTGAACAGGTTCACCGTCGGGTTGGTATTACCCACGCCGACCGTGGTTCCGTAGGGGTCCGGCCCTCCAGTTACCCCGGAGTGAGCCGAGTGTCCCGCATTGTATTGGCTGGTGAAGACGCACTGCTCGTTGGAGAAGTAGCCACCGATAGCGTCAGCACCACCAAACGCTTGTCCGGCAATGGTGCTGCAGTAGACGGGCGGGCCGGAACCGGCGGTGAAGAGCGGAGCCAACCCCCAGCCACCGGCGATCCGTCCGAGCAGGCCGTTCTGTCCTTTAAACCACGGGTCCTGAGCAATGACATAAGTGTTGAATACGAGCCGGCGATCGAAGGACTGCTCGCCATACATGGTGCCGAGGTTAAAAGCGTCATCCGGTGTATATTCGCTGGTCGCCTGGGCGGCGCTGCCAGTGCCCAGAGCCTTGCTATAGGTGAAGTTACTCTGGGTGGTCAGCCCATGCCAGTCGTGAACAGAAAAGCTGACGAAGCCGCCGTTATAGTTGCCATAACCGGTGCTGGCGTTGGATGCAAAGCCGTAGGGCGCCTGTCCGCTCTTGCCCAGTGTCTGACCCGGGATCGGTGTGTTCTCCATCGAGCGTGGAATCACAGTCGTGTTGAACCCACCATTGTCCAGATCGGACCACATGCTCCAGACGCCCTGGCCTTCGAAGTTGCTCAGTTCCTGGTCGAGGACGGCCGCTGTGCAACTGGCATAGCCAGTGCAGTAACCGGTTCCGGCCAGAGCCGTTTCGAAGAAGCCCTGAGTGGGAACGGAGGCGACAAAGCTGTTGTACGCTGCTCCGGCGGCTGGTACATTTTGGCCGCACGCACCGGCGGATTTGTCGCAGTTGAGGTACTTTTCGACGTTGGCGTAGGCCGTTTTGAACTGCTGGCCGCCCACGGACATCATGTAGGGCACGACGTTGAGGTCGTAGGGCTGAAATTCATGATGGATCAGCCGTCCGATGTAACCAACCTCGACCAGCATTTTCTGATTGAGTTGCCGCTGAATGCTCAGATCGATCGAATCCACGACGTTCGGCCGGAAATGTGGATCGAGACCTTCGCCGTTGGCGGCACCCAGATTGTAGCCGGGGTAGGCCGGTTGCGGGAGGATCGCCGCCGCGGCCGGTAGGGGAGCGTTGTTGCCGTCTATGCCGACACGAAAAGCGGTCGAGGCGTTGGACTGGCTCGAAGCGCAGGTGCCATTCATATTGGTATCGTTGCAGCTGACGGCCTGAACGAGACCGACACCGAGCAGCGGCACCAGGACCAGATCGACACCGTTGAGGCGACCGTAGATACGGCCGTAGCCGGCGCGGACGACTGTCGATTTGGAGAAACTCGGATTCCAGGCGATACCGACGCGCGGACTGAATTCTCCATAGAACGGGTCGTAAGGATATTTCTGTCCCGCTCCGACGTGACCGACCAGCGAAAACCCAAGTTGCGGGTTATACACCTGCCCCTGAAGAGCGTCGGCTTTCCGTTGTGCCAGATAGTCCTCGGTCGACACGGGTTCATCGGCGGTATCCACCAGAACGGTTGACCTGCCCTCCTCTTCCTCGGGTGGCATCTGAAGCGTGTAGCCGAGACCATAGGAAAGCGTGAGGCTGGGCTTCATGTGCCAGGTATCGGTGAAATAGCCGTTGTAGAAGGGAATCGTGCTTTTATCTTCGGCGTGCGTCAACGGCGGGTTTAGAGCAAGAGTGGCGCCGTTGCGCGTGTAGGCCACCTGCGCGGTGCTGACCATGCCGAAAGCGGCGGACGCCAGGCGAACGGTGTTTTTGTTCGCGCCGAATCCGTCATTGAGACCGGCTCCGCTGATGGTCTGGCTGCTGGCCCCGCCCAGAACGTAGGTTGGAGTGAAGTTGATGCCGCCACCGTTGTCGCTGCGCTGGTGGTAGTCCCAGTTGCGCTGGTACTGGCCGCCGAACTGCAGCAGGTGATTCCCCTTCAGCATGCTGACGTTGTCGCTGAAGAAGTTGTCATGTCCATCCCAGAAGCGAGTGCGGATGTTCTGGGTGTTGACGTTAAACGGGGCCAGAACGAACTCATTCGATTCACCGAAGGGCTCGAGCGCGCCCCCCAGACCGGAAGCCTGAGTCGGGGCGTTGTTGGTGGACCACGACCAGTAGTTCCGCTCGTAGCTGTAGTGGAAGTCGTTGGTGGTATTGGTGCTGATGGAGGTGGTCAGGCCGGTGACGAAGAACCAGGGCTGTAGTGGCCGCGGAGCCGTGGAGGCTGGAACTCCCAGCTTATCGCCGGGGAAGAACCCCCCGATATCGTACTGGTTGCTTGTGAACTGGGTCAGCTTGAAATAGCGGTAGCTGGCGAACCAGTTCCACTTGGAGCTGAAGGAGTGATCGAGGCGGAAGACCATGTCGTTGCTGCTAAGCGGCAGCGACATGTTCGCGGTGAAGGCGGCTTCGTTAAAGCCGTCGCAGGTAGTGCCGTTGTAGGCCGTTCCGCAGGAGTTGGTACTGCCGCCGCCGCCAGCGATATTGCCGGTGGGCTCGTACTTATTCCACATGGCGGAAACAATGGGATTGATACCGATGCCGCGAGGGTCGACGCTGGTATCCGCGTAGCTTGCGCTCCCATCCAGCGCAAACAGGTTGCCCGCCTTCAGTGAGGCGGTGGGTACGATTCTGGTGACCGTGGTCGACTGCGGGAAGCGATACCCTTCGAAGAACCCGAAGAAGTAGAACTTTCCACCCAGGATCTGGGGAGTGAGGAACCCGCCGGCTTTGGCGCCGAAGCGGCTGTAGTGATATTGCTGGAGGGGCACACCGAACTGGTTATTATCCCAGGTGTTGGCGTCGAATCCGTTGTCGAGGTAATACTCGTACACACCGCCGTGCCAGCGGTTGGTGCCGCGCGGCGTCACCAATTCCACCTGCGAGCCCGACGAGTTGTTAAAGTCGGCCGTCTGGTTCGTCGAATTGACCTGGGCTTCCTGGACGCTGTCCGAGGGGGCCGGCATAATTCCGCTGGGCGGCCCATACAGTGCGCCGTTGGAGGAGGCGACGCCGGTTGGATCACCCGTAAAGGAGGAGGGACCCGTGTTATAGACGCTGTTGTTGCCGTCCATATCGCTGGTGTTGTTGCCGCCGTCCAGCAGATAGGTGTTGTTGTCGTTATAGGTCCCAGCCACGCTGCCGTTCGGGCTCACGCCGGGTTGCAGGGTCGCGAAGGTGGACACATCATGGCCGAGGCTGGGCAGCGACTCGATCGCTTCCACGCCGATCGACTCGCCGATGGTTGCATTCAGAGTCTGCAGTTCAGTGCCACGCACCTGGACTTCAACGGTCTGGGCTGTCGACCCGACGTTGAGCTTCACGTTCGCGGTGGCCTGCGTTCCCACGCTGACGGTCAGGCTGCTCACTTTTGCGGTAGAGAAGCCGGATTTGATAATCGTGACTTCGTAGATGCCGGGAGGCACGTTGGGGAAGATGTACTTTCCGGTGCCGTTGGTGGCTGTGGCCAGCTTGGTGCCAGCGGACGAATTGATGAGCGTCACGGACGCGTCCGCAATGACGGCGCCGCTCTGGTCCTCGACTTCGCCAACGACCGTGCCTGTATTTGTTGCCTGACCAAGAGCCGAGTGCGCGCCTGCAAAACAACAGAACAACGCGGCTATCATCGGGATGATCCATTGCAACCTGAGTTGCTTCATCACAAGCTCCTCCATTGAATTCACTCGTTGCCAAAAAAATTAACGTTACCGGGTCTGGACACCTGGGGAATGCCCGGATTCTGGTGACCGCTTCAACAGTGAGGCGGCTTCGTGCGTTTCCTCGTTGAACCAACAACTTAACTGATTTCTACAACTGGGGAGAAAACAGCCTGCAAGAGCGCCGGGAGGGAATGATGGAAGGTCTAAAGCAATTGGGGGACCATTTGTGAACGTTTGCGCAATTTCTATGACGCTTTGGAATCAGTACTTTAGTGACTGTCGGGGTCGGGCTGTGGATGAATCTGCTCCGTAAATTCATATTTAGGGGGGGCTGGCTCTCCGGAATTGCAGATAACCTTTGGGAATCCGGGATCGTCCAAAGCCAAACAAACACAGAGGGATAGGGGTGAATGGTCGCGGGGCGAGTCCTGGCGGTTCGCCGCGCACGGGGGGTGGGGAAAAGGAAGAGGCGTCCGGGAGGGCGCCTTCCGAAGGGTACTGTGTTGATGCAGGCTCGTTCCGGACTCGCGCCTTACATCAGGCCGCGAGTCCGGTCCAGCCGGACCCCCAATCAGAACTCGAAGCGAAGGGCCATCTGGATCACGCGCGGATCCCCGGAGCCAGTGATCTGTCCAAATGTGCCGCTGTTGTAGTTCGAGTTGGGGTTGTCGAGATTGGGGTGGTTGAAGAGGTTGAAGAAGTTGGCCTCGTATTTGAACAGAGAACTCTCGGTGACGCGGAAGGACTTGATGACGCCGAGGTCGGTATCGATGGAGGCAGGGCCGAAGAACTGATTGCGCTTCATGGGGCTGTCGCACCAGAGCGCAGCGCCGCAGTTGGTGTGGGTAAACGCGGCGGGGTTGAGGAAGGTGATGGTCTCGGTTCCGCCGCTCGCAGTCTTGTTCACGCCGGGCGCGGCCTTGCTGTAGGTGTAGCCGCCGGCGAGGACGGGACGGTCGACAAAGCGGCCATCCTTGTTGGGGTCGTTTTTGGACGACGTGTCGATGAGGCCGATGGGTTTGCCGGTATAGCGGCTAAGGATCCCGGAGAGGGACCAGCCGCCGAGGATGAGGTTGTTCTTCTTCCAGGGCGATTCCCACACACCGTTCGCGACCAGGGCGTTGCGGTGATCGAAGTCCGCCGGACCGTAATCGTAGCGAGGATTCTCGGGATCGTTGATGCCGGTCTGACCGTTGCCGGTGGTGAAGACGTCGCTTATCTCGTCCATGGCTTTGGACCAGGTGTAGTTGGCGGTGAACTGCAGGCCGTTGCTGTACTGCTTTTTGAGGCTGGCCTGGAGGCCGTTGTAGTTGGAGAGGAAGCTGTTGCTGCGGAAGTTGTCGGAGTTAAAGATGGCGTTAGGCCGGGCGCTGGAGAAGCCGTTTGGATAGCCGGCGGCGGCGCACACAGCGGGCGTGCTGGTGGTGGGGCAAGCGGTGCGGCCATCGTAGTTGTTGACGTCGCGCAGGCCGATGAGCTTGCGGCCGCGGGTTCCGATGTAGTTGGTTTCGAGCACATAGCCGTGACCGAGGGAGGCCTCGATGCCGAGGTGAGCGCCTTCATAGTAGGGGGTGACCAGATCCTGGTCCATGTGACGCGGGACGGGTTTACCACCATAGGCGGCGTACTGCGAGTTGCCGTTG
This sequence comes from Acidobacterium sp., assembly GCA_003152595.1. Classification (GTDB taxonomy): domain Bacteria; phylum Acidobacteriota; class Terriglobia; order Terriglobales; family Acidobacteriaceae; genus Palsa-343. Next base: position 10,893 of record PMAM01000304.1, read on the forward strand.
AAATTGGCTGAATAGATGTCGGGCTGCTCCATAGGGCCGGCAACGACGCCATTGGACTCGGCGCCAAAGGTGTTGTCGGAGTAGTGCGGCGGATTGAAGCGGATGTTTTCGAAGACGTTGTTGTAGATGCGGTCGTAGCCGATGCTGGCGCCGCCCCGCACAACGTATTTGCCGGTGCCGGTCAGATCGTAGGCGAGGCCGGCGCGAGGCCCGAAGTTGTTCAGGTCCTTGTTCCAGATGTCATGGTTCTTGATCTGGAAGGTGGCGCTGGAAATATCGGCCATGATCTGAAGGGTGGTGGGGAAGAGCGGGTTGGCATTGGCGGGGGAGCCGGTCACGGGAGTGACGCTGGCGCCCCAGAAGACGTTGGAGTCGATGTTGGGCAGGACGTTGTGTGGCGGGCCGAAATATTCCCAGCGCAGGCCGGCGTTGAGGGTGAGGCGCTTGTTGACGCGCCAGTCGTCCTGGATGTACATGCCGACTTCGTTGGCGCGGTAGCCGCGGTAAGGATCGGGAGCGCCGTTGGTGGTGGAGTCGATGGCGGCCGATGTTTGCCCGAACCCGCCGTAGGTGGGCGCACCGAAGACAGCGCGGTCGGCTTCGTCGCCGAAGTAGCCGTCGGTGAGGAGGTTCTCGATGTCGTAGGGCTCAAAGGTGCCGTAGACGTCGTTATAGAACTTGGAGCCGTTGCGGGTGCGGCGAAACTCAGCACCGACCGACAGAGTGTGATCGGCGATCACTTTGGTGAGGTGGTCCTGGTACTGGAACTGATTTTCGGTAAAGGGCTGAGGGAATCCGGAATAGGCGCCGAAGCCTTCGCCGAGGGGATCGGAGTAGGTGACGATCTCCGGCACGCCGGCGGTGTTGGGAGCGGTGAAGTTGTCGGTATGACGGAGGTAGCTTGCACGCGCCTGATTGGTGGTGGTGGTGTTGAAGACGTGGGTCCAGGTCATGCCGAAGAGCTGGCCGTCGGAAGGCGTGAGGTAATCGGGACCGATGACGGTTCCGCCGCCACCGTACTGCTGCACGGTATCCTGCCGGTCGATGAGGTAGGTCGCGGCGAAGGAGTCCTTATCGGTGAAGCGATGATCCAGGCGCATGCTGGCGCGCTCCTGGTTGGTGGAGGTGCCCTGGGAGAGGTTCACAGTGCCGTAGACATTGACGGGGTAATCGATGGCGCCGCCGGTGAGCCAGCCCTGTGCGGCGCTGCTGAAGTTGCTGGTGGCGAAGGGGAAGTTGTGTTTCTCAGCGGCATAGAGCTTCTGGTAGACGGCTCCGAGGTGGCCGGATTGAGGGAGAGCGCCGGGGCAGGTGGCAGGGTTTTTGGGGTCAGATAACGCCCAGCAGATACCACCGGTAGGCGTGCCACCGTCGGCAGGCTGGGCCTGGCCGGAGTCGGTTTCGTTGAATTTCTCAAAGGCGCCGGTACTGACGAAGTTGACGAAGTCCTGGGTCACGACGGTGGTGCTGAGGGGGCTGCCGGTGCGGAGGCGGTGGAGTTCGAGGGTGGCGTAGAAGAAGGTCTTGTCTCTCCAGATGGGGCCGCCGACGGAGCCGCCGAACTGGTTGCGGACCAGGGAGTCTTTGAGCGCGGTGCCGCCGTTGAAGGCAGCGCCGTTGAAGAAGTGCTCGGCAGCGAGGGCCTGGACGCGGTTGTACTCAAAGAGAGAGCCATGGAATTTGTTGGAGCCGCTTCTGAGGACGGTGTCGGTGGCGAAGCCGGCGGACTTGCCGTACTCGGCGGAGTTGTCGTGGGAGAGGACGCGATACTCCTGGAGAGCATCGGGAGAGATGGTGACGAGGGCGCCGCCGCCGCCGAAGGCATTGGCTCCACCCATGCCCTGGTCGTTGTTGTCGTAGCCGTCGGCGATGAAGTTGCCGGTTCCGGTGCGGGCGCCATCGACCGCAGCGCCGCGGCCGGTGCCGTTATCGGGCATGGCGCCTGCAGTGAGGGTCACAAAAGCGTTCTGGGTGCGGAACTCGAGAGGGGCGCTCTTCCACGTGTTCTCGTCAATGAGCTGGGAGACAGCGGAGGTGGTGAGCTGGATATCGGGCTCGGTGCTGCCGTTGACCAGGACGGTGGCCTGGTTGGCACCGACTTTGAGGCTGATGTCCTGGGTGAGGACGTCGCCGACGCTGACGTTGAGGTTCGAGACCTGGTATCTCGCGAAACCCTGAGCGGTGACGGTCATGGAGAACTGACCACCGACGGCAACCGCGGTGAAGCGGTAGGATCCGGCCGTGTTGGTGATCATGGTTCGATTCTCACCGGTTGAATCATTGGCGAGAATCACAGTTGCTCCCGGGAGCAGAGCGCCGGACGGGTCGGTGACGATGCCCGTAATCACGCCGTAGCCACTTTGCGCGGGAGCCGGCGTGGCCCATACACCTGTCAACGACACCACCAGTACTACGAGCAGCAGCTTTTTCATACAAGCCTTTCCCTACAAGCCTGGCGCGGAGGGAGCAAATGACATCCGCCCAGATGTCTTTTGTTTATTTGAACTTGCAGAGAGTGTGGCAATCGATCAACCGTTTTAGGAAAAGCGGGCTCCCCAGGGCGATTAAACGGCACATCTCCAGGGTGGCATGGGAGGCCGACAGGACTATTCGCATAGTTCTTTGTTGGAGTTGAAGTCCACGGTACTTTGGTTATGAAGAACTTGAAGTTAGGGCCGCATTTCAGCGTGCGGTGATCGCATATTTGCCAGAAGCCCTCCAAAATTTAATAGTTTTGAAGGCGTATATCCAGATTTTGGGGACCTTGGGGTTGGCGCGCCAGGAGACATTCTGGCCTAAGTCGAAAGGGAAATGCGGGGCCGCCCCCTGTACCGTTGGTGGGCGATGCCCCGAAATGCCTGCGAATGCCAACGGAAGGCGCGCGATTCGCGGACCGCGCCGGTTGTGAAAAAATGGGTCAGAGGCCTCTGCGAGGGCCCCGCAATGAATACTCTTAAGACCGCATTTTTACTGACTCTGCTCACTCTGCTGCTGGTTCTGATCGGCAGCCACTGGGGCGAAAACGGCGCGATCTTCGCGTTTGCGATCGCCGCCGCCATGAACTTCTTCAGCTACTTCTATTCCGACAAACTGGCGCTGGCGATGTATCGGGCGCAGCCGGTGACCCGAGAGCAGTTGCCGCGAGCGTACGAAGTGGTGGAGCGGATGACCGGGCGGCTGGGGCTGCCGATGCCGAAGATGTATGTGATCCCGACCGAAGCGCCGAACGCGTTTGCGACGGGCCGCAATCCGCAGCATGCCTCGGTTGCAGTGACGCACGGGATCCTGCAGCTGCTGAACGACGATGAGCTGGAGGGGGTGCTGGCGCATGAGCTGGGCCATGTGCGGAACCGTGACATTCTGACCAGCTCGATCGCGGCGACGCTGGCTGGGGCGATTACGCTGCTGGCGCGCATGGGCTGGTGGGCGGAGATGTTCGGCGGCGTCGGCGGAGGCGGCGGGGATCGGCGGCGGGGTGGCGGGATCAGCGCGCTGTTCATGCTGATTCTGGCGCCGATTGCGGCGATGATGATCCAGCTGTGGGTTTCGCGCACGCGCGAGTATGAGGCGGATGCGACGGGGGCGCACATCACGGGGAATCCGTATGCGCTGGCCAGCGCGCTGGAGAAGCTGGATGCGTATTCAAAGCGCGTGCCGATGCCAGGGACCGCGTCGACGGCGCACATGTTCATCGTGCAGCCGCTGCTGGCGCGGGAGGACTTCGCGGGGCTGTTCTCGACGCATCCGCCGATCCGGAAACGGATTGAGCGGCTGATCGGGCGGCCGAGTGTGTATGGGCCGCAGTAAAGCGCAGGCTCCGGGCTTCGGTGCCCGGTGCTCTGCTTCTATTGCGCCCAGGCAAGGCCGTCGTCACCTTTGCCGGCGTCGATGAGTTTGGCGACCTTCCACTGGGTGAGATCGATGGCGGCGACCTGGCCGGCGCCCATGCAGGAGACCCAGGCGATTCTTCCGTCGGGCTGGATGAGGACCTCCTGGGGCGAGGCGGCGACGGGGACTTCGCGGACTACTTTCATGGACTGCAGATCGACGACGGCGACTTCGTTGGCTATGGGAATGGCGACAAGGAGCCAGCGGCCGTCGCGCGTGGCAGCGGCGCCGTAGCCGTTGGCGGGCAGCGGTACCCAGGTTTTGAGCTTGTTGGTGGCAGTCTCGATCACGGCCAGCCGAGGCTCGACGACGTCGGAGGTGAAGACCCACTTGTCGTCGCGCGAGATGGCGATGCGCTGCACTTTTCGTGCGACGGGAATGACGGCGACGGTTTTGCGGCCGGTGAGGTCGAGCACGGAGACGGTGCCGGGACCGACGTTGGCCGTGTAGCCGAGGCGGCCGTCGTGGGAGATCGCGAGCATGTGCGATTCTTTTTGGCCGGTGGGAACCTTGCCGACGATCTTCAGGGTGTGCGGATCGATGACGGTGATGGCCTGGTCGAGCTCGGTAGTGACGTAGAGAAGGTTGTGCGCCGGATCGAGGACGGGCAGATGGGGGCGCACGGAGTGGCCGAAGTTGACGGCGCCGGTGATTTTGCGCGAAGCCAGGTCGATGACGAGCATCTTGTCGCCGTCGATGCCGGGTTTGCCGACGCCGGAGTTGCCATAGATGGGCAGGAAGGCGGTGCGTCCGTCGGTGGTTGCGGCGATCTCGTGGCCCCACTGGCCAGGGACGTGCTCGGCGATGGCGGCGACTTCCCTGCCCTGAGCGGGATCGATGAGGCTGACGGTGNNGGAAAGGCGCTTGCTCATAGCCGCCAGTCTACCGTGGCTGGGGGGATTCGCGAACCGGAGGGGCCTGGCTCCGGGCCACCTGAACGGAAACAGCGAATCGCTGTACTCTGTGTGTGCATGAAAAGCGTGCTGCGTACTCTTGTCTGGCTGGCGCTCGTCGTCTGGTTCGGCGGGCTGCTGTTCTTTCCTATCACGGCGTGGGCGGCGTTCAGCACCATCGCGGACACGCACCAGGCGGGCACGATTGTGGCGAAATGCCTGGGCGTGCTCCATCATGAGGGGCTGTTCGCGGGCTGCCTGATCGTGGTTCTGCTGGCGCTAGGCTCCTGGCTGAAGGCGTTCCGGATGAGCACGGTGACGATAGGGATCGTGGTGGCGTTGCTGATGATCGGCTGCACCGCGTGGTCGCAGTACAGCATTATTCCGCGCATGGAGCGGGACCGGATCGCGGCAGGCGGAGCGATTGACGGCGTGCCGAAGACCGATCCGCGGCATGTGGATTTTGACCGGCTGCACAACGTATCGACCGATGTGGAAGAGGCGGTGATGCTGGGCGGACTGGTGCTGGTGATTTTGCTGGCGCGAGATTTCTAGAGACAGGGCACCGGGCGCCGGGCACCGCGTTGCCGGCCACGAGGCTTTCGTTAGGCCTCGGCGGCTTTGGCGGCGAGGGTCGCGGCGACGGCGATGTTTTTCACGAGGTCGGGCGGGAGATTGTGCCGCTGCTGCAGGTATTCCGGGCTGTTCCAGGAGAGCCAGACCGCGCCGTCGGCGTCTTCCCATACAAGAATCTTGAGCGGCAGATCGATGGCGATGGTGGGCGCAGCCAGCATGAGGGGCGTTCCCGCCGCTGGGTTGCCGAAGATAAGGAGCTTGGTGGGGCGCATGTCCATACCGGCCTTTTTCGCTTCGCCACTGTGATCGACAAGGGCAAAGAGCGTGACGCTCTTCGCTTCGAGAATGTTTTTAAGGCGTGCGACGGTTTCATCGACTGAATGTTGGCTTCGCTGGCTGAGGAACCCGTTGGCAGTTTCCGGCATAAGCATCTCCTGGAGAATCACGGTTAGGATGCGCGCGGCTGCGCTTTCGGACCAGAAAGCTCCTGGCGCGCCTAACCGGCGTCGGCGGTTCTGGCGACTTCGCTCATCAGGGCCAGGGGGTTGCCTGCGGGGTCTTTGAAGAAGGCGAGCCAGAGGTCGTGGCTTTTCATGCGCGCGACGAGGTGCGGCTCCTGCAGGAAGACGACGCCTTTGTCACGGAGCGCGGCGGCCGCACCCTGGATGTCGGGAACACGGAAGTACAGGATGGTGCTGCTTGCGGGAGCAATTCCCTGCTCTGCGGCACCGATCAACAGACGGACGGAGCCGCACTGGAAGAAGGTCATGGTGCCGGCGTCGAAGAGGAATTTCATGCCGAGGGTGTCGCGATAGAAGGTTCGTGCGTCGTCGAGATTGGCGACGGTAAGGGCGATCTGGCCGATGTCGTCGAGGTGAACGGCGGTTGCGGTTGTAGGTTGCATGGGCGTTAAATTCCTTTCGTTAGCTGAGCTAATGATTTAGCATGAAACAGGCTAACGATGTCAAATCCACGCCAGCCCGGGCCGGAAGCGATGGCTGAGTCCCTGCACTCGGCGGCGATCCACTTGCTGCGCAAACTGCGGCGTGCGGATTCTGCTTCCGGGTTGAATGCGCCCCGTTTATCGGCGCTGTCAGTGATTGTGTTCGGGGGACCGCTTACCCTGGGCCAGCTTGCGGCTGCGGAGCAGGTACGGCCGCCGACGATGACGCGCATCGTGCAGGCGCTGGAGGCGAAGGGCCTGGTGAAGAAGGTCGCGAATCCCGAGGACCGGCGGACGATTCATCTGTCGGCGACGATGAAGGGCAAGCGGGTGATGGTTGAGGCTCGGGAGAGACGGGTGCGATCGCTGGCGAAGCAGGTTGGGCAGTTGTCGCGGGAGGAGCAGAGGACAGTGCGGGCGGCGATTGGGCTTATGGAAGGAATAATCGAGGGACTCTGAGGAACAAGCTCGCATCGTTGGGCGGCCCACATCCTCAACACCAGAGATGTCGGGCGCCCACTATGTGACTGTTACGATTCGTCACAGATCGTGGAACCAGGGCGGGCGAATCTCCGTATGGGGCTTCAAGCCGTTGAGCGAGGTGCCCAGAGTGAAGCTGTCTATCGAGAACGTCGGCAAGCGGTACAGCGGGAATGTGTGGGCGCTGCGGCGCTTCAGCCTGGAGCTGAAGCCCGGCGTGCTGGGACTGCTGGGGCCGAACGGCGCCGGCAAGACGACGCTGATGAACATTCTCGCGACGATCACGCGTGCCAGCGAGGGCACGGTGACATGGAATGGCGTGGATGTGGCGAAGGATCCCAACGCGCTGCGCGCGGTGCTGGGGTATCTGCCGCAGGATTTCGGGGTGTATCCGAACCTGAGCGCGCAGGAGTTCCTCGAATATCTGGCTGCGGTGAAGGGGCTGGATGCGACGGCGGCGCGGCGGCGGATCGATCAGCTGCTGAATGTGGTGAATCTGGCCGATGTGCGGGGGCGGCCGCTGGGCGGCTTCTCGGGCGGGATGAAGCAGCGGGTGGGGATTGCGCAGGCGCTGCTGAACGATCCGCGGCTGCTGATCGTGGATGAGCCGACGGCGGGGCTCGATCCGGAAGAGCGGGTGCGGTTTCGCAATTTGCTTTCGGATCTTTCCGGAGAGCGGATCGTGATTCTCTCCACGCACATCGTCTCCGATGTGGAGGCGACGGCGACGGACATCGCGCTGATTTCGAACGGCGCGCTGGTGGCGCATGCCTCACCTGAGGATTTGTTGCAGCGCGTGGATGGGCGAGTGTGGGAGTGGGTGATTCCGAGCGCGGATCTGAACGCGGTGAAGCAGGTATATCGCGTGAGTAACACGGCGCGGCGCAGCGATGGGGTGCATGTGCGCGTGCTGTCCGAGGAGCCGCCGCAGGGTGCGCGACCGGTTGCGCCGACGCTGGAGGATGCGTACCTCGATGCGCTGTCGGTGTATCGCACAGGAGTGGCGGCGTGACGAGCGGGCGGGTGCTGTGGCATCTGGTGAAGGCGGATTTTCTGACGCGCGTGCGGCGGACGAGCTTTCTGGTGACGCTGGCGTTCGCAGTGTTTCTGGGTTACCAGGTTTTCGCCGGGAACATCGTGATGCAGCTGGACGATTATCGCGGCGTGTACAACTCGGCGTGGGTGGGCGCGCTGATGGGGGTAGTGACAAGCACATTTCTGACGCTGGCGGGCTTCTACATCGTGAAGGGATCGATTCTGCGCGACGAGACGACGCGGGTGGGGCAGATTCTGGCCGCGACGCCGATGAGCAAAAGCTTCTACACGGTGGCGAAAGTCCTGGGGAATTTTGCGGTGCTGGCGGCGATGGTGGCGGTGATGGGTGTGGCCGCTCTGGCCATGCAGCTGGTGCGCGCAGAGGATCGCACGCTGCATGTGTGGACGTTGCTTTCTCCGCTGCTGCTGTACGCGCTGCCGGCGATGGCGTTTGTTGCGGCGCTGGCGGTGCTGTTTGAAACGCTACCGCTACTGCGCGGCGGAGTGGGCAATGTGGTGTGGTTCTTCCTGTGGACGGGGCTGATGGTTTTGGGGGTCGGGCAGTCGGTGACGCATGGCGGGGTCGTGATGCATGCAGGATATTTCCGCGACTTCAGCGGGATGCCGACGCTGATGGGGCAGATGCGGACAACGCTGCTGCAGGTGGATCCGCACTTCCACAATGATTTTTCGCTGAGCGTGGGCAGCATGAAGCCGCACAAGCAGTTTTTGTGGACGGGTGTCCAGTGGGATGGGGCGCAGGTAGCGGCGCGGCTGTTGTGGTTTGTGTATGCGCTCGCCGGCTCGCTGCTGGCGGCGGTGTTCTTCCATCGCTTCGACCCGGCGCGTGAGAGATTTGCGCGAAAACGGAATGCGGCTCCGGAACGGATCGCAGTGGTGGAGTTTGCGGCGGCAAAGAACCTGGCGCAGGCCGATCCGTGGACGCACCGGCTGACGCCGCTCGAGTCTTCGGGCGCGAAGAACCGGTTCTTCGCGCTGGTGGCGGCTGAGCTGCGAGTGATGCTGCAGGGACATCGGTGGTGGTGGTATGCGATTGCGGGGGCGTTGTTCGTCGCGTGTCTGGCGGCGCCGCTCTCGGCTTCGCGCGGGGGCGTGATTCTGGCGGCCTGGATCTGGCCACTGCTGATCTGGTCGCAGATGGGCGGGCGCGAGGCGCGGTATGCGACGGGGTCGCTGATATTCTCTGCGCCGCATGCCCTGGACCGGCAACTACCGGCGGCGTGGGTGGCGGGCGCGTTGGTGACGCTGGCCACGGGTGGGGGCTTGCTGATCCGGCTGCTGATTGCGGGAGACGGGCGTGGGGTCGCGGGATTTCTTGTGGCGGTGTGCTTCATTCCGAGTTTGGCGCTGGCGCTGGGGATCCTGACGGGCGGCAGCAAGTTCTTCGAGGCGTTGTATACGGTGTGGTGGTACACGGGGGCGGCGCATCACATCCGCGGTCTTGATTTCATGGGGACCGTGGATGCGAGCGGCACGCCGGTTGTGTATCTGGGGCTGACGGTGGTGCTGCTGGCGGTGTGCTGGACGCGGAGAAGGACGCAGCTGGCTTACGCGTGAGGAGCGGCTGGTCAGTGTGGGGGATTCGGGGGTGATTCCGCGCTGGAGGGGGGGTCGATCCCCTTCCTGGCGCGTACCAATATGATTCCATTGGGCCGCGGATTTTCAAGTGGCAGCTATGTATTTGATTTCAGGATTGATGCGGGCAAGTATTTTGTTTTGTTATTCCCGGCGCCCTTTCAAAATCAAAGCGGCGGCGATTGAGTCAGCCGGTGGCAGGCATTCTGTGGCGCAATGCCATCCACGCCCGGCTCACGCATGATGCCGGATCAGGAGATCCGCGGCGACGAAGACGAAGAAGATGACGGCGATGACGCCGTTCATGGTGAAGAAGGCGGCGTTGAGGCGGGAGAGGTCGCGCGGGGAGACGAGGGTGTGCTCCCAAAGGAGTAGCGCAGCGACGGCGACGATGCCGACGGCGGCGATGGGGCCGAGGTGGAAGAGCACGGCGAGCCAGACGAGCAGGCCAAGCATAAGCAGGTGCATGGCGCGAGCGATCCAGAAGGCGGGCACGAGGCCGAGGGTGGCGGGAATGCTGAGGAGGCCGGCGGTGCGGTCGTGGGCTTCATCCTGGCAGGCGTAGAGGACGTCGAAGCCGGCAACCCAGAAAAGCACAGCGGCGGTGAGGACGAGGATGCGCGGGTCGAGCGAGCCGCGGATGGCGATCCACGCGCCGGTGGGGGCGATGCCGAGCGCGAGGCCGAGGAACAGATGCGACCAGCGGGTGAAGCGCTTGGTGTAGGAGTAGAGGAACAGCACGGCGAGGATGATCGGGGAGAGGATGAGGGTAAGGCGATTGAGGCGCCAGGCGCCGAAGAGGAAGAGCGCGGACATCACGACGGTGAATCCGGCGGCGAAGTTGCGGGTGAGGAGTCCGGCGGGGATGGCGCGCATGCGGGTGCGCGGATTGGCGGCGTCGAGGTCGGCATCGGCCCAGCGATTGAAAGCCATCGCCGCAGAGCGCGCGGAGATCATGCAGAGGATGATCCAGCCGAGCTTCGACCAGGACGGCCAGCCATTCGAGGCGAGCATGGCTCCGGTGAGCGCGAAGGGGAGAGCAAAGACGGAGTGCTCCCACTTGATCATCTCGAGGGTGATGCGGATGCTGCGCAGCATAAGTACAGGGTATAGGGAGTTTAGAGTTTAGAGTTTGGATTTTGGATTTTGGATTTTGGATTTTAGGGATTAGGGTGGGCTCCGGACACGGGGCACCGGGCACCGAAAACACAAAAGCACCCTCAGCGTGGCTGAGGGTGCTGGTTTGAGTGTTGGTTAGAACAGGTCCACGCTTCGCTGTCGCCGAGCCCGGTGCTCGGAGCCCGGTGCCCCGCTCTATTACTTGCCGGGTTTTTCGTTCGAGGCGTTGGCCACCACGATGTCGTTAGTCACGCTGAAGACACCGGGGACAGAATTGGCCTGGATGCCGGCTGCATTCCTTTCCGCCTCGGTGTCGACGGTGCCGTAAAGGGTGACGTGCCCGTTGGCCACCTGGATGCGGATCGGCTTCACCGGATCCATTGCGAACTGGCTCAGCATGGGGAAGCTGTACACCTTGCGGAAAACAGCCAGGCGGATCTGGTCATCCATCGGAGAAACCGGGTCGATTTCGATGTTGTTGATGACATCGCGAACGCCTTTGGTGTTCTCGACGATGGCGACAGCATCGGAAGCATCGACAGGGCCGTAAGCGTGACCACTGAGCACGGCGACTCCGTCATGCACCTGAACGCCAATGGCATCGAAGGCCGTGGTGCCGTAACCGACCATGTCATAGTTGATGGACTTCTGCAGTTTTGCCTGCAGTTGCTGATCGGAGACTTCACTGCCGGCGTTGACCTGAATGTCGTTACGAACCGCGGTGACGCCTTTCACATGGTGGGCCTTCTGATCGGCGCTGAATTTCGCGGCGACCACATCGACGTTGCCGGTAAGGTTGACCACGCCATTCTGCACCGAGGCCTGAATGCCCTTGAACCGCGATCCACTAAGGGCTTTCTGGACGGATGCTTGTATCTCCGAATCATTCTGCGCAAACGCCGCCGGCACAGAAAGAGCCGCGGCAAGAAGGAAAAGCAGTACTTTCTTCATCGTTCATTCTCCCAGGCTGTCTCCAGAATTTTCGGGGAATCCGACCGGCGAACCGCCTGCCGGGAGACAGGCCTTCCGCTCTATTCAGACACGGAAAGGAGCCGTTTGGATGCGCGGCGCGAGAGAAAAACAGCCTCGAAACGAGGTTTTGGACAGCTTTGGCGAGGGCGCTTTTTTGAATCCTTTTGCACGAGCCATTCGCGCGCGAGGTTAGTGATAGCTGCGACGGAGACGGAAGATCAGACTGAAGACGCCGGCTTCGTCGCGTACCGCCACGACGGAGAAGTTGGGCGTCACGCGCCATTCGCCCTGGATCAACTGCTCCGCGGTGGAGTTGACGTTGGTGGCATAGGTCAGGGTAGCCGCTCTGGAGATAGGCTCTTCAACGGTGATACGGGCGGTGGCATTGCCGATGCCGGTGACGAAGGTGGGATCGATGCGGACGCTGCCGCCGCCGAAAAGTTTTTGGATCCGATTGCTGATGGTTGCATTGAGAGCGCCGCCGAGCAGCGAATCGGCGGTGGAGTTGACGCCAGCCTGGGACTGCTCGGTGGAGTAAATCTGCTGCTCTTCCTGGGTGCGACCCATGGCCAGGAGAGAGAAGATGTCCTGCTCGGAGAGCGGCGGCTCAGAGCGGAAGGTTGGCGTGAGCTTGCTGGTAGAGCCCTGGAGGGCGATGGTGATGGTGTAGCTCTCCACCGTGGTGGTAGCGGTAATGTCGAGCACGGGCTGGATGCGGACGGGATTGCTGAAATAAACCTCGCCGTGCTGCAGATCGAACTTCTCGCCATTGAAGGTGGCAGCGCCCTCGGTGATGGTGACGCGGCCGAAGACGGAGGGCTGCGCGAGGGTGCCGCGAATGGCAAGATCGACGTTACCGGCCAGCCGAGCGAAGGAATTCTGGAAATTGAGCGATGGGGCGGAGGCGATGTGGATGTCGAGCGCCACTTTGTTGGTGGGCAAATTGGGATTGGGCGGTAAGGACACGCCTCCGCCGCTGCCGGCGAGCGAAGCGAAATCGACATCGGGGTTCACGGCGAAGCCGGTGAGCATGACGGTGCCGCTGACCAGCATGCTGGCTTGGCTTCCCTGCACGCGGATTTTCGCGCTGGCGGTGGAGGTAACTCCCTCGGGATAGCGAATACGGACGTCTTTGGCGTCGGCATTGAGGTCGGCGTAGAGACCGTGGTGGTAAGTGACAAAGCCGCCGATTTTGATAAGGCCGCCGCCGCTGTATGCGGTGACGTTTTTGAAGTCGAGGCGGTCCTGGTCGAAGACCAGCTCGCCGTTCATGCGGCTTACGCCGTTGACGTAGTCCTCCAGCGCTACGTTGACGTTGGTGAACTTCACGTTGCCGGTTAGATCGGGGTCTTCCACGGAGCCTTCGGCGTTCATGCTGAAGTCGACGTGGCCGGAGGAGAGGATGTCGGTGTCGAGAGTCTGCGCCAGAGACATATTGATAGAGCCTTTGGCGCTGCCGTGGATCGGACGCGGCTTTTCGAAGACGCCGAGGGAGCCTTCGGTCACGAGGTCGGTATCGGGGCCGACGATGTGCAGGGGGTCCATGGTGAAGGTGCCATCGCGCAGCGTAGCGTGGAGAGCGCCGTCGCTGTGAATGGGGACGTCTTCCAGCGTGAGGGCCAGCTGGCTGAGGCGCAGGTCGCCATTGAGCTGCTTCGGGCGGCGCAGCGGACCGGAGACGGTGACCGCGCCGGCGATGGAGGAGCTGCCGCGGATTCCGGTGACGCTGAAAGTTCGGAGCAGCGGATCGATGTTGAACCCGGCGATGTTCAGGGTCGCGCGGGTCTGATAGTCACCGGCGATCTGAGTTTCGCTGGTGAGGTCGAGCGTGGAGGAGTTGAGGTGCGCGGCGACGTGGAGCTGGAGCGCACGGCCCTGGGTGTGGGCATCGGCATCGACGGAGCCATTGAATTCGCGGGCCAGCTCCAGCTTGCGCACGTGCATGCTCGCCTGGACGGCCGGATCGTCCAGCGTCCCGCTGCCCTTTACTGAAAAGTCCACGGTGCCGAGCACAGGGTATTGGTGGTTTTCGAGGCGCTTGATGTGGGCCAGCTCAAAGCCGCTGCCCTTGAGGTCGACGTGCGCCGTCCTTGCGGTGAAGTTGTAACCGGCGTTGCCGGTAATGCGGCCGCCGTCCATCGCGAAGACGAAGTTGCTGGCGTTGACGTCTTTTCCGCGGAACTGCACATCGGAGGTCAGCGACTTATATTGTTCGCCGTAAAGCGATCCGCCGGCCAGACTCAGTTGTCCCGTGCCGTCGAGGTCGCCGATGGTGCCGTCGGTTTGCGCATGAAGGTTCAGCGTTCCGGAGACGGGGTAGTTTTTGCCGGTCAGGGCGAGCCACTGTGCGAGGTCGGCGTTCTTCACCTGGACGCTGGCATGGATAGAGGAGGAGTCCGCGAAGAGGGATTTAGGTTCGCTGGCGCGGCCGTGGACCTGGCCAGAGAAGTCGATGGTGGTCTTGCCCTGCACCAGCGTGCCGAGGCTCACGGAAACCTCTCCGGCGCGGTAGGCGGCGTCGGTGGAGAGGCTGTCGAAGTGGATGCGGCTGGCTGCCTGGGTGGCTGTGGAATTGGGGCCGAGCGCCGCGATGTTAAAGTCGGTGGCCTGCAGATGCCCTTTGAACTCCGGCGAACGCAGGTTGCCGGTGACGGTGCCGTGGAACTGCGCCTGGCCGTGAAGTTCGGCGGGAATCGGGTTGGGCTGGCCGGGCACGGAAATGCCGAAGGCGGTCAGCGCCGGATCGAACTCGGCGAGGTTGCGCGTGACGAGGCTGGCGTCAATCTGAGACGGGCGCGTCATGGGATAGACGCCCATGTTGCCGGAAACCTGAATCTCGGAAGCGGGCGTGTGAATGTCGAAGGCGTGGATGATGACGGTTCCGGCACGATTCCTGTATTCGGCGTCGACGGTGCCGGAGACCGGGACTTCGTTGGGCGTGAGAGCGGCGGGCGGCGCGAGGTTGACCTTGACGACGCCCACCATGTTGGCAGGGCTGCCGGTCCAGTCAATGTTGGCGATGCCGGAGGCGGTGGTGGCAAAGCCGAGGCGGCGAAAACGCCGCGGGGCAACGGTGTCGAGGAGCGAATCCAGAGTGAAGCCGGCGAGCTGGGTGCGGATGATCCCCTGCTGCTGCGCGGATTTCGGAATGGTTTGGGCGTTGGGCGCGGGGGCCGGCGAGCTCCAGTTGACGATGTGCATGTCGCCGGTCAGGAGGCCGCCGGTAGCGAGGCGGGCATGGATACCGGTGACGGCAATCTGATCCTGGGTGACGTGGGCGACCGCGTCGGCGGTGATGCCGGCGGCGTTGACGGTTCCGGTGCGATAGGCGCCGCCGCTGATGCGCGCGTTGCCGTCGACGACAAACTGCTGGCCGGCACCGTGCCCGTTGGCTTCCAGTTGCGCGGTTCCGCCGGCCAGACCGGTTTCGCCGGTCAGGGCGCGAACTTCAAGCGCGTCGATGGCGCCCTTCATGGAGAATTGCCATTGCGGAGCGGCGAAGTTGTTGAGGTTTCCGGAGGCGCGCAGCAGGGTCTTCTGGCTCTTGCCCTGGGGGCCACTCTGGAGCGTGAGGGAGACGAGGTTGGCGTTGTTGCGGCCGGCGTCGACCGATGCATCGACGATGGAGTGAACAGGGATGTCGGCGCCGCGTTGCGCGACGACATCCTCAGCGTGCAGGGTGCCGACGTAGCGGTCGCGCAGGGGAACGTAGTTGACCTGCGCGGCGAGATTGTTGGCGGTGAGGTTGAAGCGGATTGCGCGCTGGTTGAGGATCGCAACGCCGTTGTCGATGACGGTGCGGCCTACGGCGAGATCGAAAATCTCGTCTTTCGAGTTGCCGGTGGAGGAATGCTTCGGCTGCGGCTGGTTCGTTGAGCCGTCGGGATAGACGATGAGGTGAACGACGGGATGGTCACCTTCGAGGTAGTTCAGGCCGATCTTCGCGCGGAAGAAAGAGAGAATCTGCAGGCGGACAAAGAGCCGATCGATGTGGGCGTAAGGGACCTGGTCCGGCGCCTCAAGGCCGTGAATGGTGAGGTCGTCGGCTTCAAATTCCAGATGGGTAAGCCGCCAGCTGAACTTCTTCAGCTCGACGCGGCCGCCGGTGGACTTCTCCAGCTCCGCGATGACGGTGCGGCGAATGCGGTTCTGGAAGGAGGGGGTGCCGGCATACCACGAGACCACACCAAAGAGGACGAGCAGGACCACGACGGTCCACAGTGCGCCGAACGCGATCAGATTGCGGACGCGGCGGGGATGCGCTGGCGGCGGTCCCGCTTGTTTGCGGGGGGGCTCGGGTTCGCCGGTGGGCTGAGGCATCGCGTTCATTGTTCCCCCGCGGCAGGCTTCGATTCCAGATCGGCGCCGTAGACCGGATCGACGATCTGGACGTTGCCCTGGTCGCGCAGGCTCCCGAGCCAGTCCTGAAAGAGGCCGCTGACCTGCTGCTGCAGGAGGATTTCCCGGATGCGCCCGGAGAGATCGGCCAGGGGGGGAGCCTTTTGGTTGTCCTTCTCGAGGGCGGGTACCAGGGTCTTCTGATAGTACGCCGCGATCTGGTCCGGAGAGATGCGAATGCCGCTGCGGAAGCGCATATCGATGAACTGCAGTATGGCCATGCGCTGGCTCCAGCGCTGCTCGATCTCATCTTCGGTAAGGTCGTTGGACTTGAGGAAACTCTGCCAGCCTTGCTGTGTCTCGCAGTGCGCCTCCTG
>PMAM01000049.1 GCA_003152595.1 Acidobacterium sp.
TGCCGTCGCCGGTCATGGCGACCAGCTTGCCCTTCGCCTGCTCGCGCTTGATGAGGTCCATCTTGTCTTTGGGCTTGGCTTCGGCGAGAAAGTCGTCGACGCCCGCTTCGCGTGCGATGACCGCGGCGGTGAGGGGATTGTCGCCGGTGATCATGATGCTGCGGATGCCCATGGCGCGCAGGCGCGCAAGGCGATCCTTGAGGCCGCCTTTGACGATGTCTTTGAGGTAGACGACGCCGAGCGCGGTGGCATTCTCTGAGACGACGAGAGGCGTGCCGCCCTGGCGCGCGATCTCCTCGACGCGATCATTGACGGGGCGGGGAAGACTGGAGCCCTGCGACTCGAGCCAGCGGGCGATGGCGTCGGCCGAGCCTTTGCGGATCTTGCTGCCGGGCAGGTCGACGCCGGACATGCGCGTTTGCGCGCTGAAGGGGACAAACTCGGCGCGCATGCCACTCAGGTCGCGGCCGCGGAGGTTGTACTTCTCTTTGGCGAGCACAACGATGGAGCGGCCTTCGGGCGTTTCGTCGGNNATGGTGCCGGTCTTGTCGAGCAGGAGGGTGTTGACGTCGCCGGCGGCTTCGACAGCGCGGCCGGACATGGCGAGGACGTTGTACTGCACAAGCCGATCCATGCCGGCGATACCGATGGCGGAGAGGAGCGCGCCGATCGTCGTCGGGATGAGGCAGACGAGCAGCGAGACGAGAACGAAGATGGTCTGTGGCGCGTGCGAGTAGATGGCGTAGGGCTGCAGCGTGGCGACCGCGAGCAGAAAGATCACGGTCAGGCCGGCGAGGAGGATGCTGAGCGCGATCTCGTTGGGGGTCTTCTGCCGCGTGGCGCCTTCGACGAGCGCGATCATGCGATCGAGGAAAGTTTCGCCGGGGTTGGAGGTGATCCTGATCCTGATCCAGTCGGAGAGCAGGCGCGTGCCGCCGGTGACGGCGGAGCGATCGCCGCCGGCTTCGCGAATGACGGGCGCCGACTCGCCAGTGATGGCGGATTCGTCGACGGAGGCGATGCCTTCAATCACTTCACCGTCGCCCGCGATGTATTGGCCGGCTTCGACCCTGATGATGTCGTCAACGCGCAGTTGAGAACTGGAGACAGCTTCAAGCGAGCCNNGCGAAGTTCGCAAAGAGGACGGTAAACCAGAGCCACAGCGTGATCTGCAGATCGAACCGAATGGGAAGATGACGGATCGATTCCTCGATCAGCAAAGCCGTTGTGACGACGCTGCCGACTTCGACCACGAACATGACGGGGTTCTTCATCATCAAGCGCGGGTCGAGCTTGCGGAAGGAATCGATGATGGCCTGGCGGAGAATGTCAGAGTTCCAGAGATTTTGCTTTTTCGTCATTGAAGTTATCCGAAGTTAGGAAAACAAGACTCCGTGCTGAAGAAGTAAGTGCTCCAGGATAGGACCGAGGCTAAGTGCCGGGAAGAATGTCAGCGCGCCAACGATGAGGATCACGCCGGTCAGTAACACCGTAAACAGCGCAGTGTTGACGGGGAACGTTCCCGGTGAAGGCGGAATGCTCTTCTTGCGGGCGAGATTGCCGGCGAGGGCGAGCATGGGAATCATCATGAGAAAGCGTCCCGCGAGCATGGTGAAGCCGAGGGTAGTGTTATACCAGGTCGTGTTAGCGTTGAGGCCGCCGAAAGCCGATCCGTTATTGCCCGCGGCGGAGGAATACGCGTACAGAATCTGGCTGAGCCCGTGCGGGCCAGGATTGGTAATGCCGGCAAGACCTGCCGGATAGAGCACCGAAACCGCGGTGAGTGTCAGGATGACCAGAGGGAAGATGAGCACGTAGAGCATGGACATCTTCACGTCATACGCTTCGATCTTCTTGCCGAGATACTCCGGAGTTCGGCCGACCATCAGCCCAGCGATGAACACAGAGAGCACAACGAAGACGATCATGCCGTAGAGGCCGGAGCCCACGCCGCCAAAAATGATTTCGCCCAGTTCGATGTTGAGCAGTGGGATCATGCCACCGAGCGGCGTGAAGGAATCGTGCCAGGAATTGATGGCGCCGCAACTGGCGTCGGTGGTGATGGTGGCGAAGAGCGCCGAGTCGGCGATGCCGAAGCGGGTTTCTTTGCCCTCCATGTTGCCGCCGGCCTGCAACGCGCTGGAGTTTTGCGCGACATTGTGCAGTGTTGGGTTAGGATGCGATTCAGCCCAGTAGGCCACCGTGAATCCGGCCGTGAAGAGGATCGACATGCATGCGAAGACAGCCCAGCCGTGGCCCGGAGAGCCGGTCATGCGNNCTTGATGGCTTCCTGCGAGGCGACCGGACCCTGGGCGATGGTTTGCGTCTGGTTCTCGAGGGTGTGGGCGACCGAGTACGGATGCAGGTTCTGAATCACGCCCTGGCTGACGAGCGCCAGCGCATAAACGATGCAGATGGGCAGCAGCACATAGAGGCAGGCACGGGTCGTATCGACCCAGAAGTTGCCGATCGTCTTCGCTTCGCGGCGAGCGATGCCGCGAACCAGAGCGATGGCGACGGCAATACCGACCGCTGCGCTGAAGAAATTGTGATACGCGAGGCCAACCATCTGCGTGAAGTAACTCATGGTGGCTTCGCCGGTATAGGCCTGCCAGTTGGTGTTGGTGGTGAAGGAGGCCGCCGTGTTCCAGGCCAACAGGGCACTCACGCCGGGAAAGTGCTGTGGATTCCAGGGGAGGTGAAGCTGGAGACGCTCGATGAAGTAAGTCAGCAACAGCGAGGCGAAGCTGAAGAGCAGCATAGCCGCCCCGTACTGGCGCCATGTCATCTCTTCTTCACGGTGAATGCCGGATACGCGATAGACCAGGTTCTCCAGCGGGCCGAGGAACTTGTATTTGCCGGCGAAGACGCCGTTGATGTAAATGCCCAGCGGACGCATGCAGACCAGGAGTACGACAAAGTAGACAAGAAACTGGAACCAGCCATTGAAGGTCATGTCAGAACTTCTCCGGATAGAGCAGGGCTACAACCAGGTAGCCGAGCAGGAGGACGGTGATGGCGGCGATGGCGAGTGTGGTGATGTTCATGGGCTACCTCAGCTTCTCGCACGCGCTGACATACAGGAGTGCGACAGCGAAGAACGCAACGGAGAAGACAATCATCAGAAGGTCGGTCATAACGTTTCGTGTTTTAGTAAAACGCCTGCGCTGCAAGGGCGTAGTAAGGGAGCCATAAAGAATTCGTAAGTGGCGGGGCGGTGCCGGGCTGGCGCTATGCGGCCGCGCCTTCGGGGAGGAATCGATAGCCGACCCAGGGCTCGGTCTGGATGTACTCCTTATGGGCGTCGCCCTGGAGTTTTTTGCGAAGCTGGCCGATGAAGACGCGGAGGTATTCGGGCTGCTGGGCGGATTGCGCGCCCCAGACGGCCGTGAGCAGAACGCGGTGGGTGAGGACCTTGCCGGCGTTGCGCGCGAAGAGCAGGAGCAGATCGAACTCCTTGGGTGTGAGGTGTACGGGGCGGCCAGCGACGGCAACGCTGTGCGCGGCTGGATCGACGAGAAAGTCGCCCACCTGGATGGCGCTGTCGCCGACGCGCTCCGGTGCGCGTCGCAGATGGGCGCGGACGCGGGCGAGGAGTTCCTGGATGCTGAAGGGTTTGGTGACGTAATCATCGGCGCCGGCGTCGAGAGCTTCGACCTTGGTGTGTTCCTGGTCGCGAACCGAGAGAACAAGGATGGGAATGGAGGCTTGTCTGCGGATGGCGCGACAGATTTCGACGCCGGACATGCCGGGCATCATCAGGTCGGTGATCACGAGGTCAGGGTTCCAGTCCTCGAAGACGCGCACGGCTTCCTCGGGGTCGTTCACGGTGCGCACATCGTAGCGCTGAGCCGAGAGCGAGGCGCGCAGCACGCGCGTGATCTGAATTTCGTCGTCNNATACGCCGCGATTCGTAAAGATTCTGTTGCGATACGCGCTGCTGACAGCCGCGGCGCTGCTGATTGTGGCGGTGTTCCGGCGGGTTCTGCATGCGAATCCGACGACGGTCGCGCTGGGCTTCCTGATGCTGGTGTTGGTGACGGCGTCGCGCTGGCGGCTGGCATATTCGGTGTATCTGTCGGTGCTGTGCACGCTGTTGTACAACTTTTTCTTTTTGCCTCCGGTGGGAAAGCTAACCATTACGGAGCCCAACAACTGGGTGGCGCTTGCCGCCTTCCTTGCCTGCAGCGTGCTGGTAAGTCATTTGTCGGAACGGGAGCACCAGCACGCAGAGAATGCGGAACGGGGACGCCGGGAGGTGGAGCGGCTGTACGAGTTCAGCCAGCAGCTGCTGTTGCAGGAGGACCTGCGCACCGTCGCGCGCACGACGCCGTCGGTCGTGGCGACGGTGTTTGGATTTCGAGCAGCGGTGCTCTATGTGCGCGAGGACGACGGCGCGTATTATTCCGATCCGCAGAATGAGTTGCTGCCGCTGCTGGATCTGAAGCTGGCTGCAGATCAGGGCGAAGCGGGAGTGTCACCGCGCGATGGACTTCATGTAATTTCGCTGGCGCTGGGCATGCGCTCGCTCGGCGTTCTGGCCGTGACGGGCGGCGAATATTCGCTACAGGTTTACGATGCCATCGGCAGCTTGGTGGCGATCGCTCTGGAGCGCGCGGCGACGGTGGAGCGCAGCAGCCGCCTGGAGGCGTCGCGCCAGAGCGAGCGACTGCGAACAGCGTTGCTCGATTCCGTAACGCACGATTTGCGAACACCGCTGACATCGATTCGAGCGGCGGCGACAACCCTGGCGAGCCAGCAGGATTTGCCGGAGGCCGAGCGCGCGGAGCTCACGGCGGTGGTCGATGAGGAAAGCGCGCGTCTGGACCGGCTGATCGGGCAGGCGGTGGAAATGGCGCAGCTGGACGCGGAGACAGTGCAGATCAGGGCGCAGCCGCAGGATGTGCGGGAGCTCATGGAGATGACTGTGGAGGAGATGCGGCCCCTGCTGAAGGATCGGGCGGTGGAGGTGCAGGTCGCCGCCGATGTGCGGCGCGCGCCGATGGATCGCGCGCTGGTACATCGGGTGCTGCGGCATCTGATCGAAAATGCGGTGAAGTATTCGCCGGCTGGCTCGCCGATCGAGCTGAGTGCGGTCAGGGATGAGTATCGGCTGCGGGTGATGGTCGCGGATCGAGGGCCCGGGGTTGAGCCGGGCGAGCAGCCCTTCGTCTTCGACAAGTTCTTTCGCGGCAGAAAACAGCGCGGCCAGGCAGGCGGAACGGGAATGGGACTCGCGATTGTGAAGGCCATCGTGGAGGCGCACGGAGGCGGCATCGAGCTGATCAGCGAGGCGGGGAAGGGGTCGCGGTTTGCCTTTTGGCTGCCGCTGGGAAATCAGGGCACAGAGCTCAGGGCGCAGAGCTCAGGCGGAGGGACTCGTAATCCTGCTTGAGTTCGGCGCAGAGCGCTTCGACGACGAGTTCGTGGTCGGCGCGCTGTGGCAGGCCGGAGACCGCGACGGCCGCGACAAGGCCGGCGTTCTGCACCCGGATCGGAAAGCTGCCGCCGTGGCTGGCGTAGTCGGCGGTGGGAAGGCCACGGGCCTCCACGCTGGACTGCTTCTGGTCAAGGTCGAGGCCGACCGCGTAGGAGCTGCGGTGGAAGCGGAAGACCACGTTACTCTTCCGGCGAACCCATTCGGGATTGTCGGAGGTCGTGCCGGGGAGCGCGGCGTAGAAGAGTTGCTGGGCGAGGCGGCGAACGTCGATGACAACGGACAGTCCGCGTTCCGTCGCGAGAGTGCGGAGGCGGTTGCCGATGCGCCACGCGGTTTCTTCGTCAAACGCGGAGAAGACGAGCTGGCGTTCCTGCAGAGCGATGCGGGCGAGGTCGGACTGGCCGTCCAGGCGGACGCGCTGCGCGCCAACGTCTGTTGCACTTGCTTTCGTTTCCGTGGCCATGGCGTTCCTGAACTGAGCTAGACGGCGGTCGTCTCGAGCTCGTGCTCGCAGCTGCCGTAGCGGTTCTTCACATAATCGTCGAGGATTTTCTTGAAATCCGCAACGATGGTGTCGCCGCGCAGCGTGGTCATCAGGTGGCCATCGACGTAGACCGGGGCCTTCGGCTCCTCGAAGGTGCCGGGCAGTGAGATGCCGATGTTGGCGTGCTTCGACTCGCCAGGGCCGTTAACGACGCAGCCCATCACTGCGAGCTTTAGCTCTTCCACGCCGGGGTATTGCTGGCGCCAGGCGGGCATCGAGGTGCGGAGATAGTCCTGAATCTGCTGGGCCAACTCCTGGAAGAAGATGCTGGTGGTGCGGCCGCAACCGGGGCAGGCCGTGACCTGCGGCGCGAAGCTGCGGATGCCGAGCGACTGCAAGATCTGCTGCGCGGTTAAAACCTCTTCGGTGCGGCTGGCACCGGGCTTCGGGGTCAGAGACACGCGGATCGTGTCGCCGATGCCCTGGAGCAGGAGTGGCGTGAGGCCGGCGGTCGAAGCGACGATGCCCTTCATGCCCATGCCGGCTTCGGTGAGGCCCAGGTGCAGCGGATAGTCGCAGCGGCCGGCGAGCATCTGATAGACGTCGATGAGGTCGCGAACACCGGAAACCTTGCCGCTGATGATGATCTTGTCGTGGCCGAGGCCGTAACGCTCGGCAGCGGCGGCGGAGTCGAGTGCAGAGCGGCACATGGCTTCGAGCATCACGTCGCGCGCGGGTGCGGGGTCGGGACGCCGGGAGTTTTCGTCCATGAGGCGAGTCAGCAGCGCTTGGTCGAGCGAGCCCCAGTTGACGCCGATGCGCACGGGCTTGTCGTTCTCGACCGCGCACTCAATCATGGTGCGGAAATTGTCGTCGTCTTTGCGGCCGATGGAGACGTTGCCCGGATTGATGCGGTACTTGGCAAGCGCCTGGGCACAGGCGGGGTACTTCTTGAGCAGCAGGTGGCCGTTGTAGTGGAAGTCGCCGATGATGGGCGTCTGGATGCCGCGCTTCGCGAGGCCTTCGACAATGTGCGGGACGGCCTTGGCGGCCTCGTCGTTGTTGACGGTGACGCGGACGAGTTCGGAGCCGGCTTCAACGAGCTCGGCGACCTGCTGGATGGTCGAGGCGGGATCGGCCGTGTCGGTGTTGGTCATGGACTGCACGACGACGGGAGCCTCGGAGCCGACTTTTACGCTTCCGATGCGAACGGTAACCGTCTTCCTGCGCTGAATTTCAGGCATGGAGAACCTCAATAACAGTTTACAGGGCACAGGGCTCAGGGCACAGATTCAGCGTTCAGAAAAGGGCCCTCAGCGCAGCGGGCCGGCGTTCCGGCGGAGTTCGTCCAGGGGATAGAATGTCCCGCGCCACACCACGCCGCCGCGTAGCAGCGTGACCAGGGTGGAACGAAGCATCGCGTACAGGACCAAAGCGGCCGCGACGGGAAAAGTGAGAACGTATCCGAGGCCGACACGGTTGTAGTAGCGAGAGGTGAGCGCGTAAAGCATCACGATCATCGCCATGGACACGAGGCCGGCGGAGCGAATCGGCCACGGACCCAGGAGGGCCGCCAGCGGAGCAAAGCACAGGAGAAACAGCCCAATCCATGCGCCGAAGAGCAACGAGAGCCGGAAGCGGAAGGTGGCGAAAATGTTCTTCGTCAGATTGCGGACCATGCCGAAGGCACCCGGCGCCCAGTGCAGCCGAACGAGTCCGCGCCCGAGAACGAAGCGTTGCCGATAGCCGCCGCGTTTGACGGCGTAGCCGAGACGGAGGTCTTCGAGGACTTCGAGGGGCGCCGCTTCGAATCCACCGACCGCGCGATACACATCGCTGCGAATAAGATTGAAGGCGCCCATGCCGATGGATTCGCGCCGAGCCCTGGGATCGGCGATTTTCCAGGGCCGCCATGCAAGCAGCGTGAACGACTGAAAGACGGCGGCCATCATGCTTTCCCCGGCTGTTTTAAGAATGAGGGTGGGCAGCAGAACGAGATGATCGGCGGCGTCCTGCGCGTAGCGCAATGCGCGCTCGAGACTGTCTTCGCGAAAGGCGATATCGCCGTCGGTGAAGAGAAGCCATAGGGTCGCGGCCTGCCTTGCGGCGAGAGCCATAGCGTGATTCTTGCCTAGCCAGCCAGAGGGAAGGGATTCAACGTGAATCACGCTGAGGTATTTGCCCGCAGGAACATCTTCGGCGGCGAGGCGGTCCATGATGGTACCCGTCGCGTCGGTGGATCGGTCATCGACGGCGAGGATCTCGAGCGGGATGGTTTGCGCCAGGAGAGAGCGCAGCGTTGCCTCGATATCAGAGGCTTCGTTGCGTGCCGGGACGATGACGGTGATCTGCGGCCGGCCGGGACCGGCCTGTTGCGGCGGATCGTATCGGCGATCGAGAAGATTGGGAACCCGAGGAAGATTGCGGGCCACGCTCAGAACGCGCTGCGTCCAGACGAGGGCGATGGACCAGGAGAAGACGACGCTGAGGATGAAGAGCGGGTGCATCGGATCAGGAGTTGGCAGGCGCGCCTTTTTCGAGGTCCGGCAGGCGGGGAGCGAAGCGCGAGCCACCGAAGAGGATGACGCCGGAGAGAACGAGAGAGATGAGTGTGACGCCGAGGCCGATGCGCAGATTGGTGGCGTCGGATATACGGCCGATGAGGCCGGG
Source organism: Acidobacterium sp. (assembly GCA_003152595.1). Taxonomy (GTDB): domain Bacteria; phylum Acidobacteriota; class Terriglobia; order Terriglobales; family Acidobacteriaceae; genus Palsa-343. Next base: position 8,595 of record PMAM01000049.1, read on the forward strand.
AGAGAACGAATCGCCGAGGGCGTGAATGACGAAGAGGTTGACGGAGATGGCCGTGGAGCGAATGGGCGCGGCGACAGAGTTCACGATGGCGGCGTTCAGCGGTCCAGTGTTGAGGAAAAGGCAGAACTCCGCAAGGAAGGCGCCGGGGAGAAGAAGCCGCGAGGGTCCGAAGAAGACGAGGGCAGCGAAAGGAATCGCGAGGGTCGCGCTCCACGCGGAGACGAGATAGAGTGCGCGATGATTGCGGCGGAGCCAGAGCTGGGCAATCCAGCCCCCGGCGATGGTGGCGAGCAGACCGTCGATAACGGTGACCGCCCCGGCCAGGCGGTCGGCGCCGGCGAGCGAGTAGCCGCCGAAGCGTTCGAGAAACGTCGGCAGCCAGGTGGAGATGCCACCGACGGCGAAGGTCCACATCGCCAGGCCGAGGGTGGCCGTCCAGAAGGCGGGATTGCGGAAGAGTCCTGAGAAGCTGGTGCGCGTGGTGGTCGGCTTGAGCGTGTCGGCCGAGCCACGGTTGGGTTCGCGGACGAAGAGCCAGAAG
>PMAM01000271.1 GCA_003152595.1 Acidobacterium sp.
GTAGAGTCGTCGAGGACCTGGATTTCGAGCAGCTCGCGGGGGTAGTCGATGCGGCAGATGGAGTCGATGAGGCGGTCGACGACGAACTGCTCGTTGAAGATGGGGAGCTGGATGGTGACGCGGGGCAGCTGGGCGAAGCGCGAGGGTGGCTCGTGGGTGGCGTTTTTGCGGTTGCGGTAGTAGAGCCAGACGAGCGTGTAGCGGTGGAAGCCGTAGAGTGCGAGGACGATCATGACGACGAAATAGGGAGTGAGAAGCGCCGTGTCGAAGGAGAAGAGTTGCCAGTGGTAGAGATTCTGGAAGGTGTGGTCGCCGTAGTGGGTGCGGAGGTAGTGGCGGAAGTCGTTTTTGACGAAGAGGAGGGCGAGGGTCTGGGTATGGGTGAGGAGGGACTCGGTGGCCGCCGCGAGGAGCATGAAGAACCAGCGTATAGCGGATGGCGATTAGCGTATAGAGAGGATCGCGCTGGCGCACGATGCCCACCCTGATTGCGCCAAAGGCGCGCGCAATCAGAATGGGGCACCCGGAGTTCTGCCGGCGTGGGGTCTACTTACGGCCGAAGCGGTAGACGAAGCCGACGTTGCCGCCGAGGTTCTCCTGGAAGCTGGAGCCGTAGTTGGTGATCAGCTCATTGGCGGTAAAGCGAAAGGCGACGGCGGGGCTCAGGTTCCAGTCGGCGGAGGCGCCGCCGAGGAAGTTGAGGACGGTGGAGTCCTGATAGAGGCCGACCAACTCGGGGGGCAGGCCGTGGGTGCCGGTTCCGAAGTTGCCGTGGCCGGCGCCAGCGAGAGCTTCGGCGGTCCAGGCCCAGTGCTGGCCTTTGAAGAAGCGGTAGCCAGGCCCACCCATGAAGGTGTACTGGCTGATGCTGGGATTGAACACAGAGTACGGGTTGGTGCCGGTGTAGGCGGTGCCGTANNGTGAAGCGCAGGGAGCCGCCGCCGAAGTTCAGCTCATATTTGTGGCTGTACGTATCCTGGATGATCTGGCGGATGCGGACGCGCCGGCGGGCATTGACGCGGGCCTGGGCTTCGCGGAGAACCTGGGCCTGGTTCTGACCGTTGCTGGAAGAAGATTGGGACTGGTCGGGCTGCTGGGGAGTGGCGGCCGGCTGCTGGGAGGTGGAATCCTGTGCGCGCGATGCGGAGGGAAAAAGGAGAAGGAACGCGAGGAGTGGATACAGGGCGTATCCGGAGAACTTGCGAAAATGCATGAACCTGGGTGCCTCCACTGCTTAGACGAAAAGAAGAAATTTTCTGCTTGCTACAGGGTACAGGGTACGGCGCGCAGGGTACAGGGGATGGAACAGCCGGGCGGCCCTCGCGAATCCCGACGAGAAAGCTCGTCGGGATTACTGACGCTCGGGAGGTGGATTCGACTGCGCCCGGCTCGCGGAGCCGGACCTCGCTCACCATGACTTGCATTGCGGAATCTTCATCGCCGTGCAAGGATGCCGGAGAGGAGTGCGGTTATTTTGGGGACTGGGGGCTGGAACGGATGAAATTTCTGCTGGGGCTGGTGGTTGGGCTGTTGATCCTTCCGATTGCGGTGATGATCTATCTCCGGGTGGGGCATCCGCCGGTGGCAGTGGCGGATCGGCCGTTTTTGCTGGAGAAGCAGATTGTGCGGGCGCCTTTGCAAACGCGGATCGAGAAGGAGATGCCGGCGAGCGCGCCGATCGAGGCGAGTGGCACCAATCTCACGACGGGCGCGCAGGTCTATCGCGAGGAGTGCGCGGGGTGTCATGGGCTGTACGGGCGGCCGTCGGCGTATGCGGCGCACATGTATCCGAAGGCGCCACAGTTATGGGCACCGCACCGCAATGGCGTGGTGGGCGTGAGCGACGATCCGGTGGGCGAGACCGAGTGGAAGGTTGTGAATGGGATCCGCCTGACGGGGATGCCGGCATTCGGCAAGGTGCTGAATGCGACACAGATCTGGCAGGTGTCGGTGCTGCTGAAGAATGCCGGGCAGCCGATGCCGGCCGATGTAACGAAACTGCTGACGACGCCGCTGGACTACGGGGCGGAGGCGGCAGCGGTGGCGACGCCGAGTCCGGCGCAGCCGACGAATCACTGAGGAGAACGAGCGGCCAGTTCGGATCGCGCTTGGCGCGATGCCCACCCTGACGGCGCAAAGAACGCGCCATCAGAATGGGGCACCCGCAGTCGTACCGTTGGGCAGGCTCCAATGGCGCGATACCCACCTGACTATAGCGGGCAGATTTCCGGGACCCGGCAGCTCTTTGGTCTGAACGTCACTCATTGTGCCGGCGCGGACCGAGGCGGAAATCCCCAGCCGGGACCGGGTTCCTGAAGTGGTGCGCCTCTGGGGGCGCGGGCCGCGTATTGTGACAGGAATCACGGAAGCAGCCGTGCGGCCGATCTTATGCTTGCCACTACTGGGCAATATAGGAGCAAAATGGTCGCAATTGCGTTATTATCGGATTTTGGGGTCGAAGAAGCGGACGAGCTGGACCTGTCCGGAGCCTGGAAGTTGCGTCAATTGAGCGAATTGCCCATTGGAACCGTCGGGGTTGTCGAGTCGCTCGATCTGCCTGGCGAGATTCAGCATCACCTGATGCATATGGGTTTCATGCCGGAGGCGCGGGTGATGGTGGTGCGGCGGGCGCCAGCGGGAGATCCGACGGTGTATTCAATCGACGGGTTTGAGGTTGCGTTGCGGCGCGACACGGCTGGGGCAATTCGGGTTCGCGAATATGAGGGGCAGAACACGAGGCAGGGATGAGTGAATGCTGCGGCACGACGGCGACGATTGAGGCTCCGGTTGAGCCGCGCGTTGCCGGGCGGATTCGGACGGTGGCGCTGGTGGGACCGCCGAATTCGGGCAAGTCGACGCTGTTCAATCGACTGACCGGGCTGCGGCAGAAGGTCGCGAACTATCCTGGCGTGACGGTGGAGCAGCGGGTGGGGCGGCTGAACGGGATCGGCCGGGGCGATCTGACGCTGATCGATCTGCCGGGAATCTACGGGCTGGATTCGTACTCAGAAGATGCGCGGGTTGCGGTGGACGTGCTGCACGGGGAGATGCCGGGAACGCCGGCGCCGGATGCGATCCTGCTGGTGCTGGATTCGCTGCAGTTGCGGCGGCAGCTGATGCTGGCGGCGCCGGTGCTGAACCTGGGATTGCCGACCCTGGTGCTGCTGAACATGAGCGACCTGATGGAGGCGCGCGGCGGGCGTGTGGACACGCTGGCCCTGGCCCAGGAACTGGGCGTGCCGGTGGCGAAGATCAGCGCGACGCGCGGTGCGGGTCTGGATGCGATCACGCATTTTCTAAACCGCAAGGCGGAAGCGGAGAAGCCGGTTCCGGCCGAGGGGCGGATCGAGCTGCCGGTGATGGGGAATCCGCGGTCGTATCGGCAGTGGGCGACCGGCATCAGCACGCGGACCAAGTACAAGGCCCCGCTTTCAAATGAGTGGACGAAACGGATTGACGGCGTGCTGCTGCACAGGATCTGGGGACCGCTGATTTTCCTGGTGGTGGTGTTTGCGGTGTTTCAGGTGGTGTTCTCAATTGGGCAGCCGCTGAGCGATGCGTTTGGCGAGGTGCTGAACGCGGGCGGCGGCAGGATTGGCGCGCTGCTGGGGCATGGGTGGGTGGAGTCGCTGCTGATCGACGGTGTGTGGCGCGGCGTGGCGTCGGTGCTCGTGTTTTTGCCACAGATATTGTTACTTTTTCTGTTCATCGGCGTGCTGGAGGACTCCGGATACCTGGCGCGGGCGGCCCTGATTGCGGATCGCGTGATGCGATCGATCGGGCTGAACGGGAAGGCTTTCATCCCGCTGCTGTCGGCGTATGCGTGCGCGGTACCGGCGATCATGGCAACGCGGACGATCGAGAACAAGCGCGACCGGTTCGCGACGATCCTGGTGGCACCGTTCATGACCTGCTCGGCGCGGCTGCCGATTTACATGCTGATGATCGCGGCGTTCATTCCGAACACGCCGTTGCTGGGAGATTTCTTTGGTCTGCGCGCGGCGGTGATGCTGTCGTTGTACGTGCTGGGATTTGTGGCGGCGCTGGGGACGGCGTGGCTGCTGAAGTCGTCGATTCTGAAGGCGTCGTCGGCGCCGTTCATCCTGGAGCTACCGCAGTACCGGCTGCCCACGGTGCGTTCGCTGAGCTTGCGGCTGGTGGATCGCGGCAAAGTGTTCCTGCGCCAGGCAGGGACAGTGATTTTGGCGGTAACGATTGTGCTTTGGATCCTGAGCCACATTCCGTTTCACGCGGACCTGGCCGGGAGCGTGATCGGGCGGTTGGGGCAGCTGGTGGAACCGGTGATCAAGCCGCTGGGGTTCAACTGGAAGATTGGGATCGGGCTGCTGACCTCGGTGCTGGCGCGCGAGGTGATCGTCGGTACGCTGGGCACGCTGTACGGAGCCGATCCGGCGACGCAGTCGCTGGGATTGCAGGCAGCGCTCCGGCATGATCTGACCCTGGGCGGCGCGATGGCGCTGGTGGTGTTCTTCGCATTCGCGATGCAGTGCACCTCGACGATCGCGATTGTGCGGCGGGAGACGAACAGCTGGCGGTGGCCGGCGGTGCAGTTTGCCTACATGAGCGTGCTGGCGTATGTGGCGGCGCTGGCGACCAACCAGGCGATTCTGCACTTTGTGCATTGAGCCGGCAGCCGGTGGGTGGTGGCCGGTAGCGAATAAGACGTCAGCTGAATAGCAGTCAGCTAAAAGGCGGTCGGCTAAAAAGGGGTCAGCTTAGAAGCGGTCAGCGAAGACTTGAGGGCTTCCTATTGGGAAGCCCTTTTTCTTTTCGCTACGGAGTTCACAGGGGCGGGTTTACAGGATCCAGAAGAGTGGGACGAGGCCGAGCAGGGCGAGCGTAGCGAGAAAGACGAGGCTCTGCACGCCAGTTTTGCGGTCGGCGAGGCTGTAGGCGTAGATGCCCTTGACGATGTTGTTGCTGGAGGCGGCGATGAGGACGGCTCCGGCAGCGACGGAGAGCGGGGTGAGCGTGCCCGCCGCCTGGGTCATGCCCATGATGAAAGGATCGACGTCGGTGACGCCCATGATGGCGGCCAGAGTATTGACGCCTGTCGTGCCCAGGTAGGTGACGGCAAGCTGAGTGGCGATGAGCATGGTGAGGAACAGCGCGGCAAAGATGAAGGCCGCGCCGAGTTCGAGGGGATTGGAGGGCTCGAACTGACGCTGGACGGACTGAGCGGTGGGATCGGCGCGGCGCGTCCAGAGCCAGCCGGCGAGGACAGCGATCGCTGCGAGGACCAGGAAGGGCAGATCGAGCAGCGACATCAGGCGGCGATTGAAGAGCGCGAGCAGGATCGCAAGGCGGAGATACATAACTCCGGAGGCGATGAGGATGCCGCCGGCGAAGAGGTGGGGGTGCTGCTCCTGTTTGGAGCGGCGCGCCATGACGAC
>PMAM01000127.1:0-3453 GCA_003152595.1 Acidobacterium sp.
CTTACGACGCACTACACTAGGTATTCACGGATCTGCTGGCTGCGCGGACTCGATGCGTCAAGGTACTCCTGGGTGTAGCCCTTGATCTCTGGGGCGCCGCTGCGTCCGGCTGTGATTTCATAACCGAGCTGCCGCAACCGGTAGGTCAACTCCGATTGATAAATGGCCGTGGCGAACTGCTGCGAGGCGAAGAGACTCTGCGGCTGCAGAGCGCGGTACTCCCCCGTCTCGCGCTCCGTGATGTTGAAGATGACGGCGTGGGTGTGAAGTTGCGGAGCGGCGTAGCCGTCCACGGGCCGGGCGGTGTCATGCTCGAATTTGGCAGCAACGAACCTGGCAGTGGCCTCCGCCGGATGGTTCCCGCCAATGCGGGCCATCGCGTAGTGCTCCAGGTGTTCAAGGGCGATGCGGACGCTTTCCCGGTGTGCTTCGCGGACCCGGTCGTCGCCGCCTACCAGAGCCGTCAAAGAGACCGACTTGGGGGCGGAAAAGGTCGCGTCCCACCCGGCGCGATGCTCCATCGTCTTGACGGTTTTGCCATCGGCATCCGTGTATTCGTAGGATGCCCGTTGCCGCACAAGCTGCTCGCCGATCTGTGGGTGCTGGCCCTGACTGAGGCGCGCGAATTCTTCTGTCGAAACCGTTCCTGCAAGGCCAAATTGCCCGGCCAACCGGCCCTGCCATTCGCCGGCGATTTCGCCACGCTGAGACCAGTAGTTTTGCTCCTTCGCGGTGAATTCTTTCCGGTGGTACGTCTGCGCCTGGGTTGCGGAGAGCGGTTTGGAGATAGTCAGCACGGGGAACCTCAAACCTGCCCGTTCTCGAATTCAAGCGACGCCTGTTGTCCGGTATGCTCGCCCGGTACGAGCTTGTGCTCCGCGGGCGGCGCGCTGTCGGCGACAGGCGGCGGCGATGGAAGGAAGTCGTCCATCTTCCGCTCGATGAACCCCGGATGCACCTTCGGCAGGTCGATATAAGGGAAGGAAAACCGGGTAACGTGGTTGCCATACTTAAGGAAGGCGTGTAGCTGGTCGAGGCCGGAGATTTCGGACGGCAATACGAGTGGTTCCGTTTGTCGGTCGAGGGCGAAGTTGCGGCCGGCGCGCTGCCCGTCGTAGTGCGTCTCGCGCAGCTTTTCGATTTCGATCTCGCCGATGGCTTCGCTGACCCACCTTGCAGCACGAGGCTCGCTGGTTTTGAGGAAAATCTTGGTGGCCGGTTGCGACAACATCGCCTCGGCATCCTCGCCATAGCGGGCCTCCAGTTGGCTGCGGCCCTGAAAGCCAAGGATCACGGGATTGTTCGATTTCCGGTTCTCCGTGATGGCGGTGTGGAGTTGCGGCAGGCGCTGCAGACTTGCCAGCTCGTCGATCACAAACCACGCAGGCCGCTGGTTCGGGTGCGGCTCGGTTAAGAGGCGCAGAACCAGGATGTCGAGCCACAAACTGATGAGAGGCCGGAGCGCCTCGCGCAGCGCAGGGCGCGAGGTGATGAAGATCCATCCCTGGCGTTTCTCGGCCCACTCAGTCGCGGCCCAGAGGCCGTTACCTTCAGCTTCGGTCGGCAGAAGACGGAAACTGTCGGCAACCATATTTAGCGAGCCAAGCACGCCGGTTCTCTGCTGCGGTGCTTTCGGGTCGATCAACGCAGCAAGTTCGGTGTCTTTGACGCGGCGATCGATCTCTTCCGGGTGCGACATCCAGTGAACCAGCTCGGTCGGCGTTGGCAGATACGAAAGCAGATGGGCGAAGATCTTCTGAGGGCTCTCAACGAAAAACTTCAGCGTGTTGCCGCCGGGCTGGAAAAGCGAAACGGCCAGTGCCTTGGCCTCCGCCTTCCGTTGCAATTCGGAGGACGGACTCCAGTAGGGGCATCGTTCGTCCAGAGGATTGAGCACGATGTCGCCGCGATCCGGTGAGTAAAACTGGCGGACGAACTCGCAAGCCGGGTCGTAAACGACAGCGCTGTGCCCGCGCTCTGCGACCTGACAAAGGATGCTTCTGATGATCGTCGATTTGCCGGATCCAGTGTCACCGACGATTAGAAAGTGGGTGTTTTCGGCCTCGCGCGGGATGCGAAGTAGAGCCTTTTGGTCCTCCACCTGGAGGCCGATTCCATCCCCGGCGAGTTGTTTAGTGAACTCCTTCGGATCGACCAGAATCGGTCCCTTGAGTCTCCTTCCATAACGGAGCTGCTTGCGCCGGGCAATGTCTTTGCGGAGCGAGAATGGAAGCTGGATGACCAAGGCCAGCAGGCCGAAGAGCGCGGGTGCGCGGAAATAACTGAAGAGTTCGGAATCGTCATAAATCCAGTGCCACAGGAAACGGCTCAGCCCCCGGTTTTGATATCCGCGCTGAGCCTCGCGGAAGAGAGTTGTGTATCCCGCGCTCCTCGCCGTACCGGAGAGCTGCACGGGCAACGGGCGCTGGCCAGGTTGCCGCGTTTCGCCGGACTGCACGTCGGAGTCGAGTGCCACGCGGGGCTGGCGGCCAGGGCCCGCAACGTAGAGCAACTGGTACTGGCCGGCGGACTGTCTCCAGCCTGCGGTCCAGGTGCGGATCGAATATGGGAGATAGTAACGCTGGAGCGCCGACATGCCGAACTCAAAGCGCAGGTACAGGAAGAATCCGCACAGCACGATAGCCAGGAAGATGGCTCCGTAGGTGTAGTAGAAGCCGCGCGGCGGCCATATCCACGACTCCTTCCGGCCCCATGTTTGAGTGCTTGGCATGGCTCACACCTCCTTCGGCTGGCGCCGGCGCGAAAGCATCTCTTCCGCAGCCTTCACCTTCGCGGTCTGTATCGACTTGACGATGCCTTGAAACTGTTCTGCAGTAATCCGCTCGCCGCGGGCCATGGGCGCGAGCACGTTCATCAGGAGCAATTGCACGCCGACAACTTCACAAATCAGATCGAATCCGGGCTGCTCGCCCTGAATCTCCCGCAGCAAGATTTCGCGCGCCCATTCGGAGAGGGTTTGACCGTCTGTTCGCGCCCGCTGTTTGAGCAACTCGAATTCATTCGCGGTCACCTTAGTGCCGACGGATCGTATCCGAAACGACTGGCGTTCCATATGAAGCTCCCTGCAATTCGTTCAGCCATCAACGGCGCAAAGTTAAGAAGTTACCGCCAAGGAACCTGAAGGCGAAGCGGGTTACTCTGCAGGAACTTCAAAGAGCCGCTTGGAAGATTCAGAAGCGGTTCGCCTGCAGGAACCCAGGTTCCTGTGCAGCACCCTTTCAGGGGTGGAGTGTCGAAATTCACCCGGTGCGCAGCACCGAACGGGATGCTGGCACCCATACGGCTAGCTGCGCGGGCGCGAATCATTGCCGGCCTCCATCGGATTGCTGGGTTTCGAAGCGCCGTTGGCAGGCTCCGCTGAGGCACCGTTCTGCGGTACGCGGCGGATGCGAAGGCTCTCCGGAGCATGTGCGGCTGCAGGGGTCCGCAGGA
>PMAM01000127.1:3474-3843 GCA_003152595.1 Acidobacterium sp.
GTTTGGATGATTTCAAGCAATGGCATGGGGCGTGTCCTTTCCGGTGGGGTTGCGTTGGGAATTCAGGGTTGAATCGGGACCGTACACCGTCTCGAATTTGTACTGCTGGGTGCGGCGGTCGTAGTCCTCCAGGCGAAGGACTTCGCGGATCACACGGCGGCCCGGTTCGCGCTCCACATGGACCACGTAATCGACGGCCTCGCCGATCTCCGCTTCGACGTCCTCGAAGGTGGCCTGTGAGTGGCTGCGAAGAACGAGGTTGGCAAAGCGGCGGAGCGCCTTTGCCGCGGAATTGGCGTGGATCGTTGCGAGCGATCCGGTGTGCCCGGTGTTGAGCGAATCGAGCAGTGTGCGCGCCTCGATTCCGCG
>PMAM01000140.1 GCA_003152595.1 Acidobacterium sp.
GCGTCGAGCCCGCATGTGCTGGCGTGTGGGGGGACGGAGCTGATCGGGTCGGGGTCGACGATTGAGGAAGAGGTCGTCTGGAACGACCAATCGGATGGCGGCGGTGCGACCGGCGGAGGGTACAGTACGCTGTTTCCGGTGCCGACGTGGCAGTCGAGCGCGGGTGTTTCGGGCGCGGGGCGGGGCGTGCCGGATGTGGCGGGGGACGCGTCGCCGGAGAGCGGCTACAACATTCTGGTGGATGGGCAGCAGCAGGTGGTGGGCGGGACGAGCGCGGTGGCTCCGCTGTGGGCGGCGCTGGTGGCGCTGATCAACCAGAAGAAAGGGACGCCGGTGGGGTTGGTGAATGCGGCGCTGTACGCCGACGCCAGCGATTTTCACGACATCGTGCAGGGAAACAACGGGGCGTACAAGGCGGCGAAGGGGTGGGATGCGTGCACGGGGCTGGGATCGCCGAACGGGCAGGCGATTGCGACGGCGCTGGGATAAGCCTGATACGCATGATTGCGTTACGCAGAAATGCGTAACGGAGATGGAGACGGGACATTGGATCTCAGGTGCCGGGCCTGCCGTCGCGGGCGGTTGCTGCTCAGTAGACTTCGCGGTGGAAGAGGTCGTCCTTCTCCTCGCAGGGAGAACAGTGGCAGCCGACTGCGCAGGCGATGAGCGCGGCGACGCCGAGCGTGATGAGAATGGCCGGCAGATAACTGCTCAAATCCGACAGATGGGCGACAAGATCATGCATATGCGGGAAGCGCATTTCAGCTCCCACCGACTGGGACACCTGAATTGGCGTTCAGGTTTCCTTCATGCGGGAGAAGTGGGAGCCATATTCGCAGACTTTGCGGGGGATGAAAATAACATTTTAGGTATGTAACCACAGGTTGGGAGCGTATTTTCCACATTCGGCGAGGGTTGGCGCCGCCGACTGCCCTGGAAGCAGAGCAGGCAGCGCAATTCCTTCTCTCGATCCAGTTGAAAGCAAGCGATTTGCAGGGGCTTGTGGGGAAACGCTCTCAGAATTCTGAGACGCGGTGGAGGAGCGACGTTGCCTGCTGGCTGCCGCAGGGCGGCAGTTACCATTGTGGCGGCGAGGTAACACCCGGAACCGAGCGCTCGATGGTTTGGCCGTCTCGGCTCCGTCACCGCAAACGAGGGCGGTACCGAGCCGATCAGGATTCGGCATCCGACGCGCCGCTGAGGCGGTAGCGCAGGACCCGCAGGAGACCGCGGAAGAGTACGGTGAGCCGCGTGATGAGCGGGACGCGGACACGTTCCGAGAAGACGTCGTAGCCACGGCGCTCGATGCGGCGGAGGAGGCGGTGGTAGATGGTGACGAGGACCCAGAGAGCGGGACGGGAGCCGCCATCGATGAGGGGAAGGAGCGCGAAGCCGGATTTGTAATAGTCCTCGGCACGTTTTGCGAGGGACTCGAGGAGCTCGCGCTGGTTGAGGGTCATGTGGGCGCCGTTGCGGAGAGCAGCGAGGTCTTCCACGCGGACGCCGAAGCGGTCGAGGGCATCGAGGGGCAGGTAGATGCGGCCGCGCTCGGCATCTTCGCGGACGTCGCGGAGGATGTTGGTGAGCTGGAAGGCGATGCCGGTGTCTTCGGCGAGGGATTCGGCGCGCGGATCGGAGTAGCCAAAGATGCGGATGCAGACGAGGCCCACAACGGAGGCGACGTAGTAGCAATAACGGCGCAGGTCTTCGAAGGTGGCAAAGGTGGTGTAGGTGTTCCAGGGACGAGGCTCTGCGGCTCCATTGGCGGCGGCGGCTTCCGGAGTGGGCGGCACAAGGGCCGACTCGAGATCCATGGAGGTGCCCTGAACGAGCTGATCGAGAAGCTCCAGTGGAATCTGAAAACCCGCCTGCGTGTCCGCAAGGGCCGTGAATACCGGATCGTCGGTGGGCTCGCCGGAGGCGGCGCTATGCCAGTCAGCGAGCCAGGCGGCCAGGTCCGCACGGCGCTCTTCGCGCGAGCGCGATTCATCGTCGGAGAGGTCGTCGGCGTGGCGCATGAAGGCGTAGACGGCGCAGATGGCATCACGCTTGTGTTTGGGAAGAGCGAGGAAGGCGTAATAGAAATTCTTCGCCTGACGGCGGGCAATCTCCCTGCATTTTTCGTAAGCCGCGTCGAGTTTGAGATCGGTAAGGCGACGGCCGGGCGTCACGCTGGGCTCCGGGAAACGGATCTGCGCAGAGCCGGGAGCAGAAGGACGGCGCGGATCGGGCAGGATAGAAGGCGCCGAAGGATCCGATACAAAGGCAGCCGGCAGGGAAGTGTTGCAAGCCGCGAGGCTGCGGCTTCAAGCCTGCTCAAGTTCCAGCATCTCCCCAGGGAATGATGGCGGTTTTGATGTCGCCGGCGCGGTTCATGAGGCGGCGGAAGACGCGGTTCAGTTCCGAGAGCGGGGCGCGGCTGGTGATGGTGTCGCTGGAGCGGAACTGGCCGCTGACGATGAGGTCGAACGCTTTGCGGGCGGCGGCGGGGGTGTGGTGGAAGCTGGAGCGGAGGGTGATGTTGTTGTAGTGCACGCGATTGGTGTCCAGCTCGACTTTGGTTCCTGTCGCGGGTCCGCCGAAGAAGTTGACGGTGCCGCCTTTGCGGACCATATCGACGGCCCACTGCCAGGCGATGGGTTTGGCGACGGCTTCAATGGCGAGGTCGACGCCGCGGCGCTGGGGCGTGAGGGCGCGGACGGCGGCAACGGGATCGATGTCGGGATGGATCTGGACGACTTCGGAGGCGCCGAAGCGTTTGGCAGCGGCTACCTGCTCGTCGCGCTTGACGACGGCGATGACGTTGAGGCCTCTGAGCTCGGCCAGGTGCATGAACATGAGGCCGATGGGGCCGGCGCCGATGATGGCGACGGTATCGCCGGAGTGGGGCTGGCATTCGTCCAGGCCGTGGACCACGCAGGCCAGGGCTTCAGTGAGGGCGGCGTGCTCAAAGGAGATGCCGGTGGGGATGCGGAGGGTGTTCTTTGCGACGATGCGGGCAGGGATGAGGAGGAATTCCGCGTAGGCGCCGTTGTTGAAGATGAGGCGGTCGCAGAGGTTTTCCTGATTGTGGCGGCAGTAGTAGCAGTCGCCGCAGGGGGCGGAATTGAGGGCAACGACGCGGTCGCCCGCGCGGAAGGCGGCGACGCCGCGGCCAACCTGATGAACGGTGCCGGCCAGTTCGTGGCCAAAGGGGATGGGAGGCTTAAGCATGCGCGCGTGGTAACCACGGCGGTAGACCTTGAGATCGGTACCGCAGGTGAGCGCCGCATGGACGCGGACCACAATTTCGCCCGCTCCCGCCTTCGGCATGGGAACCTGCTCGATGCGCAGGTCTTCCCGGCCGTGGAGGACGGCGGCTGTCATATGCGCTGCCATCCCTCTATTGTCTCAAAGTTGGGGTGTGTCCGGTTGGACGAACACCTTCATGGAGGTTGCTGAGGGATTCGAAGCGACACGGATGGCTTCGACGGCGTCTTCCAGGGCAAAGCGGTGCGAAATAAGGCGAGTGAGGTCGAAATGGGAGCGGCAGCCGCCAAAGACGATCTCCTCGACCTCAGGCTGGAGGTCGAAGGAGGAGCTGTAGGAGCCCATGAGGGTCTTTTCGTCCATGCAGACGACGGCGGGATCGAAGGTGGCCTCGCAGTGCTGGGTGGCGGCGAAGAGCAGAACGCGGCCGCCGGGGCGGGCAGCATCCATGGCGGTCTTGATGAGGGCGTTGCCGCCGACGGCGACGATGACGGCATCGGCGCCGCGGCCTTCGCTTTCGCGATGGGCGACGGCGACCACATCCTCTTTGCTGGCATCGATCGGATGGTCGAGGCCGTACTGGGCGGCGATGCGGTGGCGCTCGGGATAGAGGTCGGAGGTGAGGACTTTGGCGCCGGTGCGGGCGGCGAGGGCGGCGTGGACGATGCCGATGGGGCCCTGGCCGATGACGAGGACGGTCTCGTCGGGTTCGAGTGCAAGATTACGGATGGCTTTGTAGACGGTATTGACGGGTTCGACGAAGGCGGCCTGCTCGAAGGAGACGTGGTCGGGGAGCCGGATGAGGCCGCGGCCGACGATCCAGGGCATGACGCGGACGTATTCGGCAAACCCGCCGCCGGAGGGTTCAAAGCCCGCGGTGACGCCGACGCGCTTGTAGTCGTTGCACTGGGAGGGGGTCTTGTGGCGGCAGTAGTAGCACTTGCCGCAGGGGGTGTGGTGGAAGACCATGACGCGGTCGCCAACGCGAAAGCCCTGGACATCGACGCCGGCAGCAGCGATGACGCCGGAGATTTCATGCCCGAAGATGCGGGGGGCGGAGTGGGAGCCGGTGTGGATCTTCTTGAGGTCGGTGCCGCAGACACCGCAGGAGTGGACGCGGATGAGGACTTCGCCGCGGTCGATTTCAGGGACGGGGACGGTCTCGACACGGACGTCGTTAATGCCTCGGTAGACCGCGGCGCGCATGGTGGTGGGGATGGGCGCAGAGGTTCGCTTGCGCAGGTCGTTCGTGGTTGCTGTAGCCATCAGGGACTCTAAATATCAGCTTACCGAAGGCGACGGGGACGGGGAAGCGAAATTCGCAACAATGGATTTTGCCAGCTCGTGTGCGGCGGCGTGGCTGTTCTTTTCCAGTTCGCCCAGGATTCGCCAGTAGCGGGGATGGAAGACGGCCCAGGCGGCGAACGCAGCGGTGCGGAGGCGGCCATCGGGCGTGGTGAAGCGGTTGAAGTCGGGAAGCTCATCGTTGGGGCCGTCGGTGACCGCTTTGAAGCAGAGGAAGCCAAGATTGTGCGACTGGGCGAAGCGCGCGACAGTGGCGGCTTCCATGTCCACGAGGGTGGCCTGGTGGGTTTCTGCGAGGCGGCGTTTCTCTTCGGGACTGGCGACGTGATCGAGCGTGACGAGGCGCTGGGATTCGAGGCCGTTCGCCGGCGAGTGTGGCGGCTGGATGGCTTCGAAGATCTCGCCGGTGCGGGCATCGACGACTTCGCGGACCACGACGGCTTCCGGAGCGCGGAGTCCGCAGGAGAGCGAACCAGCGTAGCCGAGGGAGATGAGGGTATCGAAGTTGCCGTCTGCAAGGACTGCTTCACAGGCGCGGGTGACGGCGGTTTCGCCCATGCCGGCGGCGAGGGCAACGGCGTCAAGGTTACCGATGTGCCCGGTGGCGATCTTGCCGCGGCGGGACCAATGGTGTACGAGCGGCCGGAGTTCGGAGGGAAGTGCTGCGATGAGGGCGATGCGTTTCATGACGGGACTCGCTGGGAGGTCATTACCAGCGTAAACCCTCTGCGGAGGCAGGAGGCAGGAGGCAGAAGCGGGACGCGGGACGGGAGGGCTGTCCGGGCCTGGGGAGGGCCTGGTGTCGTCCCCTTCCGCCTCCCTGTTGGCTCATGAAGTGTGAATGATCTATGACACGCGTCCCTGATTCCTGGTACGCGTGAAGAGGCTGGCTGATTGCGCAGCTTCGCATGTTGCACTGGCGCTTGAGACCGGCATCAGGATTCGTGCGCCGGGTCACCGATCGTCTTTTGCTCCCGCGGCATCGCCTGATATCGGCAGCACGCAGCAAGGCTGCGTATCCGCAGCAGTTCCCGGCTCACTTGCACCATCGCCATGCGGGAAACCCACGCATCGTCTACGAGCAGCTGGACGAAGCTCTCTGTGGACACGTAACCCATTTCGCAGTCCTCTGCCGCCGTCGCGGTCAGGTTGTACGTTCCATTCAGCGCGGCTGGTAACCCGGCAATCTGACCAGGGCCGAGCGATTGATGAAATGCCATTCGATAGGAAAACCATTCCAGATTGAGGCTGCCCTTCCGTATCACATACACGGCGGAAACGGGGTCGCCATCGTGAAAAAGGACAGTGCCCCTGGGCAGGAATGCTCGGACTGCGATGCGATCCAACCGTTGAGTCAATTCAGGGTTCAAGAGCTGGCCTCCGTTCTGCGGCCGTAATTCTCAGTATTCGGAGCGACGGTGCCCCATGGGTTCTGTGTCACGCTCATGGCTCGAAAGGCCATTGACCATCGGCGCCGTGCCTCGGTCGTCGTTTTAGAAAGAGACGTTCGGCACGCCAGGCAAGGTTGGCGAGCCCGAGCCCGGCTTCCGCTGAAAATCCAGCGGCAACGCCGGATTCTGTTGCTGGACAATGGCGTACTGAATTGGGCTGCAACAGTAAACGCAGTTAGCCTCCTGGATTGTCCCGGTACCGTCGCCGAGAACCTGGGGAAACGTCCTCAGGCATTCCGTACAGGTGATCATGACGTACGGTTCTCCTGCATGGTCGTGCCCGTTGCTCGGAATCCAGATGGGCGCCAATGCGCTCGGGCTCTCCCGGGATAACGACCTTTCCCGTTGTGTGATGGCCTTCACGATGCGAAACAAGAGGCCCGGATGGGAACCTTTTTCATAGAAGGCATCGGCGGCAACGCCGGGTGGCACACCGTCGCCCGAAAATGAGCCGCTCATCGCGATCACCCTGATCGAGGGAAAGCGGCGACGCACCACCGAGAGCAGTTCGAAGCCGGACATGCGGGGCATATGCAGGTCGGAGATGAGAAGATCCGGAACCTCGAGCCGAATCTCGGCCAGTGCGGAGAAGCCGTCTTCAGCAGTCCGCACTTCGTATCCAAATTCTTCCAGGGCGGCTGAAAGAACCGTCCGAACCGGCGCTTCGTCATCTGCGATCAGGAGTTTCGCCTGCGGCATGGGCCTGTGCACCTTTCCGTGAAGTTGTGGGACAGCAGGAAATTGAGAACAGAATGCCAAAGTGTCAATCCCCAAACTGTTCAATTTTGCTCACACTGAGGATTTCCATGTTACCGATTCCCATTATGGGAATTTGCTGATTCCGCTATCCCCGCATGCAAACTTATGGTGTTTAGATATCTGACCAGTATCATCGCCCGGTCATCTTCTAGTTATAGTTAACCATGTTGATAAGTTATATGTTATGCACTATGACTCTAGTGCGTTGACATTCTGGATTAGTCAGCACATACTCCACACAATCGCTGGCCGGGTCGGAACTCGTCTCACCTTTCCCTGCACGCGTGAATTCGGGACCGCACGCCGCTTCGGGTGGCACTGAACAATTGCCGGAAACACGTTGAAGTTCAGCGGTGAAGTGGTCAAAGGATGCGGAGTTCGTTCTCGCTGACCGCATCCCTCTCCTCTTCCCTTTCCTGCCCTGACGGCGTCGCGGCTTCCGGGCCCCGCCATTGTTGGTGACCGCGAAAGAGAAACCAGACTGCAACCCCGCGGGCATGAAAAACCGAGGGTTGACTCATAACAAATCCCAGGGTCTTCAATTCCCCGAGTGATCCTTTCACCGCAAAAGGGTCCGGGCACGGTCACCGGGTTTCGTTCTGGACTGACGAGTCCAGGGCAAGGAGCTCCGGAACGGGAGGCGAAACTTCGCGTCCGGGTTGGGCGGAGGTTTCTACTTCGCGGGGATGACGAGGTTGCGGAAGATTTTCCAGGAGCCGTCCCGCTGGCGCTGCCAGATGGTGACGTACTTGTCGACGATGTTTTTGCCGTTGTGAAAAGTGGCCTGGGCCTGGCCCCACTCGTAGACGAAGCCGGCAGACTGGGTCGAGCCCCAGGAGCTGACCGAGGCGGAGTTGGCGCGGCCGAGCTTCGCGTATTCGGTTTTCATGTGCTGCCCGATGGCGGCGCGACCTTCGATGCAGGCGCCGGTGGGGCCGCATTCGACGGAATGCTCGGCGTAGGTAGCAATGATGCGAGCGACGTCGCCGGCTTTGACGCCATCGATCCAGGCCTGATTGCCGGCGTCGATACCAGCGCGGGCGGAGGCAGAGGTGGGAGTGGTTTGGGCGAGGGCGGCGACGGGGAGGAGGAGGGCGAGGAGGGTGAGGGTCAGTTTGGGCATGGTGGGTGGCTCCGAGGCGCTGAGTAAAACGATTTGGTAGCACAAGAAGAGGGTGTCGCGCCATGGCCGACGGGGGCGTTGTCTGTGGGAAAAGTGAACCTGGCTGTCAACATGTGGATGAAGACTTTACCTGTATCCCAGTTCTGGTGCCACTCAACACGTTCTGGTGATTTGTCCGCGAGAACCCGTTGGCTAACATCGGTGTGTGCTCGCCGGTTCATACTCCCGGAAGGATGAAAACGAGGAAACATCGTGTCTGTGATCTCATGCTCAGATACAGAATCGGCATGGTGGGAGTCGGCTGGGGCCTACCGGCAGTTGGATGAAGCAACCGTCGCCGGCAAAAAGGCGGCAGCCTAGATCAGCGAAGAAGCGGAGGACGAAGCGTGGGACCGGTTCCTGCAACGGAATCCGGCCGGGCAATTCCACCAGTCTTCTATCTGGGCGAGGGCGAAAGCCTCCGAAGGCTGGTCCTGCGTTCGTGTGTTGATCGGCAGTGAAGGCCGGCTGACGGGAGGATTCCAGCTGCTGTGGCGATCTTCGCGGTTCGGCAGGATTGGCTACGTGAGCAAGGGGCCGGTTCTTGAGAGCCTGGAGAGTCGACCCGATGAGCAGCTTCTCGAGGGATATGCTGTCGGCTTGCTGAAGGAAGTTGCTCGCAGGACGAAACTGCGTGCGCTCATTGTGCAGCCGCCGGATTTTTACGCAGAGATGAGCGATTCTCTGAGGCTGGCCGGTCTGGCGCCGGGTGTCCCGATGGGGGTGAACGATGCGACCTGGATTGTGGATGTGTCGGACGGGTTCGAAGCGGTCGGGCGGCGGATGGACCGAGCCTTTCGCAAGTGCCTTGAGCGCGCTCAGCGTGGGAATCTGCGGGTGCGGGAGGGAGAGCGATCGGATCTGGCCAGTTTTTGGGAGTTGATGCTCTCCTCGTGCCGGCGGCAGAACGTAGGGCCCAATCCCTCGGAGCTGCGACACCTGGTGGCCTTGTGGGATGCTGCGCATCCGCGGGGAGCCATCCGCCTGCATGTTGTGGAGTGTGACGGAGAGCCGGTTGCCGGCCAGCTCGATGTTCTTTTCGGCAAGACGGTCACGTTCTGGAAGAAGGGCTGGAGCGGCGCGGAGAAGCGGCTGTCACCGAACGATGTCTGCATGTACGAAGGGATTCGGTGGGCGAGTCAGGCGGGATATTCCCGCGTTGATTTTGCGAGCTTCGATCGCAAGATGGCGGAAGCGATGATTGCGGGGCAGGCGCTGACGGAAGAACAGGCGCAGAGCCGTTACGTGAATTTTTTTCGAACCGGGGGACGACCGATGATGTTGCCGCGGGCACAGGTGTGGGTGCCGAACTGGATTTTACGGGCTGGGTATCGGTGGAGGTATGGAGGGTCGAGGGAGCGCGCCTGATAAGGAGGGCGTTTGCGATGTTGCCGCAAACGCCGACGAGATTGTCACCGGCTGCGTTCTGACGAACTCCGCCTCGGCCTGCGGCAGCAAGGTGCGGTCCTTCGGGCCGGGTATTTATGGCAGGAGCCGGAATGCGTGCGATATGGTCGCGATCTCTGCGTTGAGCGAGAATTCCACTATGAACTTCACGCTTTTTTACGCCTGGCAAAGCGACCGCTTTCAGAAGACAAATAGGTATCTGATACTGTGAAGCCGCCGAAGAAGCCGTAAGTCGCATCGGCAACGACGCCGACATCGAAGACTCGCCACGACTGGATCACGACACACAGGGCATATCGGGAACTCCTGAAATCGCAGGCACAATCTACGGCAAGATTCAGGACAGTGGCATCTTTCTGGCGGATCTCACTTTTGTTGGGAGAGCCGAAATCATCGAGGGTCGTCAGAAGTTTCTCCCAAATCCAAACGTCATGCTAGAGCTGGGATACGCAGCCCGTTGCATCGGGTGGGAGCGGATCATTTGCGTCATGAATACGGCCTTCGGATCCGCCGAAGAGTTGCCCTTCGATCTTCGGCATCGCCGGTGGCCGATTTGTTATGAACTGGCGGAAGAGGATCACGAAACGATCAGGAAAACGAGAAAGCACTTAGGAGAACAGATCGAGATGGCTCTTCGCTCGGCTATGGGATGCGTCCATCAGGCGGTTGAGGATGCATCCCGAAGGCTGAGCGCGGAGAACATCATGGTCATGGGGCGGCACGCCCATCATGATTTGTTTTGGAACGATCGTTCGAGCGAGACGGTAATTCAAGTCGCCGCGATGGGTTTCGTCGACCGCACCTACGATCGACTTTTGGATCTAAAGCTAATCGACTGCGTTTTCGTTCAGGAACGGAAGAGATTTGTGTATCGGTGGACCTATCTCGGCAAGCTCGTACTAAAGAAGGTCCATATCAAATCTGCGCTAAGCCCCTTCGATTCAGAAAAGTCGACGGGAACAGAAATGGCGGCTGAGGACCTGCCTAAAGAAACGAGACGAAGGTTTCAGGAGATGAGTTTTCGGGAGCGCCTTCTCTGTGCCGTCTTTCCAGGGAGGCTCACCGATCATTGATTTGGGAAGGGAGACAGGTCCAAATCGCGCCAGCGCCACCCGTAAATCACTCATAGACGTTGAGTGAGTGGCGGCTGATCCTTCTCAGAATGACGGAGCGTAGCCGTGCTCCCGGAACCAGTCGATGGCGGAGCGCAAGGCTTCGTAGACGGGGACGATGCGGAAGCCTAAGTCGCGCTCTGCTTTTGCCGATGAGGCGAACATTTTCTTTTTGCCCATGCGGACGGC
>PMAM01000352.1 GCA_003152595.1 Acidobacterium sp.
CGGCAGCGGATTCGGCAGCGTCTCCATGGATAAGATCTTCACCTCGCTGCGTGCCATCCTCGCCGCCACCGCCGAACAGCCCTTCCAGCTCAAGCTGACCACCGCGCCTCTGCGCGACGTCGAAAAACTCTGGGACTCCAAAGAGGAGGCCCGCCTCGTCTTCGTACCTTGAGCCGATTCAGCCCTTCGCCCGCGCCTGGGACACTCGCATCGGAGCGACTTCGAACCGGTTCAGTCCTCCCCGCACCGAAGGATCGTTCTCGGCGATCTCCCGGGCCTGCGCCTCGTTCTCGACCTCAAGAACCGCGACGCCGAAGGCCCCCGCCGGCGACCGCACCGGTCCATACAGCAGCACCTTGCCCCCGCCGAACAGCTCCGCAAAGTAGTCTGCGTGCCTCTTCATCAGGGCCAGCTCCTCGGCACTTGCATCACCGGGAAACGTGGTCCGAGGCGGAATTAGCCTAAAAAAGAAATGCTGTTTGTCCATAGGCCAGCCATCTTAACCGTTCCTGCTTCCTGCTCCGCGTCCGCCCGTCACATTCAGTGAACAAACCCCTGGCGCAGGCGTATTTTCTGGTAGATCATGGGCTCGATACCCTGCTGACATCCACTGAGGAGTCGCATGCAAAACTTCTTCCAGGACCTGCGCTTCAGCGCTCGCACCCTCCGCAAATCGCCCGGCTTCGCCCTCACCGCGATCCTCACGCTCGCCCTTGGTATCGGTGCGGTCACCTCCATCTTCTCGGTCGTCGACTCGGTCCTGCTCAAGCCGTTCGCTTTTGCCAGTCCCGATCGCCTGGTGATGCTGCACGAGTACCTGCCCGATCTGGCGTCCAGCCCTCTGCCCGATAACCCCAACCACTTCCTCAACTGGCAGAACCAGACGAAGACTTTCTCCGGTCTCTGCATCATTAACAACAGCAACTCCAGCATCTCGGTCGGCACCGATCACCCCGAACTGGTGAGCGGCCTCAGCGTCGAACCGAACTTCTTTGACGTGCTCGGCGTTCATCCTTTTCTCGGCCGTGGCTTTCGTCCCGGCGAAGGCGCGAAAGGCAACGACAAGGTTGTCGTCCTGTCCTGGAGTGCCTGGCAGCGCTATTTCCATGGCGATCCGCAAGCCATCGGCCAGACCCTTCGCGACGGCGGCGAACCGCAAACTGTCATCGGCGTTCTGCCCCAGGGATTCGCTTTCCCGCGCGTCAGCGAAATGTACACCAGCGTCTCGCAGACAGCCGCTCCGGCCTATGAACTGTTCCACCCGCTCGTCCTCTCCATCGACCAGCGCGATGATGAGGGCGATTACAACTTCATGGTCCTCGGCCGTCTTCGCACCGGCATCTCCGCCCAGCAGGCACAAACGGAGTTGGCCACGCTGCAGTCCGCCTTCAACAAGGCTCACCACCTCTCGACCAATCCCACCGTCCTCGTCTTCCCCCTCATCACCGAAGTGGCCGGCCAAATCAGCACGGGGCTCTGGCTGCTGCTGGCTGCTGTAGGAGCGGTTCTGCTCATCGGTTGCGTCAATCTTGCCAACCTGCAGCTGGCGCGTGCCGTCTCCCGCGAGCGGGAACTCGCCGTCCGCGCCGCCCTCGGGGCCGCGCGCGACCGCCTGGTTAGCTCCGCTCTCGCCGACTCTTTGGTCCTCGCACTCATCGGAGGCACCCTCGGCATCCTGCTCTCCTTCGCGGGCGTGCAGCTCTTCATCGCCGCCGCTCCCAAGAGCCTGCCGCGTATCGGCGCCGTGCATGTCTCGTGGCCCGTCCTCGCCGCCGCCGCCGGGCTCTCCATCCTCACCGCGCTCTTCTTCGGGCTGCTTCCGGCACTGCGTTCCATGCGCGTCGATCCCCAGTCGGCGCTGCAAACCAGCACTACTCGCGTCTCCAGCGGGCGAGAGAGCCAGCGCACTCGCCACCTGCTCGTCGCTGCCGAAGTCGCCTGCACGGTCGCACTCCTTATCGTCACCGGTCTGCTGGTGCGCAGTTTCTCGACACTGCTCAATCAGGACCGCAACTTCGACTCCAGCCGGATCACACTCGCGCGGGCTTTCCTGTACGCGCCTCAGTATGGAGACTCCGTCGATAAGAACGGGACCGCGCGTGGCGCCTTCATCGAACGCGCCCTCGCCGCTCTCGGCCAGATTCCCGGCGTGCAGTCGGTTGCTTCCACCTCCGAGCTTCCTCTCGCCGGCGATGTATGGATCGACAGCGTCACCCGGCCCGACCATCCCGTGCCGGCCGGCCACGAACCCGACGCGAATATCCGCTGGATCAGCCCCGGTTATGCCTCCACGCTCCGCATCCCACTCGTTGCCGGACGCGATCTCACGGCCGACGACAAGAATCATCCGACCAACGTTCTCATCTCGCAGGACGCCGCGCGCACCATCTTCCCCGACACGAATCCCATCGGCCACATCCTGCACCTCAACGACAAGACGGACTTCACTGTCGTGGGCATCCTCGCCGATGCGCGCATTAACCAGCTCGATCACACCGCGCCGATGATCTACATCCCTTACTGGCAGAGTCCGTGGTGGCGCGTTACCTTCCTGGTGCGCAGCCCACAATCAGCCTCCGCGCTCGCAACCTCTATGCGTCGCGCCATCTGGAGCGTCGATCCGCAGGTCGCGATCCCGATGCTCAAATCCCTCGACGAGCAGGTTTCCGACTCGGTGTCCTCGGAGCGCTTTCAGACGATGCTCCTCTCCAGCTTTGGCGCCGCTGCGCTGCTGCTTGCGCTGCTCGGGATTTACGGCGTGCTCGCGTACTCCGTTTCGCTGCGCCAGCAGGAATTCGGGATCCGCATCGCGCTTGGCTGCGACAAGCCTACGCTGATGCGTCTGGTCGCCCGCCAGGCCGCGTTCCCGGTTGCCGGAGGCATAATCGCAGGTCTCGCGCTTGCTTTCGCCGCGACGCGTTATGTTCGCAGCCTGCTCTACGAGACCAGCGCCGCCGATCCGGCCGCCATTGCCGCCAGCATCGCGCTGCTCGTCGTTGCGGCCCTTCTCGCCACGCTCATTCCCGCACGCCGTGCCGCTCAGGTCGATCCGATGGCCGTGCTGCGCAACGAATAAAGGACGGTCCAGACAATGTGCTCAGTCTTCATGGCTGAGCACTGAAATCCACCTTCAGCCGTCTGCCCTGGCCGCTGCTCTCGCGCGCCAGCTCGATCAGCCGCGTCGTTCGCCACGCCTGCTCGGGCTTGACCGCCAGCTCCGCCTTGCCCAGCAGCACGTCACGAACGTTCTCGTAGAACCCGCGATAATCGCCGCGCTCCGTCTTCACACGCCGGATCGCGGGACCTGACTCACTGCACAACTTCAGCTCGCCCCACGCCGATTCCGGCTCCTCGCCGAAACCCGGCGCGTCGGGCCGCATTCCCGCCTTCAGCTGATCTTCCTGCGGATCGAAACCCCACTTCGTAAAGCTTCCCTTCGTGCCGTGCACAACGTACCGCGGCCCGGGCGCGCAGGCGGTCAGCGTCGCCCGCAGCGCCGCCGTGAAGCGATACGGATGCTCGTACTCCAGAAGAATGTCCCACGCGTCATCCACGGCTGCGCGCTCGCGCTCCACGCGCACACTCGCGGTGATCGTGTCCGGCGCGCCAAACAACGTCAGCGCCTCGTCGATCAGATGCGGCCCCAGATCGAAGAGCGTTCCTCCGCCGGGACCGCCGCTCTCGCGCCACACGTCGCGGCGCGGCGCGGGCCGGAAACGGTCGAAGTGGGACTCGAAGCTCACCAGGCGACCCAGTTCCCCGCCCTTGATCACGCTCCGCAAGGTTCTGAAGTGGCCGTCCCAGCGACGATTCTGATACGCCGTCAGCAGCAGCTTGCGATCCCGCGCCGTCCGGATCAGTTCCGCCGCCTCCTCCGATTTCAGGGTGAAGGGCTTGTCGATGACCACATTTCGCTGTTCGCGCAGACACTGCTTCGCCAGCTCGTAGTGCGAGTAGCTCGGCGTCGCAATCACCACCAGGCGAATGCCTGGATCGGCCAGCAACTCCTCGATGCTGCGCGCCTGGCGCGCTTCGGGATATTCCTTCTTCGCGTCGTCGCCGCTGCGCTGGACGACGGCGGCGAGTTCCAAACCGGGCGTCGCCTGAATCACGGCGGTGTGGAAGATGCGTCCGGCAAGGCCGAAGCCAACAACTCCTACTCTGATGGGTTCAGTCATAGGGAGAATTATCTACGCTCACACCGCAGCGCTGGACTTGAGCATCTGCTCGGCGTGGCGCAGCGACGTTTCAGTGACCGTTGCGCCTGAGATCATGCGCGCGATCTCCTCGGCGCGCTCCTGCGAGGTGAGCAGACGGATCGAGGTTTGGGTTCGCCGCTGTTTCTCCTGCTTCTCGATGAGGAGATGCTGGTCCGCGAAGGCGGCAATCTGCGGCAGGTGCGTGATGCAGAGCACCTGCTGCGCGCGCGAGAGGGCTTTGAGCTTCTGGCCGACGGCTTCGGCGGCTCGCCCGCCGATGCCGATGTCGATCTCGTCGAAGACCAGAGTGCGCGGAACCTGCGTCTTCTTCGCGCGGCTGCGGCTCGCGCCTTCTTCGACGCTGACCTTGAGCGCGAGCAGCACGCGGGACATTTCGCCGCCAGAAGCGATCTGGTCAAGCGGCTGCATTGGTTCGCCTGGATTGGTGGCGATGCGGCACTCGATCGCGTCCCAGCCGTGAGCGGTCCAGACGGACGGATCTTCGGTCGCGGTGACGGCGATGGAGAAGCGGGCCTTCATGGCGAGGTCGTTGATCTGGGATTCGGCCAGCTTCTCGAGCTTCTTCGCTGCCGCGGCGCGTTCAGCGGTGAGCGCGCGAGCAGCGGTTCGATAGGCATCAGCCGCTTTGGCGAGGTCGACTCGGAGAGTCTTCAGGATCTCGTCGCGGTTCTCGATCTCGGCGAGCCTGCGCGCAGCTTCCTCGCCGAAGGCGATGACTTCGGCCAGCGTCGATCCGTACTTGCGCTTGAGCCGGTCGAGCAGCGCAAGGCGGTCTTCAATCTCTGCCAGACGTTCGGGACTCGCGTCGATACGCTCGGCGTAATCGCGCACGGTCGCGCTGACGTCTTCGACCATCGCGCGAGCGGAAGCGATCTGCTGGACGGATTCGGTGAAGGAGGCGTCGTAGCGAGCGAGTTCCTCGAGGTTCTTCTGCGCGGCCTGCAAGGTGGATTCGGCCGAAGCGTCGTCGTCATAGAGCGCGTTCGTGACTGCCGTTGCTGCTGCGTGCAGCTTCTCGGCGTTCATGAGAACGCGGCGCTCGGTTTCGAGGGCTTCGTCTTCGCCGGCTTCAGGAGCGACGGACTGAATCTCGCGCGCCTGGAAACTCCAGAGATCGGCGAGGCGCAGACGATCCTGCTCGTCCTTCTCCAGTTCGGCGAGGCGGTTCTGAATATCGCGCCAACGCGCGAAGACTTCGGCAGCAGGTTCAATGGAGATTCCGCCGAAGCGATCGAGCAGCAGACGCTGCTGCGCGGGATCGAAGCCGGAAAGCGTTTCCGACTGGGCGTGAACCAGAGCGAGTTCGGGCGCGAGCGCGCGAAGAACCGCAACGGTTGCAGGCTGATTGTTGACATAAACGCGGCCTTTGCCGTCGGCCAAAATTTCGCGGCGGAGGATGACTTCGTCACCGTCCACGTCGATGCCGTTGGCTTCGAGGATCAGCTCAGCGCCGGACGTCGACTGGAAGACGCAGGAGAGGACCGCGCGATCGGCGCCGTGCCGGATGATTCC
>PMAM01000248.1:0-132 GCA_003152595.1 Acidobacterium sp.
CGACATCGTTGCGGGCGTGATCGAGAGTGCCGATTTTGTCGGCGACGGCGGAGTCGCCTTCGCTGGTATCGAGCTTTTCGAGATAACGCGGGATCATGTCGCGGTCCGATTGCACTTTCAGCATGTGAATCG
>PMAM01000248.1:272-9194 GCA_003152595.1 Acidobacterium sp.
CCGAGGTCGTCGATGACGAGATTGGCGGCGGTGTTGTCGCTCACGGCGATCATGAGTGTGAGCGCGTCCTTAAGGGTGAGGGTTTGGGGTGTATCGAAGAAGAGGAGGACCCCGGAGCCGGGGACCTGATCCTCGTGGTTCAGCATGAGCAGATCGTCCANNGGAAGCGGTAGGAACAGGCTGGTTGGCGTCGATCGCAACGGTTTTGCCGGTGGCGAGGTCGGTGGCGTAGAGGGCGACCTTGCCGTGGAACCCGGACATTTCGGCTTGCAGCTGCGCGGTGAGCGCAGCGTCAGATTGTGCGGAGCAGGTGAGAGTGGCGAGGGCGAGGAGGGAGACCGTCGCGGATTTGAGCAGCATCCAGGCCAGTGTAGCCCGCGGGTCGGGAGTAACGACCAACGAACGGCAACAGCGACGGCCGGCTAAAACCGGCCGTCTTTGCTTTCGAGGTTCCAGAAGGCTGACGCGAGGCCAGCCTGACGGAAGATTTCCTGCGCTTCGGCGACACTCCACTTGTGCCAGTTGGGATCGGCGTGCGATCCATACCATGCGTTCGCGAGCGCGGCGACCTGATGCAGCGGAACAGCCTCGCCGCGTGGCAGGCTGTGGCGGCTCGACCAGCGGCCAATCTCGTCGGCATGGCGGAAAGGAAGAACCAGGGAACAGTGCTCGTGTACGTTGTCCCAGGCCCGCGCGGGGCGGATAGGGAAGTGGACCACGACACTTTCAAAGCCAAGCGGCTGGCCGTTGCGCACGGGGATGATGATCGCGTCGCATTCGGCGCCGTAGCGGGAGTGGATACGCACTTCGCCGCCAGCCAGGGTTGCGACGCCGAAGGCGCACCAGATGCACGGAGCCCACCAGCTGCGGCTACGTCCTTCGATCCAGTTGAGGGTGGGCGTCAGCGAAAACGGGTGCAGGATCCACGGGGCGGGGCGGTGCGGATGGAGGACGACTCCGTGAAGATCAGCGAGGGAGAGCAGCAGGTCGTCGATGTCAGAAGGCGTGGCGCCGAAGCGGAGGGCGAGCTCGGTCGTGGTGGGGCAGGCGCCGGTTTGGATCAGGTCGGAGATCAGTTCGTAGTGGAGCCGGGACAGGGCGAGTTCGTTATCCATTGCTCAGTGATGCTGTGGCCGAGTGTACGAGGGATCGTGCCCGCCGACAATGCAAAAGCATCTGTGAGCGCCTGAATTTGCGAGGTTCTCAGGGGCTGACGGGTTCCCATTGACGGGATTTTGCGGAGGCAAAGATTGCGTCGATCACGGCCATATTCGCTATGCCCTCTTCGAGAGAGACGGGAACCGGTGTGCCTTCGAGGATCGCGCGCGAGAAGGCGTCGCCCTGCAGCGTGTACTGGTCGACGACGGGGAAGGTTTCGGTCACGATGCGGGCGCCGGTGATGTCGCTGCCGTCATCGATGAAGAGTCGCGTGGGCCGGTCAGGCGGGGCATTGAAGGGGATCTCGATTTCAATGCGGCCTTTAGTCCCGAAGAGCTGCACGCGCTGGTATGGGACGAGCTGCGTGCTCGAGGTAAAGATGGCCTGGCCCGCGGGAAAGTCGAGAAGCGCGGAGGTGAGCCGGTCGGTGCCGAGCTGCGGGTCGCGGTCGATCAGCCCGCAAACGCGTGTGGGCTGCGCGCCAAAGGCGTAGCGCGCGGACTGGATGCAGTAGCAGCCAATATCGTAGAGAGCGCCGCCGCCGGTTTCCGGTTGGTTGCGGATGTTGGCGGGGTCGGTGTTGAAGTAGCTGAAGTAAGCGGCGACGGACCGGAGCGTGCCAATCCGGCCTTCATCCATGAGGGCGCGCACGCGGAGCCANNCGATCGGTTTTTCGGAGAGGACATGCTTGCCCGCCTCGGCAGCCTTGATGGTCCATGGAACGTGGAGCTGATTGGGGAGCGGATTGTAGATGGCGTCGATGTTGGGATCGGCGAGCAGTTCCTCGTAGGAGCCGTACGCTGTGGGGATGTCGAGTTGGGTGGCGACGGCGCGGGCTTTGGCGAGATCGCGCGAGGCGATGGCGGCGATCGAGGAGAGTTGGCCGCGCTGCATGGCGGGAAGGACTTTTTTAACGCCAATGTTGGCGGTGGAGAGGACGCCCCAGCGTATCTTTTTCATGCGAACAGGGTACCAGGAACGGCGTTCTGCGTCCGCGCTCAAGGTTCGCGACGGCGGGCGACAGCGGGATCATGCTCGATGACACCCCCGTTGGCAGGCGTTAGACGCCGGCCTGGCTCATCATTTCGCGAACGTGTGTGCGCCAGCGCTGCAGTTCGACGCGGTCACCGAGCTTCAGCTGCTGCGCCGCTTCCTGCAAAGTAATGCGGCGCGAATAGAGTTCGTCGGTGACACGGTCGGCGAGATCCGGCAGGAAGAGGCTCTTGCCGCCCTGCTGGGCGATGGTTTCCGGCATGGAGCTGGATTGGTACAGCTCAAACTTGTTCTGGTCGCCGAAGTATCCGTTGCGGATCACGTGGACCACCCCGGCATTCATCGATTCCATGTAGTTCTTGAGCAACTCGAGCGAGTCGCGCTGGCGGTTGATGACCCATAGCGTGACCAGCGGACGGGCCAGTTCTTTAGAGTGAGTCGAGAAGGATGGCGCCATGGCGCAGNNNNAGGAGCCGGACGTAGCGGTGTTCGCTGGTCAGGTAGTCGAGCACGGCCATGGTGGTGAGCGATTTGCCGACACCCCCTTTGCTGCCGGTGACGAAGACAATGGGCTGGTTCATGAATAGTCCTGCAGATCGTTGGGGGGTGAAGGGTTGCGGGGGACCCGAAACATCGAGAGTACACGGGAGGCGGGGATGGAGCAATGGGAAACAGCCCGCAGCCGACTGCTGAAAATCGGTGAGGGAAAAAACGGTCAGCTATAAACCGGCGGCGAGAACGTTCAGCGAAAGCGAGGGTAGCGGGAAAAGTTCGCGCGGGTCAGGCCGAGCCACCGCCGACGAAGTGGACGATTTCGAATTTGTCGCCGTCGGCGATGCCGGTTGTGGGCCAGGCGGGCCGCGCGACGATGCCGCCGTTGTGTTCGATGGCGACGCGGTCGGATTTAAGAGCAAGGGCGCTAACGAGATCCTGTACCGTCGAGCCAGTACCCAGCTCCAGGAACGAGCGGGGCCGGCCGTTAATGAGCAGGTCCATGGAAACAGGGTAGCCCAGCGGCGTTGACCTGTTCGTCCAGGAGCGGTGAACAGATTCAGCGGAGGGCGCGAAAAACCTGCCAGGCGAGCCCTCCGAGAAGGAAGAGAACTGCCTGGAAGATCAGGGCGAAGGCGAGACCGCGGAAGGCGCCGAGGTTGATCTCGGGGACTCCGTCGGCGCCGATGCTGGAGACGCGCCTTGATGGATCGACAAGTGGTTCACCTGTAGCATCCAACAGGTCGAGCGCCGATGGAATTGTACGAACGGCCATAAGAGATCCCTCGTAGTGAAGCTATCGACCGGGACCGGCCTCTGCATAAATAGATGCGGAATTTGCAGCAAGTGTGTTCTGAATGGGGACAGTGCGACGCATCATTCCCGTTTCGGCTCCGGCAGCGCAGGTACCACGCGGTTGACAAGCGACGTCCGGCAAAAGTAAGCTCGCCGCACTCATCCCCCGAAAGATCTGTGAAGGAGAGAGCTTATGAAAAGACACATCTGTGTGGCTGCCATTGTGCTGTGTATCGTTGCCTCGCTGGCGGGAGCGGGTACCGCACGAGCCCAGGCGAATTCTTCCGACAAGGCCGCGATCGAAGCGAACTACAGGAAATTTGCCGATGCGTTCGACAAGAAGGACGTCAACGGGATCATGATGCTCTTTGCACCGGATGTGTTTGTGTACGACGTGATTCCGCCGCGACAGTACACCAGCGCTGATGCCTACAGAAAAGATTGGGAAGATACATTCGCGGCGTTTCCCGGACCTGTGACGACCAACGTGACGGACCTGAACATCACCGTGGCAGGATCGGTGGCGTACACGCGTTACGTTATCGACGGCACGATGACCGACAAGGATGGCAAGGCGGAGCGCCTGGTGGTGCGGAGCACGGACGTATGGCGGAAGATCAACGGGAAGTGGCTCATCGTCCAGGAGCACAACTCCTTCCCAGTGGATTTGACGACGGGACAGGCGGATCTGCTGTCGAAGCCTTAAGAGAACGAGCTGAGGGCCGGCTCGCATTCGCCCGGAGCACAGGGAACGTCGCCGGCTGAGGTGTGTCTTACACGCTCAGGCGCACCAGCTGTTCCGCTTCAATGCGCGGTCCCAGAATGGAGACCTTGGGCACCTGCCCGCGCGCCATCGCGACTTCGTCACATTTGTAGAGGCGCGGACAGTTCTGGCAGTCTTTGAAGATTTTGTCCGGCAGGGCGGTGCGTTCCTCGACCTCGCGGAAGCCGTAGCGGAAGAAGAAGTCGGGAATGCGGGTGAAGAGGCACACGCACCCGACGCCATGCCCTTCGGCTTCGGCGAGCAAGGCCTGGAGCAGCTCGCCTCCGACGCCGTGGCTCTTGGCCTCGGGCTTCACGACGATGGAGCGGACCTCGGCGAGGTGCGGGCCGTAGAGGTGCAGCGCACCGCAGCCGAGGAAGATGCCGCCCTCTGATTCGGCGACGGTGAAGTCGCGGACGTTCTCGCAGATCTCAGCGAAGGGGCGGCGGAGCAGTGTGCCGTCGTGCGAGAGGCTATTGACGAGCTCGTAGATGTTGGTGGCGTCCTGGAGACGCGCCTTACGCACGAGCATGCGCCGCCTCCGGTTGGTCGAGCGTAACGCTGCCGTATCGGTCGACAAGAGCCTGGACGCGCTGCTCGGCGGCCGCGAGGGCTTCGCGAACGCGATGGCGGGCGGTGCCGCCGATGACGTCGTGGCAGTCGAGCGTGGCTTCGAGGGTGACAGCGGCGAAGAAGTCGTCGGCAAACTCGTCGCCGAACTGGCGGAGTTCGTCGAGCGAAAGATCGCCGAGCTCGCAGCCTTTGTCGAGACAATAGCGGACGGCGTTGCCGATCTTCTCATGCGCTTTGCGGAAGGGGACGCCCTTGTGGACGAGATACGTGGCGGCAGCCATGGCGTTGAGGAAGCCGGTGGCGCAGGCGGCGCGCATGCGAGCGGTGCGGAAGACGAGCGCGCTGGTGAACGGCGCGAGCACGCGCATCATTTTGTGGGCTTCGGCCGAAGCGGCGAAGACCGGCTCCTGGGTCTCCTGCAGGTCTTTGTTGTAGGCGAGGGGCAAGCCTTTGAGCAGCAGGGTGACGGTTTCCGCGGCTCCGTGGATGCGGCCGACCTTGGCGCGGACGAGCTCCGTGAGGTCGGGGTTCTTCTTCTGCGGCATCGCGCTGGAGCCGGTGGAGAAGGCTTCGGGCAGATCGACGAATCCGAACTCCGCGGTGGCGAAGAGAGTGATCTCTTCGCCAAAGCGGCTGGCGTGGAGCGCAATCTGGGTGAGCACCTGGAGGTATTCGAGGACGAAGTCGCGGCCGCTGGTCGCATCCATGCTGTTGGCCGTGGGGGCGATGAAGTTGAGTTCGCGCGCGGCGATGCTGCGGTCAATCGGCAGAGTAGCGCCGGCCACTGCGCCCGAGCCGAGAGGGCAATAGTTCAAGCGTGCAATGCAATCTTCGAGACGAGAAGCGTCGCGGAGGAGCATTTCGACGTAAGCGAGGAGCCAGTGAGCGACGAGGACGGGTTCGGCGCGTTGCAGATGCGTATAAGCCGGCATGACCGCATCGCCCGCAGTTTTTGCCTGGGCGAGAAGAGCCTGGGCCCATTCGGCGAGCTGGCCGACCAGCGGTTCGATGCGGTTGCGGATGTAGAGGCGCAGATCGGTGGCGATCTGCTCGTTGCGGCTGCGGCCGGTATGGAGCTTCAGACCGAGCGGGCCCACGGCTTCCGTCAGGCGCAGTTCGACGAAATGGTGGATGTCCTCAGCCTGCGGATCGTCGCGGACCTGGTCGAGCTTCGTCGAGTAATCCGTGCCGATGGCTTTGAGCGCGCGGACGATCCTGTCGCACTCGTCGGCGGTGAAAACGCCCGCGGCGCTCAGCGCGAGCGCGTGCGCCCGGCTGGCAGCCAGTTCTTCCCAGAGAAGCAGCCAGTCGAAGCTAATGGAGCGCTGCCACTGATCGAAGAAGGGATCGGGCGCGGCGCGAAAGCGGCCGGACCACATTTTGGCGGGTTGTTCGGTCATGAACTTCACTCGCCTTTCGTGGTGCCGCTGTTGAGTTGCGGCATCTCCGAGCCCTGGCTCAGGGTGATGAGGCCGCTTTGGGCGTAGGTCATCAGCTTGGCGCGGGTATCGGTGATGTCGAGATTGCGCATGGTGAGCTGGCCGATGCGGTCGCGGGGGGAGAAGGCGGACTCGGTCTTCTCCATGCTAAGGCGCTCGGGACGGAAGGTTAGATTGGGAGACTCGGTGTTCAGGATCGAGTAGTCGTTGCCCCGGCGCAGTTCCAGAGCCACCTCGCCGGTGATGGGGCTCGCGACCCAGCGCTGCGCGGACTCGCGCAGCATGATGGCCTGGGAATCGAACCAGCGTCCCTGATAGAGCAGGCGGCCCAGCTTGCGGCCATTCTCGCGGTACTGCTCGATGGTGTCCTCATTGTGAATACCGGTGATGAGGCGCTCGTACGCGATGAACAGCAGGGCCATGCCGGGTGCCTCGTAGATGCCGCGGCTCTTGGCCTCGATGATGCGGTTCTCGATCTGGTCGCTCATGCCGAGGCCGTGGCGGCCGCCGATGCGATTGGCTTCGAGCAGGAGCTCGACCGGGTCAGCAAACTCCTTGCTGTTGAGGGCTATGGGAAAGCCTTCTTCGAAGCGGACCGTCACCTCTTCGCGCCGGACATCGACGTCATCACGCCAGAAGGCGGTCCCCATGATGGGATCGACGATCCTGATGCTGCTCGAAAGCCGCTCGAGGTCCTTGGCTTCGTGGGTCGCGCCGAGGAGGTTGGAGTCGGTGGAGTAGGCCTTTTCGGCGGACATCTTATAGCCGAAGCCGGACTTCTGCATGAAGGCCGACATTTCAGCACGGCCACCGAGTTCATCGATGAAGGCCGGGTCGAGCCAGGGTTTGTAGACCTGCAGGCTGGGATTGACGAGCAGGCCGTAGCGATAGAAGCGCTCGATGTCGTTGCCCTTGAAGGTGGAGCCGTCGCCCCAGATGTTGACGCCGTCTTCCTTCATTGCTGTGACCAGCATGGTGCCGGTGACGGCGCGTCCGATGGGCGTGGTGTTGAAGTAGGTGACGCCGGCAGTCGAGATGTGAAAGGCGCCGGATTGCAGTGCGGCGATGCCTTCGCGAACCAGCGGTCCGCGGCAATCGATCAGACGGGCATTCTCCGCCCCGTATTCAAGTGCTTTGCGCGGGATGGCGTCGTAGTCGGTTTCGTCCGGCTGCCCGAGGTTGGCCGTGTAGGCCCAGGGCAGGGCGCCCTTCTGCTTCATCCAGTGAAGCGCGGCGCTGGTATCGAGGCCGCCGGAAAAAGCGATGCCGACTTTTTCACCGACCGGCAGACTTTCAAGAATTACAGACATTTGCCGGTCTCGCTGCGGTTGCCGCCCTTGCCGAGCAGCATCAGCAGCAGGGCCTTTTGCGCGTGCATGCGGTTCTCGGCCTGGTCGAAGACGACGGACTGGGGGCCATCGAGGACCGCGTCGGTGACTTCAGCGTTGCGATGCGCCGGCAGGCAATGCATGAAGACCGCCGACGGCGACGCCTGCGCCATCAACGTCTCGTTGACCTGATACGGCTTGAAGATGGGTGCGCGCTTGGTCGCCTCGTGCTCGTAGCCCATGCTGGTGCAGACGTCGGTGTAAATGGCGTCGGCGCCGGTGACGGCACCCACGGGGTCATTGACCAGAGTGATGTTCGAACCCGTGACGTTGGCGATGGCCCGTGCCTGTGCGACGATGTCCGCTTTGGGTGCGTAATTCTTCGGCGTGCCGACGGTGCAGTTGGCGCCGAGCTGCGCGGCCGTGAGCATGAGCGAGTGGCATACGTTGTTGCCGTCGCCGACGTAGGTGAAGTTGAAGCCCTTGAGGTTGCCGAAGCGTTCTTCGAGGGTCATGAAATCGGCGATGGCCTGGCAGGGATGCTCGAGATCGCTGAGCGCGTTGATCACCGGCACGCTCGCGTACTGCGCCATCTCGGTGATGGTGTCGTGCGCGTAGGTGCGCAGCACGATGACCTGGACCCAGCGCTCGACGTTGCGGGCGATGTCGGCCAGCGACTCGCGCTCGCCCAGGGGCGACGAGGTCTGATCGACGAAGAGAGCCGAGCCGCCGAGGGTGTTCATCGCCGTCTGAAAGGTGAGGCGCGTGCGCAGCGAGGCCTTTTCAAAGAACATGACCATCTGTTTCGCGTCGAGCGCCCAGCGGTATGCGCCTGGGTTTGTCTTAACGTCGTGGGCGAGCGCCAGCATGCCGGCCAGTTCTTTGGTTGTGAGATCGGCGACAGAACAAAGGTCGCGGCCTGCGAGCGAGACGTCGGGGCTGACCGAATCGAGTTCCGATACGGCGATGGTCTTAGTTGCCAATTCTCTTTCCTCCCGGGGATGGGGCTACGGCGGTTTGCACCGTCTGTTCGGTCAAAATTTCGTCCAGAGCTGCGATGCTCTCGTCGACGTGTTCTTTCTCGATGATGTACGGCGGCAAAAAGCGCAGGACGTTTTCACTGGTACGGTTGATGAGGATGTGGCGCTTCATCATCTCGGCCAGAACGGTCTTTGCGAGGTCGGCCGAGTCGAGCTCGATGGCGAGCATNNACATGATCGAGCAGGTGGTCGCGCTCGATGGTGGAGAGGACGGCCAGCGCCACCGCGCACGCCAGCGGGCCACCGCCGAAGGTGGTCCCGTGCATGCCAGCGTGGATGGCCTGCGATGCTTCTTCCGTGCAGAGCAGCGCACCGAGAGGTACGCCGCCGGCCAGCGGCTT
>PMAM01000248.1:9264-10180 GCA_003152595.1 Acidobacterium sp.
GTCGAGAATTTCGCCTTGAGGTCGGCGATGTCGTTGAAACGCACGAATTCGACGCCAGGCATGACCGGATCGAAGGGCTCGCGGTACTTGTCCTTCCAGGTTGCGGCGACTGACCCCATGGTCCGGCCATGGAAGCTGTTCTCGAGAGCGAGGAACTTCGTGCCGAGGGGTTTGCCCTGTTCCCGCTGGAGCTTCGCCCAGGCGCGCGCGAGCTTGAGCGCAGCCTCATTGGCCTCGGTGCCGCTGTTGCAGAAGAAGGCGCGATCCATGCCGGTGGCTTCGGTCAGCCGCAGGGCGAGGGCCGCCTGTCCTTCGTGGTAATAGAGGTTGGAAATATGGATCAGCTTGCGGCTCTGCTCGGCGATGGCCTTCTCGATCGCCGGATGCGCGTAGCCGAGGGCGTTGACGCCGATGCCGCTGAGGAGGTCGAGGTAGCGTTCGCCGTTTTCGTCGATCAGATGCACGCCTTCGCCGCGCTCAAAGAGGAGCGGGTTGCGGTCGTAGGTGCCGAGCAGCAACTTCGACTCAGCAGCTTTCAGTTCGTCCAGTTTCATCGTGTCCTTCTCAGTTGAGTGCATCGGTACCGCGACTGGGCTGCTCATGCCACCATCACCTCGGTGCCCTGATTGACGCGGCTGCTGCAGAGGTCGGGCAGAAGCTCGGCGACTGCGGCGGGAAGAATGCGCACCCGCTTGACGCCGTTGAGCAGGGCTTCGCGGCAGGCGCTCAGCTTTGGCAACATACCGCCCGTGATCACAGCATCGCGCGTCAGGTCCGCGATCTGGTCGATGCTGAGCCAGCGCATCACGCTGCCGTCTGCGCCCATCACGCCGGGCACGTCGGTGAGGAAGACAAGCGCGTCGGCTTTGCAGGCGCCGGCGCAGGCCGCGGCCATCTCGTCGGCGTTGATGTTGTA
>PMAM01000230.1 GCA_003152595.1 Acidobacterium sp.
AGGCCGATGTTGCCCTCCTGAATCAGGTCCAGAAACTGCAGTCCGCGGTTCGTGTACTTCTTCGCGATTGACACCACCAGGCGCAGGTTCGCTTCAATCAGCTCCCGCTTCGCCTGCTCCGCGTCCATATCGCCCTGGATCATCTCGCGCTGCGTCCGCTTCAGTTCCGCGATCGCCACGCCCGCTTCTTCTTCCAGCTTTTCCAGGTCCGTCTTGCAGTTCTTTTGCTGCCGCCGGTATTCCTTCTTCAGCTCTTCGCTGCGGCTCTGCTCGAACTTCTGGTCCAGAGAGCGGATCTGCCGTTCCAGCGTCCGCATCGCCTCGACCGTCTTGTTCACTTTGTCCAGCAGCCGCTTGCGCTCGACGTTGGTGTACTTCAGCTCGCGCACAATCCGCGACACCAGCACCTTCTCGCGCGCGATGCTCCACCGCAGTCGCCGGTGCTCCCGCGGCTTCGCCTTCTGGTTCACCGTCGCCAGCTTTTCTTCCAGCTGCTGCGCCTTCTTCTGGTGTTTCACCAGCGTGTCCACGCGCGTCGCCGTCGCACGCACACGCGCCTGCACCACTTCCTCGGTCAGCTCCTCATCGTCGAAGATGACCACTTCCTTGATGTTGCGCACGCCGCGCTTCAGGTCTTCACCCAGCGCCACGATCTCGCGGATCACGACCGGCGACCGCGAAATCGCCTTCAGCACGCGCAGTTGCCCGCGCTCGATCCTCCGCGCAATCTCCACTTCGCCTTCGCGCGTCAGCAGCGGCACTGTGCCCATCTCGCGCAGGTACATGCGCACCGGATCGTTGGTTTTTTCCAGCGTCCCCGGCGTCAGATCCAGCTCGACGTCTTCGCCTTCTTCGCCTTCGAAATCGTCACGCTCGGCGCCCGGCCCGATCTTCGGACCGCCCTCGAGAATGTCAATTCCCTGTGTGCCAATGGTTGTGATCAGATCGTCGAGATCGTCGGGCGAGTTCATGTCGCCCGGAAGAAGGTCGTTGACCTCGTTGTAGGTCAGGTAGCCCTTCTCTTTCCCGGCATCGATCAGCTTCTGAATGTCAGCTTCGTATTTGTCGTCAATCGCCAAGCGGATTGGTCCCCCGCGATGAATTTTCGGATCTTCTGTCTCACCTGGAGTGGACGAGGTGCGGTCAGGGCCATTAAAGGCGAACCCAATGCGGCGCAAGGCCGCAGGGACTAGGGCGCACGTCTCCCCGGGACGTCCAGAATACCACCAAAACGGCCTAAATCCGGCAAATTCTGTTGTTTCGGGCCAGAATGGGCCGCTCCGCGTCGTGTCGTCGGGACAGGATCCTCCTCACTTTAGATGTGGAAAACCCCAAATTGTTTCATCATCTCTGGTCATCCCATCAGGCAACCGCCTTGCTGGCCGCCGACTGCTGGCCGCTAACCGCCGCCCCCGCTGTACCCTAAATCCGAACCCACCCGTGGCCTCCGACTTCGCCCAGTCCGTCAAGGAGCAAGCCGACATCGTCAAGATCGTCGGCGACTACGTGCGCCTNNAAGACCCCCTCCTTCTCCGTCCACGCCGGCCGCCAGTTCTTCAACTGCTTCGGCTGCCATGAGCACGGCGACGTCTTCACCTTCATCCAGAAGATCGAGAACGTCGGCTTCTTCGAGGCGGTCCGCACCGTCGCGCAGAAGTCCGGCATCCCGCTCCCCAAACGCGAGTTCTCCTCCCCCGAAGAGGCGGCCGAACACCGGCAGCGCGGCAAGCTCCTCGATCTCCATGAAGCCGCCACGGCCTGGTTTGAGGAACAGCTCCGCTCCCCCGAAGGAGCCTCGGCGCGCGAATACCTGACCGGCCGCGGACTCACCGCCGACGGGATCGCCAAGTTCCGCATCGGCTATGCGCCCGACTCCTTCCGCGCCCTCGGCGAGCGCCTCCAAACCCTCGCCGACCCGGAGACTCTGCGCGCCTCCGGCCTCTTCTCGTGGAAGGAACAGGAGGACGGCTCGCCTGGCGCCATGTACGCGCGCTTCCGCAAGCGCATCATGTTCCCCATCGCCAATGAAGCCGGCCGCGTGATCGCCTTCACCGCGCGCACGCTCGAGACCGGCGAGAAGGCCGGCCCCAAGTACCTCAACTCCCCCGAGACGCCGCTGTATTCAAAGAGTCATACCCTGTTCAATCTCGACAAGGCACGCTCTGCCATCCGCCAGGACGGCGGCGCCATCCTCGTCGAAGGCCAGATGGACTGCATCTCCGTCTTCCTCGCCGGCATTCCGAACGTCATCGCCACCAGCGGGACGGCCTTCACCGAATCGCAGGTCCGCCTGCTGCGCCGCTACGCCACGCGCGTCATCGTCAACTTCGATCCCGACACCGCCGGCGCCAACGCTGCCGAGAAGTCCATCGCGCTCCTCACCGAAGAGGGTTTCGACGTCCGCGTCCTCACCCTCGAAGGCGGGCTCGACCCTGACCGCTACGTCCGCGAGCGCGGCGCCCGCGCTTATGTCGACGCGCTCCGCACCTCGCCCACCTTTCAGTCGTACCTGACTGACCGGGCCCGCCAGCTCTTCCCCTCGCGCGATCCCAAATCCAAAGCCGACGCGCTCAACTTCCTTCTCCCCCACATCCGCCGCATCCCGAACCGCATTGCGCGCGACGCCTTCGCCATCGATGCGGCCCAGGCTCTCGGCATCGACTCCGCGCTGGTGCGCGCCGAGCTGAAAGAAGCCGCCGCCAAACGCCGCGACTCCCTCGGCGCGCAGAGCTTCCCCCTCAGCCATGCCGAGCGCATCCTTCTCCAGGCCTTCTCCGCGCCGCGCTCCAGCGACGGCTACATCATTGCCGAGGGCAACTGGCACCAGCACGGCCACGAGATGGCCGCCCTCCGCGCCGACGTCCGCGCCATGGTCGAACAGCTTCGCCAGCGTCCCGACGGAGCCGATCCTCTCACCACCATCACCGATCCCGCCCAACGCCAGATGCTGGCCGAACTCTTCCTCTCCATCCACGACACCGAGCCCACCTCCGACGATGTGGATGCCGCCGTCCTCGCCATCCGCCGCCAGGCGCTTGAACAGGAGCAGCGGCAGCTCCGAGCGGACATCGAACGAGCCGAGCGAGCGGGCAATGCGGCCGAGGTCGCCCGACTGGGCGCGGCGAAGCTCGACGTCGATCGGCGTCTCCGCGAACTCGACTGAGCAGGGTAATGGGGGGTGAATCCCGGGCGGGAGGGGGGTCGATCCCCTCCTGGCTCGCATGAATATGATTCCATTGAGCCGCCAGTGTTCGGGTGGCCGCTATGTATTTGATTTCAGAATTGGTTGCGGGCAAGTATTTTGGTTTGTTATTCGTACCTGCCTTTTCTCCGGCCGGGAGGGCAGGTAGCGGGTCGGCAGGCCGTTCTAACCCTTCACAGGGTAGACTGGGTGGCCATGAAGAACCCGCACGTGGGCCAGCGAGTTTGGGCGGAGAAGCTGACCGGAACGTTTGTCATTCTGGCCATCGACGACGACCACGTCACCGCTGACATTCAATCGACGAACAGCCCGGAATTTATCGAGAGAAGAGTCTCGCTGCGTCTGCTCCATGCATTAGGTGGGGACGCCAGCCCAACCTCCAGAGATTGATTTTGTGACCCTCACCCTGTCACGGTGACTCCCCGATCACTCCAGCAGGGCTCTGTGTCGAGCGGCCGCTATGGATTTGATTTCAGAATTGGTTGCGGGCAAGTATTTTGGTTTGTTATTCGTGCCCTTCCGCAATGGCGGTCCTGTTCAGCAGTCAGGACTCAGCTTTCAGGCTGCAGCCGCTGTCTGTTCGTTGGCCGCTATGAACCCAATGAGGAAAGGCTCGCTATTAGAGAGTCTGATTAATGCGCTGTTCCCCGTGATCAGGGGATAGAAATGTGCTCGTGGTTTCCGCTGTGGCCCTATCATCGGCCTTCCGGAAAATTAGTGACCAGTAAACAGCATGACGTATTGTCGCCATAGTCGTTACTTCCGCGATGGCGACAATCCACCCGGATTGCGATCATCTACGATTTGAGGCTCCCCCGACCTGCTCCCTTGCCTCCTCTGATGGCCTGAAATCATGAGGTCGAACTTGTACAGATCGCTGTTCAGCCGTCGAAGCCTGCCGCCGCTCGAACACCGAAACCCCGCGCTGCAGCGCTAATTGATCATGAATGGATCGTCGCGCCGAATCCGCCTGACTCCTAATGGGCCGCTAAGCTCCATAAGATCGGCATCGTCCCCCGTGATCCGGGACACGTAAGAACGTTCGTAGTTCTCCATACGTTCGCGCAGCAGCTCGTTCTCGCGGAGCGTTTCAGCCATCTGCTGCTCAAGCTGAAGAAGGCTCTCCTCAGCCCCCATCACCCCCGCCCGAATATTGGCTGAAGTTGTCCCGCCTACAGCCCGCTCAATTTCCACCAGCTTCGCCATCAAATCTGAGGCAATCATCCGGAAGCCACCTCCGCACCGTCAGCGTTTCAGTGGAGACATGCTGCGCTTAATGACGCTGAGCAGAGTGTGATTGCTGTCACTATGGATGTGCAACAAAAGTTGCAGCGGTTAAGACTTTTGGCCAAAGAAGTGGAGGCGCACTCTCAGACTGTCGAGCTTTTCCTAAAACGTCACTTGATCCCCGTGCGATATGATGAGCGGCCCTGTTCCGCCTCACGAAGTCAACGTAAATCTGCCGGGCGAATCTGTCCATGGATTCCGCTCGCCCCAGGAACGGCGCGATTAGTCGCTATTACTCTTCAATCACTCGTAACTAAACTCTTACTAGTTAATAAGTTGTACATAGTCTGTGATGCGGATCACACGCAATCTCAGAGGCCGCTATCGAAAATGGGACATGGTCATAGAGCTCGCTGATGTGCAGTCGGTGATCGAGAATGAGGCTGTAATTCCCTATTTCCAGCCCCTCGTCGAGCTTCGCTCCGGCCAGCTTTACGGCTTCGAGATCCTGGCCCGCTGGCAACACGCTGACCTTGGCCCGATCCTGCCGCCGAATTTCATCGCGATCGCAGAACAAAGCGGCCTCATCTGGCAAATGACATGGCAGTTGCTGCGGCGGCCTTTCAACGCGGCGACTCAGCTTCCTCGCCCGCCGCGGCTCGGAGTGAATATCTCGCCCGTCCGGTTTCAGGACCGGGCCTTGGTTTCCGGGCTGCGCGCAGTGGCGGAGGAAACCCATTATCCCCTGGACAGGCTCTCGATAGAAATCACCGAGAGCGCGATCCTGGAAAATGTAGACGTTGCCCGCGAGGTCGCTTGCGAATTAAGGGCGCTTGGGTGCCGTCTTGCACTGGATGACTTTGGGACCGGGTTCTCCAGTCTGGTCCATCTGCAGGCGTTGCCCCTCGATGCATTAAAGGTGGACCGCAGCTTTGTACAGGCCATGACGACGTCCCGGGAAAGCCGAAAGATTGTGGCTGCTGTCGTGGGGCTCGGCCATAGTCTTGGCATCAGGACGATAGCCGAAGGAGTCGAAACCGAGCAGCAGGCGGAAATGTTACTGCGACTCGGCTGCAACCTGGGCCAGGGATGGTTCTATGGACATCCTTCCAGTGCGGAAGCACTCTCCGATCTCATTTCGGCTTCTCCTCGCGAGATCGTCTTCAACCCCGCGGCGCCGTCCAGTCACGAAATCCCATTGTGCCTGGAAGCGATGCCGACACATCGAGGATCACAGTTGCACGCCATCTACGACGGCGCGCCCGTAGGGTTATGCTTTCTCGACCGCGACCTTCGCTATGTCAGCATCAACCGCCGCCTTGCCGAAATGAACGGTGCGCCGATCGAGGCTCATCTTGGAAAGACGCCGCGGGAAATGGTGCCGGAACTGTTTCCCAAATTTGGCCCTTACCTCTACCGAGCCATGCAGGGCCGACAGATATCCGGCCTTGAGATCGAGAGGCCTGCTGCCACCATCGAAGGTGGCCCAATGACAACCCTGGTCTCCTATCAGCCTGCCTTCGACGAGGCCGGGGAAGTAATCGGCGTTTCCGTGGCATGCGTGGATATTACTGAGCGCAAGCGCGCTGAACAGGGGCTCCGCGAAAGCGATGAACGTTACCGAAGCATTATGGAAACCAGTCCGGTCGCGCTTTGGGTGTTGGACCACAAAGGAGACTTCATCGACGCCAGCTCTCCATGGTACGAAATGACGGGCCAAACCAGGGAAGAGTGCCAACAGAAGGGATTTATGGATGCCGTGCATCCTGACTATCAGGAGCGGTGCTGGAATGCTCTAACGGAATCGCTGCGTACGGGAAAGTTGGTCGATGTCGAGTTCCGGGCCGTCGCCGCCGGGGGGGGGTGGCGCTGGATGCGAGTCAGGGGCGCGCCCCGGTATGGCCCTTCCGGCGAGATCGTCCGCTGGTACGGTACGGCCGAAGACATCANNCGCAAGCAACCCGGAAATCTCGGTTACTGCCATCCTGAAATTCTTACCCACATCGCGCGAACGCGGTACCCGGTCCAGGGAATTCCCTAACCCACATGGACTCCCTCGAATCCATTGACGTCTAATCGCCCGACTAAGTGATGGTGTTTTATGGATCTTTGCGAATGCGGAAACAAAATCGACGAATACAGCACCCAGTGCGCAAGATGCGCAGCGCTGCAGGCTCTCAACCTGGAGAAGGGCGCGACGGATAAGGACATCAAAACGGCATATAGGCTGCTCGTGAAGGTCTGGCATCCGGATCTGTTCGAAAGCGACAAACAGGCAAAGGCATCTGCTGAGGAGAAGATGTGTACCATAATCGCAGCGTTCAGACTGCTCTCTTCGCAACCGTGCGATAACTCCTGGCCTGAAATAGGTCCGGAGTACTTTACCATCGGCTCAACAAAGAAGGAAGTCCTGACCGTGCAGGGGATTCCAACGGCGTATTCACCTGACACTTTCGAGTACGGTCGCTCAAAGGTCTTCTTTGCCGGTGAGAAGGTCGTTGGCTGGGATGATGCCCCAATATGGATCCATCTCAACGTGCAACTCCGCCCGGGTCATGCAGTCGATGGAAGTATGCACCACTTCACAATAGGCTCGACGAGGGACGA
This sequence comes from Acidobacterium sp., assembly GCA_003152595.1. Classification (GTDB taxonomy): domain Bacteria; phylum Acidobacteriota; class Terriglobia; order Terriglobales; family Acidobacteriaceae; genus Palsa-343. The sequence goes on from PMAM01000230.1 coordinate 7,037, forward strand.
GGTGTTGGCGGTTCAGGGGACGCCAACTGGTTTTTCGTACAACACATTTGAGTACGGAACGTCAAAGGTTCATTTTAGAGACGGCAGGGTTGCCAGTTGGGAAAATACCCCTGCATGGATCCCCCTCAAGGTGCAACTACATTAGTTTCGTATCTCATGGCTGGCTGGCTGGCCCGGGTCTCGATCGGCGTAGCCGGGCGAGTCGAATGGGGCGCACGCTCCCACCAGCGCCGGGTCCCTGTTTTCTTTTCAGTTTTCTCTACGCAGCTGCCGCCTGCTCCTGGGCCGCGGTGCGCTCGATCCAGAAGCTGCAGGGCCACACGTTCTTCCCGTCCAGCGTCGGCGCAAACACTTTCAGATCGTCCGGCATCCGCGCGTAGCTGCCCTCCCACCCAGGGAACGCCTCGTGCAGCACCTCGGGATGAAACTGCTGCATCGCACTCGATGCACAACCGGGAAAAGGATTCGGCACACGGCGGTCCTCCGGCCTCGACGCACTATGCTGGATGTGGCTTCACGTGGAGACAGCGAGAACCCAATGAAGAACGAACTACGTTTTGGACTGATCGGCGCGGGACGCATCGGCCCGGTGCATGCTGAAACCCTTGCCTTCCGCGTGCCCCAGGCGCGGCTCGCCGCCATCGCGGACCTGAAGCAGCCGGCGGCGCAGGCGGTTGCGTCTCGCTGTAATATTCCGAAGATTGTTTCCTCAGGGGCCGAGATCATCGCCGATCCGGCCATCGACGCGGTGGCGATTTGCTCACCTACCGATACGCATGCCGACCTGATCGTGGCGGCGGCCAAAGCCGGCAAGCACATCTTCTGCGAGAAGCCCATTTCGCTCAGCCTGAAGGAGATCGACCGCGCCCTGGCCGCGGTTGAATCCGCCGGAGTGAAGCTGCAGGTTGGCTTCAATCGCCGCTTCGACTCGAACTTTCTGCGCGTGCGCCAGGCGGTCGAGTCCGGTGAAATCGGCACGCCGAATCTGTTTCACATCGTGAGCCGCGATCCGTTTCCTCCGCCGCTCGCTTACCTGCGCGGCTCGGGCGGCATTTTCCTCGACATGATGGTGCACGATTTCGATATGGCGCGCTTCCTGATGGGCGAGGAGGTTGAAGAAGTGTTCGCGGCGGGGGCGGTGATGGTCGATCCCGGCTTCGCAAAGGAGAACGATTTCGATACCGCCGTGGTCCTGCTGCGCTTCCGGAGCGGCGCGCTCGGCACCATCGACAACAGCCGCAAGTCCACCTTTGGGTACGATCAGCGCGTTGAAATCCTGGGCAGCAAAGGGAAGATCGCCTCGGAAAACCGTTACCCGAACCAGGTCACGGTCAGCGGAGAGAGATGCGTCTACTCCGATCTGCCGTACAACTTCTTCATGCAGCGGTATACGGACAGCTTTGCGGCCGAAATCCAGGCCTTCACCGAAGCCGTGCTCGAGGACAAGCCCATTCAGGTGACTGGCGCAGACAGCCGGATTCCGGTTGTGATGGCGCTGGCCGCGGGCAAGTCGAGCGAGGAACACCGCCCGGTTCGCATCAGCGAGGTTTCTGCATAAGACTTGAGTGCGCTATGGTTCCAGGCAACAAAGGGCCCGGACGCTCCCACCAGCGCCGGGCCCCTTGTTTTCTTTTCAGGTTTCTCTACGCAGCTGCCGCCTGCTCCTGGGCTGCGGTGCGCTCGATCCAGAAGCTGCACGGCCACACGTTTTTCCCGTCCAGCGTCGGAGCAAACAACTTCAGATCGTCCGGCATCCGCGCGTAGCTTCCCTCCCACCCAGGGAAGGCCTGGTGCAGCACCTCGGGATGATACTGCTGCATGGCGCTCGACGACCACACCACTTTGAAGGCCGAGTTGAACGACAGGAAGGCTTCGAGCATGTACTGCTCGCCCCAGAAGCAGAGGTTCGTCTTCACGAACTTCTCCGGATAATCGAGCGGGGTGAAGATGTCGTGGAAATGGATCAGCACGCCGGCGGCGAGCTCGGGCAGAATCCGCAGGCACTCAAACAGGACATCGCTGTCAATCGAGACCACGTGGCTGGAGTCGATGAACAGAATGTCCCCGGCTTCCAGCTCCTTAAAGACGCTCAGCGGCACCTTTTGGACCGGCATCTCCATGAGCCGCGTCAGCCCCGGGATGCCGTCGCGCAAATACCGCGCCGGATGCGGCTCGATGCTGGTCAGCTCGCCNNTTGAAGTGGAACTGGCGGCGCCCGTCGCCATTGCTCTCGGCGAAGGTCCTCTCCCGCGACAAGGGCATCAGCTCGTTTTGCAGCAACGCGATCTGCTCGTCCAGACGGAAATCCACGCCCGCGCACGGCCGGGCCGCCCTCCAGTCCTTTCCATTGAACGACTTCAGGCTCGGTACAGGAAAATAGAAGTGCGACGGCGTGACGCTCACGCCCAAACGGCTCTGCATTACCTCAAATAACGAAGCCAGCGTCGTTCGGACTCTGGCGCTGCGAAGGATGCTTCCCACTCACGACCTCTACGCCCCCGCCGTCACATCCGGGTGGCGTGTCCCGTCTTTACAGGTTCTTAGAGTGATGGAGTCCCCGGAGGGCTGCCTCGCTCTTTGTGAAACCCTGGAGACAACCTTTCGGACCGCGGCGGAATATTCCGGCGCCGGAAATGGGGCGCGGCCACAAGCGTGAGTCACGCTGGACAGGGACCTGGGGGTGAATCCTCCTCAAGCCCTGAAGAGCCAGGCGCCGCACAACCCAGCCTGCGCCACCAGCACCACCCCCGTCGCCCACAGGAATGCCTTCCGCCCCCGCGTCTCCAGCGCGTCGGCAAAGACGCCGCCCACAAAGGCGATCAGGAACGGAAGCGCCCACAGCCACGGCTCCGA
>PMAM01000356.1 GCA_003152595.1 Acidobacterium sp.
TCCTCTTCCTCGCGGCCGCCACGTCGCCGCTGCTCAGCCAGCAACCCGTCAATCCCACGCAATCTGCCACCCCCGCCTCTCCTGAAGAACAGCAGAGAAAGACGCCCCCGGTCGAGCCCGGCAGCGTTCTGCCCGCCTACAACTCAACCAAACAGCAAACCGAGGTCAAGGTCCAGGCTGTCCCCACCTCTCCAAACCTCGAGGGCTGGGCGGGCCGTACCGTCGTCGCTATCCATTTTGAAGGCGTCCCCCAGTCCACCCTCGACCCGCTGCCCGGCGAGCTGGAACAGCAGCCCAACGCCCCGCTCGATCCGGCGAAGGTGCGCAACAGCCTCCGCCGGCTCTATGCCACCGGGCTGTACAAGACCATCGCCGTCGACGGGCAGCCCCAGGACAACGGAATCGCGCTGAACTTCGAGGGCACACCAACGCTGTTTATTGGCCGCATCCTCGTGCGGGGCGTGAAGAACAGCCATCTCAGCAACCAGCTCAACTACTCCACGCGTCTGAACCCCGGCACTCCATACACCGACCAGAAGATGGCCCGCGCCGAGAACTTTCTCCAGGAGACCCTAAAGCAAAACGGCTACTACCAGGCCACGATTGTGCACCATACGGGGATCGACAAAAAGAACGCCGAGATCGACGTGCAGTTCAACGTGATCCCCGGAAAGCCGGCCCGCGTCGGTGATGTCGTCGTGCAGGGCGACAGCGGTATGACGATTCCCGCCTTCCGCAAGCAGGCGAAACTCAAGGCCGGATCGAAGGTGAACCTCGACACCGTTAGCCGCGCCCTGAGCCGCGTCAGGAAACACTACCAGAAGCAGGAGCGGCTGGAGGCCAACGTGAGCCTCGCCTCAACCCATTTTCAGCCGCCCACCAGCCATCTGGACTACAACTTCGATGCCGACCGCGGCCCCATCATCAAAATCGTCGTCGAGGGAGCGAAGCTCAGCAAAGGCAAAGTCAAAGCCCTCGTGCCTGTCTATTCCGAAGGAACTCTCGATGAGGACCTGCTCAACGAGGGCAGCAAGCGGATCCGCGACTACTACCAGCGCCAGGGATACTTCGACGTCAAAGTCGCCCACTCCACCGATGCGAAGGACGGAGTCACGCACATCACCTACGACGTGAACCTCGGGCCCCGCGATCGCATTGAGGCTGTCAATATCCAGGGCAATGGCTACTTCGGATCGTGGCTGCTCAGGGAGCGCATCAGCGTCCAGCCCGCCTCCATCTTCGTCCGGCACGGCATCTACAGCCAGGCCCTGCAGGAAGCCGATGTCGATGCGATCACCGCCCTCTATCAGGGCAACGGTTTTACCGACGTGAAGGTAACCCCGGAAGTCCATGAGGCGCCCCACCCATCGAAGAAGGGCGAGAGGAGCCTCGTCGTCACTTACAACATCGTCGAAGGTCCCCAGAAGAGGGTCGGCGAATACAAGATCGACGGCGTGACCCCGACGCAGCTGGCGGCCATCGCTCCCCGGCTCGCCCTGCAGTCCGGCCAGCCGTACTCGGGCAACAACCTGGCCCAGGACCGCGACACCCTGATGGGCTACTTCCTCGACAACGGCTACGACCACGCCGCTGTCACGCTGCGCCAGGACCCCTCCCCGAAGGACAAGAACCTCATCGACGTGAGCATGCAGGTCGTCCCGGGCGATCGAATCTTCATCCGTAACGTGCTCTACAGCGGCCTCAAATACACGCGTTTGACCACGCTGGCCCCCGACATCCTCGTCAAGTCCGGCGATCCCCTTGACCAGACCAAGCTTCTCCAGACCCAGCGCGATCTCTACAACCTCACGCTCTTCAATCAGGTCACCACCGCAGTCGAGAATCCCGCCGGTGACGAGCCGCGCAAGAATGTCCTCATCCAGTTCGACGAGGCCCGCCGCTGGGATGTGACCTACGGCGGTGGTCTCCAGGCGCAGACCGGCACGGCCAGCACGAATTGCCTCAATCCGCTCAGCCTGGTCGCTCTTGGCATTAATCCCTCAACCTACACGTGCAGCCCGAACGGCAAGTTCGGCGTGAGCGCCCTGGTCGAGCTCGATGTTTCCCGCATCAACCTCTGGGGCCGCAATCAGTCGATCACTTTCAAATCCCAGTACGGTTCTCTCGAACAACTGTTCACCGCCAACTACGCTGCGCCACGCTTCTTCGGACATCCGACGCTCGACTTCTCCTTCGGCGGCGGCTACATCAATGCGCAGAATGTCATCACTTTCGCTTCGTCCACTTCGGAAGGCGACGTGCGCCTGGCCCAGCACCCGAACCTCAAGGACACACTGATCTACCAGCTGTCCTACCGCCGCGTTCAGGTTGATCCCAACACCATCCAGGTCGCTCCCAACCTGATCCCTCTGCTGTCGGAACCGGTTCGTGTCGGCGGTCCCGAACTCACCTGGGTTCACGATACGCGGCGGCCAGAGCCGCTCGACGCCCAGACTGGCATGTACAACAGCATCCAGATTTTCACCACGGATAACGTCTTCTTCTCCTCCCAGGCGAACTACGCAGACTTCGACTGGTCCAATGCCACTTATTACGGTTTGGGCCGGGAAAAGCGCTACATCCTCGCCCGCAACACCCGCTTTGGTATGGAGCGCGTCTTCGGCGAAGCCAGGTATGAATCCATCCCGCTGCCGGAGCGCCTGTACGCCGGCGGACCGGAGTCGCTCCGGGGATTCCCGCTGAATTCAGCCGGCCCCCGCGACTCGCTCACCGGTTTCCCCATCGGCGGCGCCGGCGTCTTTGTCAATCAGACCGAGCTTCGCTTTCCTAATCCGCAACTTCCGTACTTCGGACGCTCCCTCGGCTTTGTGGCCTTCGAGGACATGGGGAACGTCTTCAACAACTCCTCCGATATCTGGCCCAGCGCCATTCGCATCAAGCAGCCGCACAGCTATACCTGCACGGCCGCACCCTACCTGACCGTTGCCGCGCAGCAGCAGGTCACTCGGGCCTCCAGCACCAACACGACCGGGACCTGCGACTTCAACGACTTCTCGCATACCGTCGGCGTGGGTGCCCGTTACCACACGCCCATCGGGCCTATCCGATTCGACGTGGGTTACAACCTCAATCCCCCGGTCTATCCGGTCATCGTCAGTTACGGTTCAACCTCAACCGTCCAATCCAACTCCTGCGCGAACTCCTCGCTGAACCCGCCCTGCGTCGGCCAGGCTGGACATTTCAACTTCTTCTTCAGCATCGGGCAGGCCTTCTGATGAACCACGGCGCGCGCATCACGGTCCTCCTCGCGATGGTTCTTGTCGCGACGGCGTCCCGCGCCCAACAGCCCTCTCCCGAGGCTCCTCCTCCACCGCCGTCCTCGCCCGCGGCCGAACAGCCCATTGAACTGGATCACGTGGTCGCCATCATCGGCTCCAACGTCCTGCTGGAGAGTGACGTCGAACAGGAAATGCACTTCTCCGCACTCGAGCCGCTGAGCGTGCTACCGGGCCAGAACACCCCGGATTCCGCGCTGCGCCGTCTGATCGACCGCACCCTCATCCTCGAGCAGATGAAGCAGCAGCAGCAGGCCACCACCACGCCCCCGCCCGAGGTTGCGAAATCCCTCGCACAGCTGAAGAAGCAGATCCCCGCCTGCCAGGAGGCGCACTGCGAGACAC
>PMAM01000277.1 GCA_003152595.1 Acidobacterium sp.
CGCATCAGGGTGTAGGAAGCTTCGGCGTTCTGACCCGGCAGCGTGTTGCACCAGTCTTCCTTCACGTAGTCGACGCCCCACGCCGCATACTGGCGAGCGTCCTGATATTCGTGGCCGACGCTGCCTGGCCGTCCTGCGCAGGTCTTTGTGCCGACGTCGGTGTAGACGCCAAGCTTGAGCCCCTTGCTGTGGACGTAATCGGCAAGCGCTTTGAGGCCGGAGGGGAATTTCTCCTGGTCGACGACGATGTTGCCCTCGGCGTCGCGCCCACTCTGCCAGCAATCGTCGAGGTTGACGTACACGTAGCCGGCATCCTTCATTCCGTTGCTGGCGATCGCGTCAGCCGTGGCGCGCACAACCTGCTCGTTGAGGCCCTTGCAGGCGAACTTATTCCAGCTGTTCCAGCCCATCGGGGGAGTGCGTGCCACGCCGTTGTCGAGGGCGTGCAGAGCCGGCAGTGCAGTGGTGAAAGCGGTTGCAGCGATGACCAGGAAACAGGTGCGGAGTTTCATGATGACGGGGTGCTCCTCGGTGGTCCGGGGGAATTGTACATCGGGCGTAACGGCACGGCCCGGGAGAACGGCGGGGGGTGGTCTGCGCGCACCTGGTGGCGGCCTGCGGGGCCGAGCGCTGCCCGCAGGCCCGCCAATTTGTCAGGAGCCGAAGGTTTTAGGATGTGCCTTGAGTGCGGCACCGATGTTGGCTCCGGCGGCTCCGCCCAGATCCTGCGGCGTCATCGCAGGCTTGACGGTCAGCTTGGCCTGCAGGGTGAGGAACCACGGTTCGGCGATGGCCGGGAGCTGCGACTCATCTTTCATGTCGAAAAAGATGTATCCGCTGCGGGTGCCTTCGCTTTCGGTAAAGTAAGCGGCTTCGGGCTTCAGATCTCCGAGAACCTTCTGGACAAACGGGACAAACTCGCCGGAGCGAATAGCGGCATTGGACGTATCCACCGGCATCACCACGTGAAGCATCATGCGCATCGTGCAGCCCCTCCCTGGGGTGTGGCGGGAATTATACAAACCCGATGGAAAAGGCGCACAGACCCTGGCTTCGCATACACTGGTTAGCGATGATCGAGAATCGTGCTTTCTGCTCTTCTTTGCTCGTGGCAGCCGTGGCCGCCTGGCCTTTGGCTGCGCAGACCACCCATCCGGCTGCGGCGGCTCATCGGACGACGGCTGCAACGGCGCATCACGACGGATCCGGTTGCGTAACTCTGCCGCCTTTGTCGCCGAAGATTCCCGCGCTTGCCGCGACGGCACCCTGCGCGAAGACGCTGTACACCGTCACCCGCACTCCGACGATGAAGCTGGACTACGCGTCGCCGCTGGTGAGCGAAGGGGTACGCGAGGAACTGGGAGAGACGGCGGAGACCTTCTCCCTGAACTATGTCGATACCAAGGTTGGGACCGGCGCTCCCGTAGAGCCGCATAAGTGCCTGAGCGCGCATTACACGGGTTATCTGACAGACGGGACCAAGTTCGACTCGTCCCGCGACCGCAATCAGCCGATCGAGTTCCTCTATGGCGGCCATCGCGTGATCACGGGATGGGATACGGGATTCGAAGGGATGCACATGGGCGGCGAGCGGCGCCTGTTCATTCCCTGGGAGCTGGCATACGGCGAGAATGGCAGAGGGCCTATTCCGCCGAAAGCGGAGCTGATCTTCGATGTGGAAGCGGTAAGCCAGAGTGAGCCGCGAGCCGCGGGTGGACCCCCAGGCAGCGAGTGCATGCGGACTCCGCCACCACAGCCGCATCGGCCTGAAGTTCCTCCGGCAGGAGCGGCGCCGAAGGGGGCAGCCACTCCGCCTGAGGGTTCAACGCCACCGGCAGAGAAGCCTGCACCGGCGACGCCCCCGGCAGGAACCAGCACGCCGCCCGCAGGGACCACTCCGCCGGCTTCGACCCAGCCGCAGCAGCCCAAACCGCAGCAGTAGCGGCGTTCAGAACGCGCGCCATGCGTTCATGTCAGGACCGGGCGTTGGCCCTTCGGGTCAGCGCCCGTCGTCGATCACGTAAGCATCCGCGCATCGGCCAAAGGTTGGAGACCAATGCCGAACCGGGTGCGGTTGTGAGGCGATGGGCCCGGCGCGGATAATCGGTTCACCCTTCCTGCTCCCCAGGAATGACTGTGAATCCTGATGAAGACGGACGCAGCGGTGCGCTCAGCGGAGAACCGCCTTGCTTATCCCGGATGGCGCGTGGCGGTGGTGTGTCACGTCGGCGTGCTCACCGGCTTTGCGACGGTCTTTATCTACAGCTTCAGCTTTATGATCAAGCCGCTCGGGCAGGCGTTTGGCTGGGATCGCGAGCAGATTGCACGGGCCTTCAGCCTGGCGGCGATTTCGGTCGCGATCTTCTCGCCGTTCGTCGGCAAGCTGTTCGATCGCTTCGACCCGCGCAAGCTCATTGCCGGATTCATGACGGCGTTCGGCCTGGGGATGGCCTCGCTGGCGTTCCTGACGCCGCATCTGTGGCAGCTGTACGCGAATGCAGTGCTGATTGGAATCGCGGGAACGGGGACGTATCAGCTGGGCTATGCGCGGGTGATTGCAGCCTGGTTTGAAAAGCGGCTGGGCGCTGCGCTGTCGATTGTGGTGGCAGGGTCCGGTGTCGGTTCGTTCATCGTGCCGCCGCTGGTGGCGCACGGGCTGGCGGCCTATGGCTGGCGGGAGACCTACCTGGGGCTGGCGGCAATGCCTCTGTTCATCGGGATGCCGCTGACACTGCTGTTTGCGCGCACGCCGCAGGAAGGGCCGGTGCACAAGTCGGGAAAGGCGATGCGTGGCGAGGCGGCCGAAGGGCTGACCTGGAAGCAGGCGCTTGGGTCAGCCAGTTTCTGGATGCTGGCGTTGGGAGTGGTCGCCCTGTCGCTGAGCGAGAACGGCGCGCTGGCGCATCTGGCGCCCATGCTGAGCGATCACGGACTGCNNTATTGCCGTCGCGTCGTTGCTGGCCGCGGGCGCGGGCATGCTGTTGCTGGCCCACGCGCGGACCTTTGAGGCCGCAGCTCCGGCGGCGTTTATAGCCGGGCTGGGCGGAGGGTGCGAGCTGGACCTGATTCCGTATATGTTGCGGCGGTATTTTGGGCTGCGCTCGTTTTCCACTCTGTATGGGCTGGTCTACAGCACGTATGCGGTGGCGGGCGCGGCGGCGCCGCTGGTAGTGGGACACGCCTACGATAAAACCGGATCGTACATCGGAATCTTCAACGTGTTTTGTGCGATAACGCTGGTGGCCTCCATGGCGATGCTGGCGCTGCCGCAGTATCGGTATGCGGTGGCGGGAGCGGGCGATTCGATCGACGACGGACCGCTGCCGGTTGCGGGTTAAATTCTCGACAAGGAGAAGGATGATGGCACACATTGCACTGGAGCACGGCGTCCCGGGAATTGTAGGGGCCTTTCAGTTTCGGCCGGAGACGGCCAAGCCGATGCGGGACCTCGCGGAGATTCTGCTGCGCGGGCCGAACACGCTCACGAGCGCGGAACGCGAGGCGATCGCGGCATATGTCTCGAACGGAAACGAGTGCCGGTTCTGCCAGCTCTCGCACAGCGCCGCGGCGGCCGAACATCGCGGTGGGCGCGAGGCCGACTACGAGTGGATTGAGCAGGTGAAGGCGCATCCGGAAAGCGCCGACGTTTCCCCGAAGCTGCGGGCGCTGCTGCGGATCGCGGGAAAAGTGCGCGAGGGCGGGAAGAATGTAACGCCGGCGGACGTGGCCGCGGCACGCGAGCAGGGCGCAACGGACGTGGAGATCCACGACACGGTGCTGATCGCAGCCGCGTTCTCGATGTACAACCGCTACGTGGATGGCCTGGCCACGTTTCAGCCGGAAAACATCGCGGACTATAAGCCGATGGGCAAGCGCATGGCGCACGAAGGCTATGGGCGTCCGGCTGCAGAGACGGTGGTTGCGGGCCGGCGCTGAACGAAAACTCAGAACCGGAACTCAGCACCCACAGCGAGGAACCTACTGCGGAGACGAGGGGCTGCCGGATGGTGGCGTTGCGTCGGTGGCCTGACGCTTCGTGAATTCGAAGGTGCAAGCGCGGCCGACGATGCCGAGGCCTTCGCTTTTGGTACCGGTGCCGGTTGTCTCAAGAAATTGCGCCTTGACTTCGTAACTGTAGTCGCCGCCTTTGTGGGCGAAGACGCCGCGGGCATATTGCCGGGAGTAGACGATCCCCTGGCCGATGAGCTTCGCGCTTCCGTTGTCCGCGATTTTGCCGTCGAGGGTGTAGTAGCCTGGCTGGTCGACGGTACCGCGTTCTCCGTGAAAACTGTTGTTCTGAATGGTGCTGGCGAAGAGCCAGGTGTAGCCCTCGGTGTTTCCTTTGGGCGGGCAGGTAAGTTTCGTGGACCAACTGCCGTCGAAGTGCTGGGCGGGGCAGGCGGTGGACGAGAGCAACAAGGCGCAGAGCGCAGGGACGCAGAGCACCAGCAGCGTGACTGGTTTCCGCATAGAACTACCTTTCCCTGGGGACGCGTATCAACGGTATTGTAGGCGCGCCGGGCCGAGGAGCGGTGAGAATCGAGCGAGGGTACGGATCGCTGGCGGCTGCGATCCGTCTACTGCGGAGTTGACGCGGGCGCGGTTGCTGCGCCGCTGGGTTCGCGCTCGAAGGTGAAGTTGCAGGGGCGGCTCTCGATGCCGAGGCCGGTGTCGCGTTTGCCGGATCCCTTGTCGCCGTCGAAGTGAGCTTCGACGGTGTAGTGGTAGTCTTCGCCCTTGTGCGCGAACAGGCCGTGGGCGTTGGCGCGATTGGCGAGGATGCCGTTGACGTCGAGTTTGGCGTTGCCGTCGTCGCCGATGTGGCCGGCGACGATCTCGTAGCCGGGCTCTCCGGCGGTTCCTTTCTCGCCCCTGATGGTGTTGCCGTCGATGGTGCTGGGAATCTTGCGGATCAGTTCTTCCATCTTGCCCTGTGCGGGACAGTCCTGGGTGGTCAGCCATTTGCCATCGAATTTTTCCGCGGCGATGGAGGTGGCGGGGAGGAGAGCGAGAGCGGAGACGAACCCGGTGAGCGCGAGGCCAGGGCGAAACGAGGACATGACGAGCCTCCTGAGATTTGAGGGCGGAAACGGATGGGGACTTCGTTTTAGCAGGGAACCGATGACGCTGTAAACGGAAACGAGCGTGTCTGAGGACCATCTTTCGAGAGCAATGGGGTGCCGCGGGCAAGGCAGGAGCGGGGTGTGCTTCGTTGGATGGGAGAAGAAAACCCGAGGGTGCGACCCCTCAGCGCACGACGCCCATATTGTCGGCCGGCCAGTAGATGAACGTCGCTTTGCCGTAAATGAGGTCGCGATCCACGGGGCCAAAGTCGCGCGAGTCCGACGAGATGGAGCGGTGGTCGCCCATGACGAAGTACTCGCCGGCCGGCACGATCATCCCCGGCATGGAACGGGTGTCCCGGTAGCGGTGCGGGACGTACATCTCGTCGAGAGGCTCGCCGTTGATCCACACGCGGCCGTGGTCAATGAAGATGGAGTCGCCGGGCAGGGCGATGACGCGCTTGATGTAGCTCTTTTCCGGATCGCGGGGATAGTGGAAGACGACGACGTCACCGCGCGTGATCTTCTCGAAGTGGAAGAAAAGCTTGTCGATGAAGAGGCGGTCCTGATCGCGCAGCCCCGGCTGCATGCTGGTGCCTTCCACACGCACTGGCTGGTAGAGCACAGTGACGATGAAGAAGGAAGCGATGACGGAGATGCCAATGTCGCGCGCCCACACGCGGAAGCGGAAAAGATGGCGAGTCCAGGCGCGGAGACGGGGATGGAGCACGGTCAGGAATTCCTCGTTGAATCTACTCTATCCACAGTACGCATGGGGCTGAAAGCCGGTTTCACCCCGGCGCAGAATTTTGCACCTAGCTGCAGCCGAGGCTCCCGGTGGGGCAGAGGATACGGGCCTGGCGGCCAGGTTTGGGCAGCGGTTGCGGCTGCGTGGATGCCGGGACAAGGGTCGTGGGACCGTTGAGATTTGCCTCCTGCAGTTGCAACGGACGCTGGAGCACCATCTCGACCTGAGTGCCGGAAGTGATGTTGACGTCGGCGCCGCGGGTGAAGAGCGCGACGATGCCGGCGGCCGCAAGCCCGGCGGCAGCACCTTCCAGACCACCGGCGAGAGGATGGCCGCCTTCGAGACCGCCGATGGAACCGATCGTGGCGCCGGTGGGCACGGCCACTTTAGCTGTTTCGCCGGCGTTGTGCGCCTTATTGCTGCCGCCGTCCTGCTGGATGGTGCCTTCGTCGCTGTTGACCTTCTGATGTTCCGCGCCCGGCAGGCTGTTGACGACGCCGGGAATCTCAACCACCGAGCCGTTGGGAAAGATCATGGAGGTGAAGTGCATATTGAGCTGCGCTCTTTTCGCACCAATGCCACGGCCAGGCCGGACGACGCTGTCCACAACTCCCTGGACGTAGACGCCCGCGGGAATGACGACGCGGTTGCCGACGATGACGGGAAATGTGGACGAGAGATACACGCCGTCACCGGGCCGGGCGCTTTTTGTGTTGATGGCGCTGCGGAGCTCGAGCAGGACTTTGGTGCCGGCGGGAACGAAGATGATGTTCGGCGCGGGAACGGCTGCGGCGGGTGCGGCGTCGGCCGCTGGAGTGGCGGAAGCGGTTTGCATTGCAGCCGGCGCAACCGCCGGCCCGGCCGACGGCACCGGAGTGGCGGGCGGCGCGTCCTGCGCAGCGACAGTGAGGCTTCCGGCGAGGGTGAGCGCGGTGAGAGCGAGACGCAGGTGGGTCATCGGCGACCTCCGGGAAACCCACACCTATTGTGCATCGGGAAGGCGCGGTGGTGGAAATGATTCCGGAACGAATCGAACTTCTCATTGGACCCAGGGGAGAGGGTGGGGGTGAGCAGAAAGACGGCGGTCGCTGCTCTGCAATTGGGTTTTCGGCAAACGCGGATGACGGGACAGAAATCCGGAAGATATCCGCCGCGCGTGAAGACTATCCCGCAGCAGCCGGTTTCGCGGCGACGATCGCCCACAGGAAGCACAGGGCGATGAGAGTCTCGACAATGACCGGAGCGGCGAAGAAATACAGATACGAATCGAAGGCGAACACGAGATAGGCGACGAGGAAGGTTGCGAAGATGGGCCGAAGTTGTGGGGCGGCTGTCTTCGCGAGCGAGGCGAGTTGCCAGAACACGATGGACTCGGCGGTCAGGGAGATGCTCGCGGCCAGACCCATGCCCCGGTAGAACTCGAAGTAGGTGCGAGTGACACCCAACACGTGGATCGGGTTCCCCTTCATCGTTTCAACAACCATCGTGGCAGGCCCGGGCGGAGTCTTGCCAAAGACTCCGCCGACCGTGTGCAGGACTGCGTGGATGAAGGTGAGGACCGAAGCGATCCGCAGGGCGAGAACCGATCTCATGCCCTCGCTCCTTCGGCCGACGCCGCATCCTGTCCGACGCTGCGGGCGAGGCTATCCAGAATCGTGATCCAGGCGCCGGGGCTGTTGAACAGCGCAACCAGCTGCTCATAACCTTCGCCGTGGCGCTCGAGGCAGCGGTGCTCGAGGTCAATGCGGGTGGTGGAGGGGCTCTCGGCGATGAACCGGAACTCGACCTTGCTGGCCTTTTCCGGGTCGGGATCGAACTTCCAGTCCGGCTGATCGTGCCCGGGACCGACGTGCCAGGAGAAGCAGACCTTGTGCGGCCGATCCCAGGCGAGCACCTTGCCCCAGTCGCACTGCGCGCCCTCGACATTGCGCTCGTACCAGCGGCCGCCGACGCGCGGCTCGACGAAGATCGCCTCGAAGGGCGTGGAGCCGATGTGGTGGGTGGCAGGCCACCAGGTTTCCATCTGCTCCACGAAGACCGACCACGCCCGGGCGATGGGCGCGCGGACAACGATGCTCTTACGAACGACGGCTTCTTCTGCGGTCAGTGGCATGGCTTTCTCCTTTGACTTTTACGGGGCTTTCCGGTGTTTCGGCGGCGGCCTGAAAGGCGCTCATCGCCTGGGTCCACATCTGGTCGAAGTGGGCTCGCAGGCGCGCGACGCCTTCGGGGTTGAGCCGATAAAGACGGCGAGTGCCGGCGCGGTTGTCCGTCACGAGGCCGGCCTCCTTCAGGACTTTGAGGTGTTGCGAAACAGCGGGGCGTGTGACGGGGAGCGTGCTGGCGAGCTGGTTGACGGCCAGGGGTCCGGCGGCCAGCTTCTGGAAGATGGCCATGCGGGTGGCGTCGCCGAGGGCATCGAGGCCCGCCTGTAGGTAAGTGTCCACTTACGGTAAGTTAACACGAACCGATGGAACGTCAAGCGATCGGACCGAAAAATCGAGCGGGGTAAGAGCGAAAGGACGAGCCGCCTCAGGCGGCGGTTTCGGCGGAAACAGCGGGAGGCTCGGTTACGGCTTCGGAATCGATGCTGGCCAGGATGGTCGTGATCTGGGCGAAGGGAATGAAGATGGCGGTCGGTGCGGCGGGTTTGACCCGGAAGCGGTCGGCGATGCGATTGAGTGCTTCTTCGCTTTCGACCCAGATGCCGGAGGCCTCCACGCCGACGAGGGTAACGGTTTCGAGCTTCTGGTCCTTCTTTCCGTTGTCGAAGAGGGCAGGGCCGAGAACGACGATCTTGCGGCGGATCAACTTCGAGAGCTGCATGTCCATGGTGTATGGAGACGCGATGCGCGAAGCCGAAGTTGGCTGCGCGGGACCGTGGCGTTGTGCGGTTGTTGTGGGACGGGTGATTGCCACTTATCGCGGAACACGTGTCAGCCATGACACGGCGTGTCGGACGCGACACGCTCCGCGTCGGCTGAGGCATCGATAAGTCATTTATTTTGTGTGGTCCGACGGTGGTCCGTGGCTTGCACTTTGTCTGGGCGCAAGCGAGGCCAAAGATGAACGACCTGAAGAAAACACTGATTGCTGCAAGTTGCCTGGTTCTCTCCGTTGTGCCGGTCCGGTCACAGACCGATCCCAAAACGCCGACAAATGTCACCGCGGTTGCGGTCGTGACCACCAGTACTCGGCCCGTGTCGGACACGCTTACGAAGCTGCCAGACGCTCGTCCGACACTGGCTCCGGTGGAACGGGTGATCGTCGTCAGTCTGGAGGACCGGCGGCTCGCTCTGGTGCAGGACGGCGTGGTGAAGAAGGTATACCGGGTCGCGGTGGGCAGGGAAAACACGCCAAGTCCGACGGGGACCTTCACGATCGTGGACCGCGTCGAGAACCCGACCTACTACCACGAAGGCCAGGTGATCGAGCCCGGCCCGGCGAATCCGGTGGGGACGCGCTGGATCGGGCTCGACAAGAAGGGCTACGGAATCCACGGGACGAACCTGCCGCGCTCGATCGGGAAGGCTGCGTCGCACGGATGCATCCGCATGAGGCGGCGCGACCTGGAGGAACTCTTTGCGCAAGTCCGGGGCGGCGATCAGGTGGAGATCGTCGGCGAGCGAAATGACGAGACGGCGGCAATCTTCGGCGAACCGGTTCTGCCGGGGATGACGGCTCCGGCGCTCACCGTGACAGCCCAGGTGACCACGGAGGCTCCGGCGCAGACCACCGCGTCGGACGCCGCAGCGACAGCAATGGTTCCGGCGATGGTGCCGGCGAACCGATAGCCACGGGGAAGCGGAGGAGGATCGCCATGGAACTATTCGCGGAAGGGCTGAGCGTGGTGGGGGCGATGTTGCTGAGCGTCTCCTGCGGGTTGCTGCTGGAGGAGTTGCTGTTCGGAGGGCTGGTCCGCTTGTTCTTCGCTCGACAGCGGGTGCCCAGTGTCGCAACCGAGCGGAAGGGTACGGGAGAGAAACCATGTTAGCGCTGAAAGATGTGCTCATCGTTATAGGGTTGGTGTTGCTGGCCGTCGCTCTGTCTGTTGCGCTCTACGACCTGTGGCAAGTGCTGGATTATCCACGAAAGCTGGCCCGGATGGCGAAGGCCGGCGAGGAGGGCCCGAAGGAAACCGTGGGGGAACCGGGCCCCGTGCGGTGGCAGACAGCGGTCGGACTGGGGATGGCCGCGTGTCTGCCACTGCTGATC
>PMAM01000274.1:0-2035 GCA_003152595.1 Acidobacterium sp.
CATCTTGGCAAACTACTGAACGGCGAATACGAATTCCTGGAAGTACCGCCTGGGACGGTGGTGATTGCCGGATTGCCCAAGATGTACTACGGAGGCATCATCCAGTCCACCGGGGCGGCCCTGGCCGAGGCAAGGAAGAAAGAGAACGAGCGGGCTCGGTTTGAGGCAGAGGCGGGCAAAACCTATTACTACAAATGGACCTCCGGAGCCATGGCAACGGGCATCAAAGTCACGCCTGTGGATCCATCGGTCGGAGCCAAAGAGATGAGCAAGCTCCATCTCTCCAANNGCATCGAAAGCCGAAACAAAAGACACCGGGAATCCGGCTCCGCAGTAAAATTGCTGCCCTCCCCTTGAAGACACGGCCTCCTTGAACACCCCTCGTAGGTGAGAACGGTAGTGTGTTTGCGGCTCTGGCCGTATAGTCGGCAAGCCGGAAATTACTTTTTGGTCAACAGCTCCCGGGAACCGGCAANNTCTCGCTTCGCGCTAAATCGCCAATGCGCTCGTCGACACCGTTTCACTCTGGTGACCATTCCGAAATTTTCAGAACTGGCTGGAAATTCATGCTCGACGGATCAGGCCGAGGTTCGTGGTCAGGCGTTCACCCTTGTCCGTTGACAGGCGGGTCAACCGTCCAATACCGGTCCAATACCGCGCGCCGAGAGGGATTCTAAAGGACTGAGGGAGCCACCCGCTCCCTTTAGGGTCAAAGAGTTACCTCAGTTGAGCCAGCTTTCACGGCGACAGCAGCAGGTTTGCTTCCGTTCGGGAAGCAGCAGAACGCCGCTAACACCCTATGTAAACGAATAGCGCAAAAGAAGGGCCTCATAATCCCCAAGACAAGTCTACGCAGCAGTTCTTGAGGATGAAAAAGACTGCGTGTAAACTACCAAGCGTGAGTGCCCAGCAAACGACTGGCGTTGTTGAGCGAGAGCCGGGTTCAGGGATCTGGTGGATCCGCTATACGGACGCATACGGGAAGAGACATTGGGAGAAGTGCGGGCGGCGCAGCGATGCCATCACTCTGCTGGCGAAGCGCAGACATGAAAAGCTGCTGCGCAAGAAGCTCCCGGAGGCCCTCAGAGGCCACGCCGTCACCTTTGGAAAATTGGCCGAGAAGGCCAAGCTCTTCTCCGAGGAGAGCCACACGCCCCAGCATCACCATCAGTTCATCATTAAGCTCCAGCTCATCGGGGAGCACTTTGACGAGCTCCCAGCGGAAGGGATCACCAGCGAGGATATTCAGGCATGGCTGCTTGAACACAGCGAGGAACGTGAGTGGACGCCGGCGACACGGAACCGCTACCGGGACGCATTCTCTCTCGTTTTTCGCAAGGCCGTCGAGAATCATGTGCTCACGGTTAACCCCGCCACTCTGGTCAAGGCAAAGCCCGAACACAACGAGCGCGTCCGCCTCCTAAGCGCGGCGGAGGAAACGAAGCTGCTCACCGTGCTGCAGAAGAATTGGCCCCAGCACGTCGCAGCGTTCCTCGTGTCGATTCACACGGGGATGCGGGCGGGCGAGCAGTTCCAGTTGAAATGGCGGGACGTGTCTTTCGAACGTCGCATGATCTCCCTTCCGAAAACGAAGACAGGCAAGGCCCGGCATATCCCGCTCAACGTCATCGCGTTACAGGCTATCCAGGAGCGGAAACGGGCGCAGCAGGACTACGAGGCCAGACGGAAAGAGAAAGGCGCGGATCACGGTGACTTGGTATTTGTCTTCCGGGACGCGGGAAGAGACCCGCAACACAATTACCGGCGCTGGTTCAACGAGGCGCTGACCGAAGCCAAGATCAAGGACTACTCCTGGCATTGCAACCGTCATACCTTTGCAAGTAGGCTGGTTATGGNNTGTGCCTGCCGTACGGCCGAATTGGGCGTCGAAGAAGGGCAACAGAGCGGTCGTTGGCGGAAACAAACTGGTCACTAAATCGGTCACCAACCGTAAACTGGTTTCTGCTGCAGGCACGGAGGTTCATAATAAAGCATTTATTATCGATAAGTTATAAACGTGGCCCCGTAGCTCAGG
>PMAM01000274.1:2136-4755 GCA_003152595.1 Acidobacterium sp.
AAACTTTCGAAGCGCAGGGATTGGCGCACAGCATCCAGCGTCTTTGTGTCTCAATGCCCGACGTGAATTTCGAAGAGAAGAAAAGCAGTGACCGCCACGACCAGAAGGATCACAGCGAGGAGGAATCCTCCGATGAGGAGTTGGGCGGTGCGTTGCTGCTCGGGCCGCGGGCGCGTGATACCGAAGGTCACGATAAAGGTTTCCGTCAGCCAGGCTAGAAGCTTCATGAGGCACAGTCAGAATATCGCGATGGCGATCCAGCAGACGACTGTGGCATGTGCTTACTGCCGGGTCTTTGCGATCGCATCGAGGACACCGTTGAGGAAATCGATGGACTCCGGGGCCGAGTAGCNNGCCATGCGCAGCAAATTGCGGTCGACAGCGGGCATACGAGTGAGTCGCCAGTTCTTCGAGTGCTGCTCGAGGAGGGCGTTGATTTCGGATTCGCGCGCAGTGGCCACACGAAAGAGGTCTTCGGCGAAGCCGCGCGTGGCGTCGTCGGCTTCTTCGCGCGCCTGCCAGAAGGTCTTGCGCACTTCGTCCGGAGTCTGCCGGCCCACGTCCGCCTGGAAAAGCATCTGCATCGCGAGTTCACGGGATTTGCGGCGCTTGCCGACCAGCGTCATGCTCGCGTCTCCGCGGGCGCTGCGGCGATCTTCATGTGCAGCGAGGCCATCTCAATAGCCGCCGCCGCTGCTTCGAATCCCTTATTGCCGCTTTTGAGACCGGCGCGGTCCAGTGCCTGTTCCAGGTTCTCGCAGGTGAGAACGCCGAAGGCGTGAGGGACGCCGGTGTCCTGCTGCGACTGGCCGATGCCGCGCGCGACTTCGTTGTAGATGGCTTCGTAGTGCGCGGTCTCGCCGCGGATGAGGCAGCCCAGGGTGATGATCGCGTCGAACCGGCGAGTTTGTGCCAGCTGGCGAGCGGCTGCGGGGATCTCCCAGGAGCCGGGCACGCGGACAACTTCGATAGCTTCGCGCCGACCGCCGCTCCGCAGCAAACAGTCGAGCGCCCCCTGGAGCAGACGATCGGTGATGACCGCGTTCCAGCGCGCGACCACGATGGCAAACTTCATTTCATGCGCGCTCAGGTCGCCCTCGATGGCGATGGGCTTGCCACGGAGTGGCTCCTGACGCTCCCAGAACGCGATCGAAAAGTCCGGCACCGGCTGCACGGTGAAGAGGCGCGACTGCCAGTGCGTTTCTTCGATGGAGGTGATGCGCGTCTTCGCGGCGTCGGCGCCGGTGTTCGTTTCGAGCCAGTGGCTCGCCACCTGGTGGACCGCATCGAGCGAGGTGACTTCGACGAGCAGATCGGTTTTAAGCGTGGGAAGCGCGCCGTCGATGAATTGCAGATTGCCGAGGGGTGCGAGAAAGGGGCGGCCTTTGGTGGCCGCGCCCTGCTTTCGAGGAGGTTCGTCCCAGCCACGTCCCGGCTCAAAACCCAGTGCGGAAAAAAAGCTCACCAGCTCATCGAACTGAGCGGGAGAGTGCACGGGGCGAATCAAAGTAAGGCCCTTGATCATGATTTGAGGGTATCAGGAGGTACAGTTCAGGCGGCGCGCGCCAACGGCCTCTGCTGCGGATAAAAGCGAAGGCAGGAAAGCCGCGGACCTGCGGTTTCCCTGCCTTCCTGTTGCTTCGGTTTTCACTGACGGCCAGTGTTGCCGGCTGAACCGGCCGCCAACTCTGACCCGGGCTATTTGCTCTGGATGCGCATACCGTAAAACGAGCGGTAGACGAAGAAGAAGGATACAAGGAAGAAGACCGCCGCCAGCACGTGCGTCAACATCGGGTTGGTGGAAGACAGTTTCACTGCTAACTCGACAGCGAGCAGGCCAAAGAGCGTGGTGAATTTGATGACCGGATTGAGAGCCACGGCGGCTGTGTCCTTGAACGGATCGCCCACCAGGTCGCCCACCACCGTCGCCTCATGCAGAGGCGTTCCTTTTTCATGCAATTCGACTTCGACGATCTTCTTGGCGTTATCCCAGGCGCCTCCTGCGTCCGCCATAAAGATGGCCGCGTAGAGCCCGAACATAGCAATCGAGATCAGATAGCCGATGAAGAAGAAGGGATCCAGGAAAGCAAACGCGAGGGCGGCAAAAAACAGCGAGATGAAGATGGTCAGCATCCCGCTTTGCGCGTAACGGGTGCAAATGGCCACCACCTTCTTACTGTCCTCAGTTGAAGCTTTGGCAGCTCCTTCAATCTTCATGTTTCTCTTGATGAATTCCACGGCACGGTAGGCGCCCGTGGTCACCGCCTGGGTGGAAGCGCCGGTGAACCAGTAAATGACCGCACCGCCCGTTATCAGGCCCAGCAAGAACGGAGCGTGCAGCAGCGAGAGCTTGTCGACGTTAGTGGTAAGCGAATTGGTCAGCGCCATAATCGTGGCGAAGATCAGGGTGGTGGCGCCCACCACCGCCGTGCCGATCAACACCGGTTTGGCGCTGGCCTTGAAAGTATTGCCTGCACCGTCGGCCGCCTCCAGCATCTTCTTGGCGCGCTCGAAATCCACATCCACGCCGAACTGCTTCTTCACTTCCTCACGCACACCCGGCTCGGTCTCGATCAGCGACAACTCGTAGATGGACTGAGCGTTGTCCGTCACCGGTCC
>PMAM01000079.1:0-155 GCA_003152595.1 Acidobacterium sp.
CGGCTCCGGCAAGACCTTCACCGTGGCGAAGATGATCGAGCAGCTCAACCGCCCCGCGCTCGTCCTCGCGCACAACAAGACCCTCGCCGCCCAACTCTTCCACGAGTTCAAGCAGTTTTTCCCCAACAACGCTGTTGAATACTTCGTCTCCTACT
>PMAM01000079.1:197-5934 GCA_003152595.1 Acidobacterium sp.
TCGGTCTCCTGCATCTACGGCCTCGGGTCGCCCGAAGCCTACTACGGCATGCTGCTGTTGCTCGAAAAAGGGCAGCGCATTCGTCGCGACGATATCCTTCGCCGCCTCGTCGAAATCCTCTATGAACGCAATGACGCCGACTTCCGCCGTGGAACCTTCCGCGTTCGCGGCGATGTCATCGAAGTGTTTCCCACCTACGATGAAAATGCTTACCGCATCGAGCTCTTCGGCGACGAGATCGACTCGCTTTCACAAATCGACCCGCTCTTCGGCACCGTCCGCCAAAAATACGCGCGTTTGCCCATCTACCCAAAGAGCCACTACGTTGTGCAGCCGGAGCGCCGCAAAACCGCGATCGAAACCATCCTCGAAGAACTCACCTGGTGGGAGAAGGAACTCGAGAATCAGGGGCGCATGGTGGAGTCGCAGCGCGTCCATCAGCGCACCCGCTTCGATCTGGAGATGATCAAGTCCGTCGGCTACTGCCATGGCATCGAGAACTATTCGCGCCACTTCTCCGGCCGCCTGCCCGGCGAGCCGCCGCCGACGCTGCTCGATTACTTCCCGCGCGACTACATGCTCTTCATCGATGAGTCGCACGTCACGGTTCCGCAACTGCATGGGATGTGGCATGGCGACCGCTCGCGCAAGCAGAACCTCGTCGACTACGGCTTCCGCCTGCCCTCCGCGATGGACAACCGCCCGCTCAAATTCGAGGAGTTCGAAGCGCGCACCAATCAGATCGTCTACGTCTCCGCGACGCCCGGCCCGTACGAACTCACCAAAGCCGCCGGCGTTGTTGTCGAGCAGATCATTCGCCCCACCGGCCTCGTCGATCCCGAAGTCGAGATCCGTCCCGTCCGCGGCCAGATCGACGACCTGCTCCACGAAATTCGCGATCGCGCCGCAAAGAACGAACGCGTCCTCGTCACTACGCTCACCAAACGCATGGCCGAGGACCTCGCCGGATACTACTCCGAAGTTGGCGTGCGTTGCCGCTACATGCACTCCGAAATCGAGACTCTTGAGCGCGTGAAGCTGCTGCGTGACCTTCGCAAGGGCGAGTACGACGTCCTGGTCGGCATCAATCTGCTGCGCGAAGGCCTCGATCTGCCCGAGGTGTCGCTCGTTGCGATTCTAGATGCCGATAAAGAGGGATTCCTGCGCTCCTCCGGTTCCCTCATCCAGACCATGGGGCGCGCCGCGCGGCATTTGAGCGGCCGCGCCATCCTCTACGCCGACAAAATGACGGATTCGATGAAGCAGGCCATCGGCGAAACTGACCGCCGCCGAACCGTCCAGCGCGCTTATAACGAGGAGCACGGCATCGTGCCGCAATCGATCATCAGCCACATCGATATGTCTCTGGCGAAGATTCTCCAGGCCGAGTATGCCGACCTTGCCGAGGAAGTCGAAGAGATGCCCGAGGTCCAGTCGCAGGAAGAACTCGATAACTATATCGCGAAGCTCGAAGCCGAGATGCGCGAGGCGGCAAAGAAATTCGAATTCGAGAAGGCCGCGAAGCTGCGCGACACGATCAAGGAACTGCGGACAAAGGAATTTTTGTTCAAGTAAGAGGCGCCCGGCCAGAAGAGATGAGTTTCAGTCCCGAGCTGTCGCGCCTTTCCTAAATGCGAGGAACAAAGGCACGCCCAGCAAAATTATCCCGGTCCCGATCAGCGAGTTCTTCAGATTCTCCGCATACGAATACACCAGCAGCACCGCCGCCGCGGCGATGAACAGCGCTGGAATTACCGGATATCCCCACACGTGGTAAATCTTCTCGTCGGTCTCGCGCCGCCGATAAATGAAGATCGTCGTCGCCGTAATCAGGTAGAAGAGCCACTCNNCGCCTGCACGATCAGTGACGTCGACGGGCTTTGGAAGCGCGGCTGCACATCCGCCATCCGGCGGAAGAACAGCCCATCCCGCGCCGCAGCGAACGGCACCCGCGCGCCCGACATGATCGTCCCATTCAGCGTGACAATGATGCTCACGGCCATTGCGATCGAAACCAGCCCCGCGCCCCACGGCCCCGTGATCGCCTGCAGAGCCGTCACCGCCGGCCGCGGCGACGCCGCAATCTGCGCCGCCGGCAAAATGTACTGGATGGCCGCGTTCGTCGCCATGTACAGCACGCCCACGATCCCCAGCCCCGCGATCAGCGCGATCGGCAAACTTCGGCCCGGATTGCGTACCTCGCCGGCGACCATGGTCAAATCGTTCCAGCCGTCATAGGCCCACAGCGCCGCGATGAGGGCGATCATGAATCCGCCAAACCCGCCGTGCGCCCCGACAAACTTCGTCGCGAAGTTTCCCCAGTGTCCGCCCATCGACCCGAAGCAGATCACCGCAATCGCCACGATCAGCACGCCCTTCAGCCACGTAAAGACCAGCTGAAAATCGCCCGCCTTGCGGATGCCCAGGTAGTTCAGGCCCGTCATCAGCCACGTCGCCGCGATGGCAAATACCTGCGACCACAACACCGCAAACCCCGGGTGGAACGCCGTCCCATCCAGCCAGCGCAGCGCCGGAAAGATCGCCAGCGTTCGCGCCAGGCCCGTCGTCACGCTGGCAATCGAGGCCGGCTTCGCCACCGCGAACCATGTCCACATGTAGAGAAACGCCGGCAGATCGCCGTAGACGCCGCGGATGTACACATACTCACCGCCCGCGTAAGGCTGCAGCGTGCTCAGCTCCGCATACGTCATCGCACCGAACAGCGAGAGCAACCCGCCCGCGATCCATGCTAGGTAGACCAGGCCCGACGAGCCCGTCGCACGCATCATTTCCTGGGGAACGAGGAAGATTCCGCTACCGATAATCGTGCCCACCACGATCGCCGTTGCATGCGATGTGTTCAGTACCCGAGGCAGGTCGGGTGCTGTGCTCGGAGCCGTCCGGTCAGGCGTGGTTCGCAGAGAAGAAAAACCTCAGTAGTAGAACTTGAAGTCCTTCCAGTCTGCCGCATACGTCGATTTTCTGCCACGGCAAAGATAGATCGGCTTGATCTCCCACGGCATCGACAGCGGATTATCCATCCGGTCCGCGATCACGCATGACTCGTAGTACGGCTGCATGTCGCCCAGCTTCGCGCCGTTGATGATGATCATCTCCTGCCCGGTGTAGCCATGCGGTCCCCACAACCAGTAGCTCTGGTGTCCGCTCACAGCAACTGGCAGACCGTACTTCGGACCCAACAGATTGATCGCGCTTGCCTCGCCGTAATTCCCGGTGTAGATGCCCGTGACGGCGCGCTCCTGCGGGGGCAGGGAATTGTAGATGCGCGCCACCTTCTCCACCATCTCGTGCCATCCGAACCGGTCCGCATAGAACTGCGGCAGAATCGTCGCGTCGTGATTCTCCGAATCCTTCGGGGCGAATCCGATCTTCTTCTCGTACGCCACGAACTTCTGCGGCGGCAGCACCGGAATCGAAAACGGGACGCTGCGAACGAACGCGAAACAAAGGAGCAGAGCATAGGCCCCCCTCAAAACCTGGCGCCACATTGGCACCTGCACACCCTGCAGCAAGCAAATGCCTCCGGCTGCGTAGTAGATGACGTAGATCGGCGCCAGATAGTAGTCCTTCGCATGCAGCGCCATCATCATCAGCAGAAAAACCGGGTAGAGTATGCCGAGGAAACGGAACGGCCTCGCCGCGCGAGCAATCAGCAGCCACAGCACGCCACTGATCCACAGTGGGAACGTAAACGGGTTGAGCATCATGATCTGCCCACCGATAAACGGCAGCGGCGGCAGCTTCACATCCTTATTGCTCTTCGAAACGTCGACCAGCCATTCCAGCGTCGGCCAGTGATAATGCGCCTCCCACAGCAAATTCGGCAGAGCCAGCGCCACCATCAGAGCCACAGCAACAGCGAACCACCGGTTCGCCAGGATCCGCCTCTGCGGCGTCACCAACAGTGCGATCAAAACGGCAATGAGGAAGAAAGCTTCGTTCCATTTGTTCTCGAGCCCCAGCCCCGCGCTCACACCCAGCACGACCCACCAGTTGCGAACGAGTCGCTCCCGGCCAGGTACACCGTATTCCTGCACAATCCTCACCAGCGCCAACGCGCAGGGGATCCAAAACACTGGCTCAAACGAATTCATCGACAGGAAACTGTCAATCCCGAGATACACACCCGCGACAATCACGCCGAGCATGGCCAGGGCTGCTGCGCGCCGGCTCCCTCCAAGCGCCCACACCAGAACGCCGGTGAGAAAAACCTTGAACGCACCCGCCATCGCTGAAAACAATCGCAGCGACCACATGTGGTCGTAGCCAAAGAGAATGTCCGTCAGGCGCGCCTGCAGCGCCACCATCGGCGGTTGATCCACGTAGCCAAACGCCAGGTGTCGCCCGCAGATCAGGTAGTACATTTCGTCGCGAAAAATCCCGTAGCCCGCCCGTTGCGCCAGAATGTTTCCGACGATCTGAATCGCCAGCTTCAGCGCCGCCATCGCCAGGCAGATTCCCACAAAGGTGCGAAAGCTCTGCCGCTGTTCCGCCGCAACCGCGTCATTCGCCGTAAGTGTGCTCATAAGGATGGACGTGAGGGAAGCCGAATCGCTGTTTCAGAATACGCACACCATCGGCAAAGGTTCCACCAGGCCATTGCACGCCCGTCCCGAGAGGCGAACAATGCAAGCAAAGGATTATCGTGATCGTCATCTTTCAGGATCGCCGCCACGCCGGCCGCGCTCTGGCGCAAATTGTCGTCGATGAGTGCGCCGACGAACTCGCCGCTGGTGGTGCAATCGTCCTCGGATTGCCGCGCGGCGGAGTTCCCGTAGCTTTTGAAGTTGCCCGCGAACTTCATCTGCCACTCGATGTCTTCGTCGTACGCAAACTCGGCGTTCCCGGTCAGGAAGAATTGGCGATGGGTGCGGTGGCCAGTGGCGGCGTTATCGTGCTCCAGAACGATGTGATCGCCGCGTACCGCATTGGTCAGGAAACCATCGACGCGGTCGTGGCCCGCGAGCGCCTTGAGATCGAGCGCCGCGAAACCGCTTATCGCGACGGCCGTCCCCCGGTCCACCTCCACGATCGCGTCGTCATTCTCGTCGATGACGGTCTCGCCACCGGGGCCACCATGAAAGCCGCAGTCCGTGCTCTGCGTCCGATCGCCCGCCGTATCATCGTCGCAGTCCCCGTCGCCGCATTCAGCACCTGCGAAGAACTGCGCCAGGAAGTGGACCACCTCGTTTGCATCGAGTGTCCGGAATTCTTCCACGCGGTCGGCGAGTTCTATCGCAATTTCGATCAGACTACCGACGACGAGGTGCGCGCGCTGCTGGCTCAGGCGCGGGACGCCGTTCCCTGTGCAGAAGCAAGGAGCCGCACACTGTCGTAACCCGCCGCGCCGTGAGCCGCAGGAGGAGTCGCCGCTGACCCCGCTGTTCGCTTCGCCTCCACCGATGTTGTATGGGCTGCGTCCTTACCCTCTCCTAGACTGAATTCGCACCACAGCAAGACCTGTGTGACGGGATTGTGGCATGGACCATTTGAGATTCGGGCTGGGAACAATCTGGATACTGTTCACGATCATTGCCACCGCTTTACTGGGAACTGACTTTATCCTCCACGAAATTCGCGCCGTCATCCGGAACCACCGCGAGTCCGGTACGAAGTGATCCCCTCGGCGACCGCTTTTCCGCCCACTGCTAAAATCGTATGGAAACCTTGATTGGCTCGTTTCCGCGGGCCCGTCCCGGGCGGTTAGCTCAGCTGG
>PMAM01000039.1 GCA_003152595.1 Acidobacterium sp.
TCCGGCCGTGGTGGCAAAGAATAGACACGTCGCCGGGCGTCCCACGGTTTTGTATTACGGACATTACGACGTTCAACCGCCGGAGCCGCTTGAGTTATGGACCACGCCGCCGTTTGAGCCCACAGTCCGGGACGGGGCAATCTACGCGCGAGGCTCCGCCGACGATAAGGGGCAGGTGTGGGCGCATGTCGAGGCGATCATGGCATGGCAGGCGCATGGCGGCTTGCCGGTAAACCTCACGATGCTGATTGAGGGTGAAGAAGAAGTGGGCTCGGAAAACCTGCGCGATTTTGTCGCCGCACATCGAGAAGCCCTGCGCGCCGACTTCGCGGTTATCAGCGACACCGTGCATTTCGCGCGTGGAATTCCCGCCATCACCTATAGCCTGCGCGGCCTGGTTTACATGGAAGTGACTATTACCGCGGCGGCGGTGGATCTGCACAGCGGTCTTTATGGGGGCGCGGTCCCGAATCCGCTGAACATCCTCTGCGAACTGCTCGCCACGCTGCATGACCGTGATGGGCGCGTGAATCTTCCCGGATTTTATGACAAGGTTACGCCGCCCTCCGCGGAAGAGCGCAACATGTGGGCGAAGCTCCCGTTTGACGAAAAGCGATACGCCGCGGATTTGAAATTATCCGGATTGGCGGGAGAAATTGGCTACAGCGCCCTTGAGCGGCTCTGGACGCGTCCAACCTGCGACATCAACGGCATCACCGGTGGATACCAGGGGCCGGGCGCGAAGACAGTGATCGCATCCAAAGCCTCGGCGAAAGTTTCCATGCGCCTGGTTCCGAATCAAGACGCGGTGGCCGTCCGTGATGCGTTTGTCGCCGCGATGCGAGAGCGCTGCCCCAAATGTGTAAAGCTGGACATGGAGTGTTTCGGGCAAACTCCGGCTGTCCTTGTTCCCCAGCACAGCCAGGGAATCGAACTCGCATCGGAAGCAATTGAAGCCGGGTATGGAATCCGTCCCGCGCTTATCCGCGGCGCAGCGAGCATCCCGGTTGTCGAACTCATTAAATCAAATCTGGGCGTAGACACGCTATTAATTGGTTTTGGGCTACCCGACGATTGCGTCCATTCTCCCAACGAGAAATTCGACCTGGATTCCCTGCATTCAGGGGCCCGAACCGCGGCGGTGCTTTACGAGCGATTGGCGAAACTGAAAGCACGTTAACGCAATTAAATCAGAGCCGCAGAGACGCGGAGACCCCGGCGCGCCGGGACAGGCTGCAGAGACAGACGCAGAGAAGAGACTAATCCGCAAAATCAAAATTCCAATTCTCTGCGTTTGTCTCTATGTCTCCGCGGCTCTTCACCTGCATTTCCGAATCACCATCGTGCAGTCCCCATTGCGATAACTGTCATCGACCGCGACGTCGCCGCTTAGCCGCAAGGCAAATGCCTGCACTTCGGACATCGGATGCCAGGTCAGATGTTTTCCCGATGCGAGACGGGGCGAGCAGAGAAAGTTGAACGCCAATTCGCGTTGAACATGGCTCCAGGCAATGCGCAGGGATTGATAAAAATCGTCGGTGGAAAGTGTGTTCAGCGAGCCGCTGAAGACGATCACGTCGGCATCGCGATCGAGAAGGGTTGGATCATGAATGAAATCGCCGCGTAGAATCGCCGCGTTGGGATGTTTTTTGCGCTCGGCCGCCTCGGCGAGTGCTTCAACCGCTTCGACGCCGATGTACTTTGCGGGGGCGATCCCCTGATTGACGAGATAATCGAGCAAATCCGCGCGTCCGCAGCCGGCATCCAGCACGTTGCGATTCTCCATCTCGGACCCTCGGGCGAGGGCCGCAAACCGCGATGCCTGGGACGAAGGATTCGCCCAGAGCAGCGATTCAAATTTTCCGCCATGCCGCTCGGCCGCGTCGAGATAGGGGCGAAGATATGCTGGAGCTGTCATGCGCATATCGTAGCTGACATTCGCTGGACACGAAACGTGCGGATCAGCAGAATGCGCAGCGCCGAACGAAAGCCGTTTCTCAATAGGCGATCGGAATTGGCAATAGGCATTCATTACAGGAGTCCCATGTCCCTGCTTGTCACCGGGTCCATTGGCATTGACACCGTCGAAACCCCTTTCGGAAAGCGCCAGGATGTAATTGGCGGTTCGGCGATTTATTTTGCGTACGCGGCTTCATTCTTCGCCCCGGTGCGACTTGTCGGAGCTGTGGGCGACGATTGCCCCAAGGCACTCCTGAACGTGTTTGAGAATCGGCCGGTCAACACCGCGGGCCTTGAAATCCGCAAGGGTTCCAAAACTTTCCGCTGGCACGGGTCTTATCTGAAGGACATGAATGAAGCGGTGACCGTTGAGGTCGATCTGAATGTCCTGGCCGAGCGCGCGCCGAAAATCCCCGCGGAGTTTTTAGATAGCCGCTATGTATTTCTCGCCAATACCCATCCCGCTCTTCAGCAGGAAACCCTTGGTCATCTCAAATCCGTCAAACTCGTGGTGGCGGACACGATGAACCTCTGGATTCAAACCGAGCGTCAGGAGCTGGAAAAACTCCTTAGCAAAATACATGGACTGGTCTTGAACGACGGGGAAGCGCGTCTTCTGACCGGGCAGAAAAACCTGATCCTTGCGGCCCGCGAAACGCTGAAAATGGGGCCAAAATTTGTCGTCATCAAAAAGGGGGAGCATGGGTGTCTTCTTGTGAGTGAGCGCGACACGTTTGTATTGCCGGCTTTTCCGACGGAAAAAGTCGTCGATCCCACCGGGGCGGGGGACAGCTTTGCCGGCGGCATGATGGGCTATCTGGCCACGCAGGGAAATCTCACGAGCGCGACCCTGAAGAGAGCCCTGGCCTTCGGCACGGTTGTCGCCAGTTTCACCATCTCCGATTTTTCCCTGGCGGGTCTCACTGCTGCCACACGGGATCAGATCGACGACCGCTGGGAAAAGTTCAAATCAACGATGAGCTTCTAACCCGAAAAGAAAGAGGCGATCGCTATTGGTGTGGTTCGCCGAACGGTAAAACCCCGCCCTGGTTCATGCCAAAATAGAAATTGTAATATGTCGCCGGGACGCCAAAAACGTCCAGATTATTCAGCGCAAACACGAGGATAAGAAATAGCCACGGAAAGCCGCGCGCCAATCGGGGATAATTCTGGAAAATCCGGTTGCCGCCTTCAACCACCCCAATTGCCGCGAGCAGATAAATCGCGGGATAGGCGACATACGCAAACCGCGGCAGCGCAGCGAGCGGCCACTTCAAAAACATAAACCCTGAAAATTCGAAATATGCGATGGTGAGAAAAGCCGGGAGGATCAGGGCCGCGATGATCAACGTGAGTTTGCGTTCCCGCATCAATCCCAGCGCCGCGAGTGCCGGCAAGAGCGGCAGGATCAGGAACGCGTGAAACAAATCCATCGAAAAGCGGTTGAAGAGTTCAAGACACAAGAGATAGACCCGATCCAAATTCATATGAGCCAGTGATGTGGTGGGATGGGTCAGAAGATCGACATTCCCCAGCACGTACGGCACGCGCGCGACATACGCCAGAAATGCCAGGGTCGAAACAAAGACGCCGCACGCGATCACAATGCTCATGAGCGATCGCCAGAAGGACATTCCGCGAACCCACCCATATATCAAGAACAGCGGCACGAGCGGCAAAAGATCTGTTGTCAGCAATCCCAATCCATACAAAAGCCCGAACAGCCACACATTTCCCCACCGGGGTTTCCCCGCCATCGAAATCTCAAACAGGTAAAGCAGCACGATCTCCGCGGCATATCCCCCCAGATATGGCATGGGCTGATTCACGAAATAAATGAATCCCGAACCCGTGGCAATGAACATCGCAAAGACCACGGCTGTTCGATCCTCCGTCCATCGCCGCGCGAGTCCGTATGCCGCAATCACCGCCGCCAACCAGCAGGCGGTGTTGATAAATATGCAGATGTAATACGGATTGAAGAAACAGACGAATTGCGAAGAGAGGTAGGGGATCAGCGCCCGCCGTATGATTGGCGATGATTCTTCCGGCGGCACGCCCTGAAACATCTCCTCGCCCGCGCGAAACCATCCGTAATCCCGATTCACCGCTCCGCGATAGCCCGGAAATAAATATACGTGCCACCACCCATGTGGCTTGGGGACTTCGTCAATCCGAACCTCCGGCTTGCCGCTGGATGATGGAACAATCCACGCCTTTTGTTCGGGCGTCCGCTCTGCGAAATGCTGCCCGATAGTATAGGGAGCCAGCATGGACAGATGCAGCCACGTCTCGAGCAGAATCACCACGAGCGCCGCGGCGCCCAGGCCCCACGCCGGATGTTGGCCGAACCACCGGCGAGTCAAAATTCCCCGGCTCGCCCAGAGCAGCATCGCCGCCCCGGCCGCCAGCAGCAGAGCAAAAACCAGGGTTTCGTGCGGAATCACGGCCGGCTGATGAAATGCAGCCGGAAACCAGGTAATCGTTGGCGTGGGGGCATTGGGATCGGTCGTCCAGTCGGAGTAATAAAAAATATCCGACCAGAACGACAGGTGCGCGAACCCAAGCCAGCGGTATGGCAAAGCGCAAATCAGCCCAAAAGCAATCGCAATCCCCATCGCGGTCCGGCGCGCGGCGAGGAGACGTGCGGTGTAAAAAACCGCGGGCAGCAAAAGCACCAGCATCCAAGCGGACGCCAGATATCCTTCCATCGAACCCGCGCGGCGATCCCGGTCCCAGCTATATCGCCCGATCAGAAGAATGAGCAGACAGCATAGAACAACAGCCCAAACCATCCATGCAGGCCGCCGTCGGATGCGCATCGCGCTCGTCGGCGAATTTTGCAGCACGGGCTCATCGATCATGATGGTTCATTCTCCACATCAGGCGGTGAATAGAATTTCGGCAAAAGGGTGCGCGTGTCAATTTGAAATCCCGGGGAGGCGGTGGCGGAGACAATCGCAAAATTTTTTCTGATTTTGCATTTGCATTACTTCCGATCACTTCTTAGAGTACCGAACAAACACTGAACAGGGACGGTATGGTGACTTCCGTCGAGTTCAGTTTGCGGGGCTTGTTCTGATGGCTTTGCCGTCGCATCCGCCCGCTTTAAGTCACCGTCATAACATCTCGCCGGCTGACCAACATACCCGGCGAAAAGGAGTCTGCCGTGATCAAGTCCCTCGAAAAGGATGCGAAGAAGGACCCTTCCCCGTCCTCCGCAACCGCTGTTCGCGAACCTGTGCTACGGGAAGTCAAAGAGTCAGCCAAGCCGGCAGCCGTTCAGGCTAAGCCTGACGGTGGGAAGCCCGCCGGGAAGGCGTCTGCTGACAAGGCGTCTGGTGAGAAGGGCGCCGCGAGTGATCCCTCGCGTGATTCCGCCCTCAGCCGCGCGGTTCAGCAAATCGAAAAGCAATTCGGTAAAGGCTCCGTCATGAAGCTTGACGGAAATGCGAGGACATCGATTGATGGGATCGCCACCGGATCGCTTGGCCTGGATATCGCCCTTGGCGGCAACGGTGTTCCGCGCGGCCGCATTCTGGAAATCTTCGGCCCTGAATCGAGCGGCAAGACAACTCTCACCCTTCACATCATCGCGAATGCGCAAAAAGCCGGCGGCGTTGCCGCATTCATCGATGCCGAGCATGCCCTCGATCCTTCGTGGGCCAAGCGCATCGGAATTAAATTGGATGATCTTCTCGTTTCCCAACCGGACACCGGCGAACAGGCCCTGGAAATTTGCGAGCTGCTCGTGCGCTCGAATGCGGTGGACGTGATCGTGATCGACTCGGTTGCTGCCCTGATTCCCCGCGCGGAAATCGAAGGCGAAATGGGCGACAGCCACATGGGGCTCCAGGCCCGTCTCATGAGTCAGGCCATGCGGAAACTTACCGGGGCGATTGCCAAGAGCCGCTCGACCGTCATCTTCATCAACCAGATACGGGAAAAGATCGGGGTGATGTTCGGCAATCCAGAGACCACCCCCGGCGGGAGGGCTCTGAAGTTTTACTCCAGCGTCCGGATCGATGTCCGCCGGATTGGGACGATCAAGGATGCCGAAGTTTCCGTCGGCTGCCGCACGCGGGCACGGGTGGTGAAAAACAAAATCGCTCCTCCGTTCCGTGACGCGGAATTCGACATCATGTTTGACCGCGGCATCAGCTACGAGGGCGACGTGCTGGATCTGGCTGTCCTGGCCAACGTTGTCGAGAAGAGTGGGGCGTGGTTCAATTACAAAACCACCCGTCTTGGCCAGGGACGCGAAAACGCCAAGCAATTCCTCCTGGACAACAAGGACCTGATCGACGAAATCCGCCAGGCTGTGCTTCAGAACAAGGGATTTCTAGGGAAGGTTGGTGTCCCCGCGCCAGCCGCCGCCGAAGGCGAATAAGACTCCATTGCTTCCCCTCTCCCCGGCCTGCGGCGAGCCAGTCGGGCCGTACGCCGGGGAGAGGAGGAGGACGAGGGGCCGGTTTGAACGGCGATTGCGAGCAGATTAAACGGAATATCCCTGCGCACTCGCGCTAATTTCACCCCCACCCGGTCCCCGGCAGCCCCTTAACCACCGAATTGCGACGGTAACTCACCCGTCTGGCCGATAACAGGCTCGTATGGGACGACTTATGTTCCGTCGCGGGCGTTTCGCGGCCGTGACGTTGGTTGCATTCGGGCTTGCGGTCGGGCTCTCATTGCGTCCGTGCAGTCCGCTTTCAGGCATATCTCTGGCCGTCGGCGCGGATGCTATATCCAAAAGCGAAGTCGCCCCCAAGGCGGTCCTTTCACCTCCCCGGGCCGACAAAGTTGCTGAATCAGCAAATGAAGCGACCGATCTCTCCGACGATGCCGATACGCTCGACCTGACCGGCCTGCAATCCAAATTCCAGTCGATCGCCCAGCGTGTCGCGCCGGCGGTTGTTTCAATTTCCGCAGCTGAAACCGCCAGCGATGCCGAATCCGCC
Source organism: Acidobacterium sp. (assembly GCA_003152595.1). GTDB lineage: Bacteria > Acidobacteriota > Terriglobia > Terriglobales > Acidobacteriaceae > Palsa-343. Next base: position 6,918 of record PMAM01000039.1, read on the forward strand.
GTCCGCGCCGAAGAGATGAATCCCCAGCGACTCGAATCCCTTCTTGAAAAAACCACACGAACCATCGGAACTGGCTTCATCGTCGATTCCGACGGCTTCATCGTCACCAATGAACACGTGATCGAAGATTCGCAGCAGATCTGGGTTACGTGCGACGACCACAAGGTGTATCCCGCGATTGTCGTAGGATCGGATCCGCGCGCGGATCTGGCCGTCCTGAAAATCCCCGCCAAGAATTTGCCGACGGTGACATTTGCAAACGGCATCTGCCGTCGCGGCCAGTGGACGATCACGCTTGGCAATCCCTACGGCCTCGCGACCGAGGGACAAATGTCCCTTTCCGTCGGCGTGGTGAGCGCCACGAACCGCTCGCTTCCGAAGCTCGCCAACAAAGAAGATCGCCTTTATTCCAATCTGATTCAGACGACGGCCCAGATCAATCCTGGAAATTCCGGCGGCCCGCTGCTCGACGTGAGCGGGCAAGTCATTGGAATCGACACGGCCGTGATTCTGCCGCAGAAGCAAACAAACGGGATCGGCTTCGCGATCTCGATCACGCCGCAGTTGCTGGATGAAATTCGACAACTGGAGCAGGGGCGGGAAGTCATCTACGGATATATGGGCGTCACGGTCTCTCCGCCAACGCCGCGGCAGGCGAGAGACGCGAATTTGTCTGAGGACATCGGGGTATGCGTTGAATCGGTTGAGCCCGGATCACCCGCGGCGGGCGCCGATGGTCTTAATGCCGGCGATCTCATCATTGAAGTCAACGGGGAAACAGTCACCGACACGGATCGCTTCGTCCGGCTCGTGGGCGCGGCAACGGTGGGCCGAACCGCGACGGTGATTGTCGCCCGGGATGGGGCGAGGATGACGATTCACCTTACGGCCGCCAAACGGCCTGTACAGTATGTGGTGTCGAATCAGAATCAGCGTCTTTACTGGCGTGGAATGGTTCTTGGGCCGGTTCCGACCAATTGGCCGATGGCGCTCAACGCCAAGCAACTTGCCGGAATTCTTGTTGTCGGAATTGAGGATGACAGCCCGCTGAAAAAGCGAGGCGTCTCTGCGGGAACCATCATCACGGCCATTGCCGGACAACCCGTCCGATCGCTTCTCGATTTCCAGAAGATCCTCAACGATGTCCCCGCGGAAAAGTGTGACGTGCAACTCGCCGATCAGGTTGTTGCCGCCCAATAGTGCCCGGAGCGATCTGGTTCGTGTGTGCCCGAGCAAACTTTTCTTTTGATTGAATGATGCTTGCCTTCTAAATCTCGAAAGTTATACTTCGATGTCAGTTCGGTCAGGATGACCGCAACTTGTTCGTGAAAGGCAAGGATGCCATGGCCACGTCGCGGGCGCGCCACTCTTCGCAGCGTTTTTCCCAACTCTGGCAGTTGCCCCTGTTCATTGTGTCGATTGCGCTCTTCGTTTACGCGGGTTATCTTTTCATTAATCCGGGTCCGGGGGCGACGATCGATCAGAAGATCGCTGTCGCGCAGAACTATTTGCAGCAGGACCGGCCTGATGCCGCGCTGCAGCAGCTTTCGCGAATCCTCGAAACCGAAAAACTACAGCCCGCCACCGAAGGGCAGATTCATCTGCTCGTCGCCGAAGCCCTCGAAGCCGCGCAAAAGCAGAAAAAGATTGATGTCCCGGCGAATCATCAGCGGATCATCGAGCAGACTGAGCTGGCGGTGCAGCTGGGGGTGAAGCCCGACGCGGCTTTACATCTGCGCGTTGCCAACAGCTACGCGGCCCTCGGGCATCCGGCTGAAGCCGCGGAGCATTATCGCCAGGCCATCGCGATGGACGCGATGCGTTCGCCGAGCCTTTATCGGAAATTGATCGACCTTGAGCTGGCCAGTGATGATTCGGCCAATGCGGACGTTTCGCTGGAGATGTATCTCAAGCTGCCGGGTTTGACCGATGCGGAGCGTGCGTGGGCTTTGGATCAGCGTGCGGGAATACTGATTGACGGCAAGCATTTTGCTGACGCCCGGAAGCTTCTCGCGGACGCCGCCCGGCTGGATACGGACCCGGTGGATCAGGGGACTTTCAACTATCAGTTGGGCTATTGCTCCTATCGCGAAGGTCTCCCCGATGATGCCGAGCGATATCTGCGGCTGGCGCGCGATCAACTGCGGGTCAGTCATCCGCTTGATGCCGACGCAGCGTTCTATCTCGGCAAAATCTTTGAGGAGCGCAACGACCCGACAACGGCCAATTCGTTCTACGAGGCGATTCTGACCACGCATCCAGAGTCCAAGGCCGCTCCGCTCGCGTTGCTTGGCCGGGGCATTTGCCGAATCATGTTGCAGCAGACCGATCCCGGCCTGAATGATTTCCACGAGCTGATGGGTCAGATCGACCGGAGGCCGTCGCGTGCCAAATACAAGCCGGAGTGCATTATCACTTTCCGCCAGGCAGCGGAGATGTTGTCCGATCGGCAGGATTTCCAATCCGCCCTTGAGGTGATGTCCTATGAGCAGGAACTCAATCCCACGCCGCAGCCGGGATTCTATTCTGAACTGGGCGCGATGTACGCCAAGCGCGCCGACCAGCTAGATGGAACCATCCCCGACGCGAACCCGACAGAGAAAATCCGGCGCGGCCAGCAGGTGGTGGATCTTCGCAACAAGGCCGCCGAGTCATACATTCTCTATTCGCGCATGCTGACGCTTCTGGACGATCACGGGTATGCCGATGCGCTGTGGAAGGGCGTTGATCTATACGACAAAGCTGGGAATCTGCAGGCCGCCATCACCGCTCTTGAGTTATTTGTCAGGGAAAGGCCGAGCGATCGGATGGCTCCCGACGCACTGCTGCGTCTGGGCCGGGCCTATCAGGCGGCGGGACTGTTTGATAAGGCGATCGACGCGTTTCAGCGAAATCAGTTGAATTATTCCAAGAGCCTTGCGGCGAGCAAATCGGCGGTGCCGCTGGCGCAGGCGTATATCGCGAAAGGTCCGGCGATGTACGCGAGGGCCGAGACGACGCTGCTGAGCGTGGTGGAAAACAACCCGCTGGTCGATCCGGCGGCCGAGGAATTCCGGCAGTCGCTACGCGAGCTCGCCCAGCTTTATTATCGAACCGGCCGTTATGAAGAAGCCGTCGCCCGGCTGCAGGAATTGACGCAGCGATATCCGAACGACGATCAGAAGGCGCAGATGGTCTTCATGATGGCCGACAGCTATCGCAAGAGCGCTTCGCTTCTCGACGCAAAACTCGCTTCGGCTCAGACAACGCCCAACGCGGTCGCGTCAGAAGTCGCCGAGGCCGCCGCCGCCCGGCGCGATCGTTTGCTCAAGGCGCGGGGGATGTATGACCAGGTTGTCGATCTTTATCGCAGCGCAGCGCCGACCGACGATATTGACAAGCTCTATCAAAAGCTCGCTTTTTTCTACCGCGCCGATTGCATGTATGACCTTGGCGCGTATCCGGAGGCGATCAAGCTCTACGACGACGCAGCCTTCAACTATCAGAACGATCCATCCTCTGTCTCGGCGTATATTCAGATCGTTAATGCCTACTTCGCCCTGGGCAAACCCGAGGAGGCCAAGGCCGCCAACAACAGGGCGAAATGGATGCTTCAGCACATGCCGGCTGACGCATTTCAGGACGGAACATTTTCGATGCCCAAGAAGTATTGGGATCAATGGCTTCAGTGGACCAACGACTCAGGGATGTGGTGAAAATCGCCGGGAGTCTCCTATGAACGATGATGCGGTTATTTCGGCGCTCCAGCAGGAACTCGATTGCTATCAGCGCTTGGCAAAGCTCGCCAAAACCCAGCACGAGCATGTCCAGAATTCGCGCACGGAGGATTTGCTCCTGGTGCTCGCGCAGCGGCAGCAATTGCTGGAGCAGATCGCGATCTATGAGCAAACAATCGTCCCGGCCAAGCGTGATTGGCCGCAATATTCGTCGGGTCTTTCACCCGATCAGCGCGTCATGGCCGATTCGCTGCTGGAAAAAACCCGGCAATTGCTGGAACAGATCACGACCGCGGACCGGGAAGACGCGCTGGTTCTGCAGCAGCGCAAATTCAACGTGGGGCGCGGGATCAACCAGGCCGTCGCGGCCCGCAAATTCAATATGAACTACGCCGCCGCCGCGTATGGCCAGAAAAAAACCGCCTTGGATATTCATAGATAAATGACAACGGTTGCCGACATCTCCGCTTCGCGTGCAAATGTGCAGGGCTCCAACGCCACGCGCATCGAGGAGCTAGGGCGCATTATTCAGGTTTACAGCGATTTGACGGACAAGTTGCAGCAATCGCACTCGCAGCTTCAGTTGACGGTGCAATCCCTCCGCAACGAGCTATCGGACAAAAATCGCCAATTGGAGCGTAAGAAGCGTCTGGCCGCGCTCGGTGAGATGGCCGCTGGAATGGCACACGAAATCCGCAATCCCCTGGGTGGTATCGAGCTATATGCTTCAATGCTTGCCCGCGATCTTCAGGAGTTTCCCGCATCCCTTCAATTGGTGCGGAAAATATCATCGGGAGTGAAGCGTCTTGAGGGGCTTGTCAGCCAGGTCCTTCAGTTTTCGCGCGAAATTTCGCCGCAGATTCAAACGGCAGATCTATCCGCGATCGTGGATCAATCCGTCGAATTCGCCGCCGATCGCATTGGGCCCCCCCTTGTGTGCCGTGTTGCCGGCCCGCGGCCCATGCCTGTCCGCATCGATCCGCTTCTCATGGGCCAGGCGATTCTCAATCTGACGATCAACGCGATCGAAGCCGTCGGCGAGGCCGGCGGCGCAATCGACATCACCTGGTCGCGAATCGAGGATGAAGGCAAATTCCGTTTCTCGATCAAAGACTCCGGCCCGGGGATTGCGCCGAATGTGCTGGATAAGATTTTCAATCCATTTTTCACGACCAAGGAATCCGGCACGGGGCTGGGGCTGGCCATCGTTCATCGAATTGTCGAAGCGCATGATGGAACCATCACCGTGACGAATGCCCCGCAAGGCGGCGCGATTTTTGAAATCAGGACATGACAGCAGGGAGAAAGCATGGCTCGGATACTTATCGTTGACGATCAGGACATGATGCGGGATTCTCTCGCACAAATTTTGGTCCGCGAGGGGCACGAAGTCGTTGCCGCCACTGACGGGGCTTCTGCCGCGGCCCGACTTGGCGCATCCCGGTTTGATCTGCTGATCACCGATCTTCGGATGCCAAAGATGACCGGCCTGGAATTGCTCGCCGAGGCCAAGCGTCTGCGCCCTGACATGCCGGTGGTTTTAATGACCGCTTTCGCAACGGTCTCCAACGCCGTCGAAGCAATGAGGTTGGGCGCCTACGACTACATCCAGAAACCATTCAATGGGGAAGAGATTAAACTGCTTGTCGATCGAACGCTGGAACACAGCCGATTAAGGCTGGAAAACCAGGCCTATCGGAGCATGACCGAGATCGGCGCCCAGCGTCCGCTGGTCGGCGACGGCCCCGCGATGGAGCAGGTCCGCCTGAAAATCGAACTCGTCTCGCGCAGCAATGCAACCGTCCTGATCCGCGGCGAAAGCGGCACCGGCAAAGAAATCGTGGCCCGCGCCATTCACGTGGCGTCCGCCCGGCGCGAACGGCCGATGCTGGCGGTTAACTGCGCGGCGCTCTCTGAAAATCTGCTTGAATCCGAGCTGTTCGGTCACGAGAAAGGCGCGTTCACCGGCGCCATCGCGCGCAAAATCGGCCGCCTCGAACTCGCCCACGAAGGCACGCTCTTCCTCGACGAGGTCGGCGAGCTTCCCCTCGCAACCCAGGTGCGTCTTCTCCGCGTGCTCGAGGAGCGGGAGGTGAGGCCCGTTGGCTCGAACGAGACGCGAAAGATCGACGTGCGACTCATCGCGGCCACCAACCGGAACCTCGCTGCGGCCACGCGGACCGGCAAGTTCCGCGAGGACCTCTTCTACCGCCTTAACGTTATCGCCATTGAACTGCCGCCGCTGCGCTCGCGCCGCGAAGACATCCCCGCACTGGCCACCCACTTCCTCAAGTACTACTCTGAAGAGAACAGCCTGTCCCTCCGCGCGCTCACGCCGGAGGCCATACGTGCGCTGGTGGATTATGACTGGCCCGGCAACGTCCGCGAGCTGGAGAACGTGATCGAACGCGGCGTGGTGCTTTCTTCGGGCGGAACGATCGGCGTGGACCTGTTGCCCGGACACATCACGGGGTCGAGCTACTCCTCGAGCCTGCTCGAGCACAGCCCGGATGCATCGCTGTTCGACATCATGGAAGACATCGAGCGCCGCATCATCGTGGACAAGCTGGAGCGCTGCAACGGCAACCAGACCGACGCCGCCGAGCAGTTCCGCATTCCTCTGTCGACGCTGAACCAGAAAATCAAGCGCCTCAACATCGAGATCCGCAAGCGAAACAGAGAATAAGTCAGGCCACTGCGCCCCGGAAAGCGGCCCGCGCCGGCGAAAACAAGCCCGAAAACGTTGGCTCGCACACTCCTTCAGCGCGGATGCTTTAGCATCGCTTGCAGTGCTCACGCTTGAAACACCCATCCAGTTTGTGAAGGGCATTGGGCCCACGATCGCGAAGATGCTCGCCGAGAAGGAGATCCTGACGGTCGAGGATCTGCTGATGCATTTGCCCTTTCGCTATGAGGACCGGCTGAATCCGCGGGCGCTGAGCGAGCTGAAACCGGGCGAAACGGCGAGCGTGATCGGCGAAGTGCGCGGGGCAGTCCTGCTGCGCACGAAGAAGATGCCCATCTTCGAGATGACCGTTGGCCAGGGAGTGCAGTCGCTGAAGGCGATGTGGTTCCACGGGAAGTATCTGGAGGGGCGGTTCCACGCGGGGCAGACGGTGGCGCTGTATGGGAAGGTGGACGCGTCGCGCTCGGGGCGCGGGCTGAAGATGATCCAGCCGCAGTTTGAGATTTTGCCGGGCGGCAATGACGATGCGCTGGATCGTGTGCTCGAGGTGGGCCGCATCACGCCGGTGTATGAGTCGCTGGGCGGGAGCAAGCTGGCGTCGCGATGGATCCGGCGGGCGGTGTGGAACATTCTGGAGGAGCTGAAGGGGATTCCGGAGACGCTGCCCAGTTTCCTGCCCCGGTCGGTGCTGCGGCGGCTGGATTTGCCGAGCCGCGAGCAGGCGCTGCGCGAGGTGCATTTTCCTCCTGCGGGAACAGCGTTGGGACAGCTGCAGGCGGCGGGAACGCCGGCGCACAAGCGGCTGATCTTTGAGGAGCTGTTTTATCTGGAGCTGGGGCTGGAGGTGAAGCGCAGAAAGTTTCAGGAGAAGACGGGGATCGCGTTCGAGACCGATGAGAAGGTGCGGGCGGCGCTGCGGGAGATTCTGCCGTTTCATCCGACGGCGGCACAGAAGCGGGCGCTGGGCGAGATTGCGGCGGACATGCGGCGGCCGGCGCCGATGCGGCGGCTGCTTCAGGGCGATGTGGGGTCGGGCAAGACGATAGTGGCACTCGAGGCGATGCTGATCGCCATTGAGAACGGGCACCAGGCGGCGCTGATGGCTCCGACGGAGATTCTGGCAACGCAACACTATTTGTCGGCAAAGCGGGTGCTGGAGAAGGCACAGCACAAGTACCGGATCACGCTGCTGACCGGATCGCTGGATGCGGATCGCAAGCGTGCGGCGCGGCGGAGGATATACGAGGGCGAGACGGATCTGGTGATTGGGACGCATGCGCTGATTGAAGAGAAAGTCGAGTTCGCGAAGCTGGGGCTGGTGGTGGTGGACGAGCAGCATCGGTTCGGGGTGCTGCAGCGGTTTCGGCTGATGAAAAAGGATGGCGGGGAGCCGGATGTGCTGGTGATGACGGCGACGCCGATTCCGCGAACGCTGGCGCTGACTTTGTATGGCGATTTGGAACTCAGCGTTCTCGATGAGTCGCCGCCGGGGAGAACGCCGATTGTGACGCGGCGGGTGAGCGATGAGCGCGCGGATGAGGTTTGGGATTTTGTGCGCAAGCAGGTGAAGAAGGGGCATCAGGCGTATGTGGTGTATCCGGTGATCGAGGGGCCGAAGGGCGATCAGCCGGAGCTGGACTTTGCACTGCCGGATGAGGCGCCAGAAGAGCCTTCGCAAAAAGCGAAGAAGCCAAAAACCGAAGCGCTGTTTCCGAAGCTGCCGCTGAAGTCGGCGACAGATATGTACGAGCGGCTCCGGGCGCAGGAGCTTTCCGGTTTGCGCGTGGGATTGCTGCATGGGCGGCTCGATGCGGATGAGAAGGAAGTGGTGATGCGGCGGTTCCTGCGCGGCGAGATCGATGTGCTGATCGCAACGACCGTGATTGAGGTGGGCGTGGATGTGCCGAATGCGACGGTGATGGTGATTGAGCATGCGGAGCGGTTTGGGCTGGCGCAGCTTCATCAGTTGCGCGGGCGCGTGGGACGCGGGGGCGCGAAGTCGTACTGCATTTTGATGACGGGGGGAAAGATTTCGCCGAGCGCGGAGGAGCGGCTGGGGGCGATGGTGGAGACGCAGGATGGGTTCGTGCTGGCGGAGCGCGATCTGGAGTTACGGGGGCCGGGGGAATTTTTCGGGACGCGACAGGCGGGCTTGCCGGATTTTCGCGTTGCGAATCTGGTGCGGGATCGCAAACTGCTGGAGCTGGCGAAGGTGGAGGCCGCGCGGTTCGTGGCGAAGGCAAAGGAGGAGGCGACCGAGGAAGAGCGCATGCGGGTGGCGTCGCGGTTGAAGGACGCCTGGCAGCGGAGATACGGGCTGGCCGAGGCGGGGTAGGTTGACGGTCATCCCACGTCGGCCAACACCGGGCAGCCGACGGCTGCAGGTGATGGAAGCCACGGCGAAAACCATCGAAAAGTATCCGAGGGGCGGGCAGAGACCGCCCCTCGGATCAAAGCCGGTCGATGGTTTGGTGTCCGTGGTTCGGGGGAGGGTTCCTTAGAGGCTGTTTCCGATGCTGTTGAATTCGTTGGAAATTTTGTTCGAGAGACTGCCCATGGCGACGATAGCTCCAAGGGCAATCAAGGCAGCAATCAAAGCATACTCAATGAGGTCCTGACCGGATTCCTCATTCAGAAGGGCCCGGAGCAGATTCTTCAGTTGCATCGTATTCTCCTGAGACTGCCCCACGATTCACTTGTCCATGCCCGATCGTGGAGCCTGGTACGAGGGCTGGCTCATTGAACCGTGGATAGCGTTCGGGATCAATGGCCCGGCCGTGGAATTACGGCAGGGTGTTGGGCTGAATCGTGGGCTGCTAGCGTGCCGCGGAGAAAACGATTGCGCAGGATGCTGCAAGGACGATGACCCGGTTACCGCAGGTGAGCAGGCGCGCTATCTTTCAGCCAACCATGCGCTCCATCTCGGTGGGGCGCAGGATGACGATGGCAGCGCCGTGGCGCGCGATCAACTCGTCGCGCTCGAACTGGTTGAGCAGGCGGGTAACAGTTTCGCGCGAGGTTCCGGCCATGTTGGCGAGTTCCTCATGAGTGAGCGCCATGGTGAAACGCAGCTCGGGTTTGCCGCAGGAACTGGTGCGAGCCCAGTCGAGGAGCAGCTGCGCGAGCCGGCCGGCCGCGGAGCCGGAGAGGGCAAGGCGCCGCGCATCGAGGAAAACTTCGTGATACTCACGCGCGATGACCTGCGCCGCCTGACGGCTGACTTCGCCGAACTGGTTGAGGAATTCGAGGAAGTCGCGACGGCGCACGCTGCGGATCTGGCAGGGCTCGAGAGTTTCGGCAGTGACTTCGTAAGGCAGGTCGTTCAACGTGGCGGTGAGGCCCAGCACGTCACCGGGGCCGGCGATTTTGAGGATCATGGTGCGGCCATCGCGCGAGGTGGCGGCAAGCTTGATCTGGCCACTGCAGACGACGAAGATGCCCTGGGCGCGCTGACCTTCCTCGAAGACAATGGAGCGGCTGGGGTAGGAGATCTGCATGGCGATCTCGTCGAAGCGGTCTATGGCCTCGTCGGGCAGGTTGCAGAAGAGCCGCTCGGCGCGGTCGGTACACTGCGCGCAGCGCTCAGGCACGTTTCGTTGTGTGGAGGAATTTCCGCGTTTTGCCGAATTCGCCATTTAGCTCCAGCTTTCCGCCGAATTTCCGGGTGCGGCCGCATGAGGCCTCCTGGAAGGCCGCACTCGTTCCCCGGGCGGCCTCCAGGTCTCGAAGGCAAACTCACCAGAACAGGCGTCGCACAGCCAGATGACCCTCCGGCGAACGATCTGGCATTCACCTGTGTCTCGAGATCCGCCGAGGAAGTCGACAGCATAAATTCCACCGCTGCGCAGGCAGAGCGAGTGGACACCGCAGGCGGGATTCGCGCAAGTCATTGATCGCTCCGGCAAGTAAGTCTGCACTGCATGGCCCGGTTCAGCCCAACACTGCAGGGCCGGTGTGTTGCTTATCTTCGGTTTTTTCCTCGACAAACGCCGGACTGACCTTGAGCGAGATGACGGGGCACGGCGCTGAGACGAGAATCTTGTAAGCGGCCGGTTCGGTTCCTGGCAGCCAGCTGTGCGCCGGCGCGTGCACGCCCAGAACGAGGAGACCGGCCTGAGTCTCCTGCGCGGCAGCGAGAATCTCCTGTACGACGTTGCCCTGGGCGACCTGAGCGCGCACCTGGGTGAAGGCACGGGCTCTGTCGGGAACGAGCTTCTGCAACTCGGCCGTGGCCGCAGAGAGTGCCGACGCGGGATCGCGCGAGACAGCGGCGCCCGGCATGACGATATGGAGAAGCGTGACCTGAGCCGAGAACTGCCGGCCGAGGCTGATGGAGAGAGCTGCGCTGCTCTCGTGCATGCCGGCCAGCGAGACGGGATGGAGAATCGACACCGGTGCGACGCTGGTTTTTTTGTGGGCGCGCGGGCCCACGGTGCACACCGGAACGTCGATGGTCTCGAGCAGCTGGCGGGCGATGGAGCCGAGAACGAATTTCTTGAGGCCACGGCGTCCGTGGGTGCCGAGGATCAGTCGACCGGCGCCGGAGTTCCTGACGACTTCCGCGACGATATCGGGAACGAATCCGTGGCGCACGGCGGTAATGCAGTCGATCCCCTGGCCGCGAATGTCGCGGGCGAGGCTGTCGAGCATCAACCGCGCATCGCGGTCCATGCGGAGGGGATCGTAATAGGGAACGGCGCCGGTTTCGACCGGCATCGACTCGTGAGGCAATACCGCGTGAACGAGGATGAGCGATGCGCCGGCGGCGTTGGCCTGAGCGATGGCGTGGGGAAGGAGGTATTCGGTATCCGTGAGATCGGTGGCGACAACGATTTTGCCGGGAGCGGCTAATCCGGCTTCGGCGTTGTTCTGCGGGAGGGTCATGACTTCACCTTGCGGCAGCGGTGCGAACGCTCGCCTGCCCCTAGTTTCGAAGGGGTGGGGCGAGGCGGCTGTGTCCCAGCGCACAAGCCCGTGTGACATAAATCACAAGTGGACGCGCTTCAGGACCGATGCGGCAGTGGGCTGATGGGAGCGCAGCTGGATATTGGCTGCCAGGGACTTTTCCGGCAGCGCAAGGCTGGCAAGGAGAGAAGAGTGCCGGGTTTGACCCCTCTGGCGCCGGTTGTTAACATAAGGATGCGGGGTGGAGCAGCCTGGTAGCTCGTTGGGCTCATANNTCAAATCCACCCCCCGCAACCACTTACGGGACTCCAACCCATTTCCCAACCCATCGAAAACCGGGCGCACGAGGCGCCCGATTCTGTTTTTGGGGTCATTAGGCCCCTTTTTTCAGGGAATTAACGGGCCGATTTTCGCCGGAGGATTCTCCTCACAACCCTGCTGTTCGCCCAGCGCCGATTGTCCATGGGCGGGCCGCCGTGCAGCTGGGTGGTGGAGATCTGAGCATGCCGCATGAGTTTCTGCTGCACATCCAGCGGCGTTTTCGCTGCGCTCAGTAGAGTTCGGTAAGTTGGCGATGACAAACTCGCCATTATGCTTCGCAGGATCCGAGATGACGATCCACAAGTGGCTTCCAGCGCCAGGCAAAAACGTGTCGCCAATCTGCATTTTGTGAAAACACGAATTACTGAGGCGCCAAAAGAAGATTGAGGAGTCGAATCTCCTCGTTTGGCTCTTCAATAAGGCGAATCTCTTCTTCTGTCTTTTTGGCTAACCTCAAAATCTCGCCAGGGTCGCTTGTCCCCTGTGATGGACTGGCCCCATTCAATGAGCGCGGTGCGATCCGCATAATAAAGCTTCTTGAGCAGCGGAAACATGTTCTCAGTTCCGCCCTCCTTCTCAATGAGATCCCAGATTTGAACGCGCGCAGTCCATTCCCGGCCGAGGTCGCCCCCTTCGATTCTTCTTGCATTGCCTTCCCACGCGCGACGCCGCAACCGGGGCCCCGGTATTAAACCGCTAAAATCCCCAGCATGGCAGCAGAGCGCTGGTGGCATTCCGTCGCAATCGGGCTCCTCCACCTCATCCTCTTCGGCTTCGCCTTCGGCATCGGCTTCGTCCTCGAGGTCTTCGTCAGCCGCTATTACCAGGACTCCCACCTCGCTGCATTCTCTCCCTGCATCGCCGCCACCGCCTTCCTGATGGGCCTCCTTGTAAACCGCACACGCAAGGACCGGGGCGCCCTGTTCATTTGGATCGCGGGCGTTCTCTGGCTTGCCTTTGCCATCTGGGACGAAGGTCGCTGGTGGGAGTACAGCTGGTCCCACGAATCGAAGACACAATATCTGATCCATATGTTCTTCGGCACGGCACAACAATGCAGCGCGAGCGAGTGCATCGGGGAACTGCTCTTCACGACTCCATGCGCCGCCGCCATCGCCTACTCCATCGGAGCCGCTGTCGGTCTGATGATTCCTGCCTGGCTCCGCCCCCGCAAACAGACTCAAAGCACGTCTTAACAACTTGCGGAAACGCCTTTGTTGAAGGGGCACGGCTTCAAAAGCAATGTCACCCTCGAGGTGAGCGCAGCGAGCCGAAGGGCTGCCCTGAGCCGACCCCCTCCCTCTTTACTGGAATCAATGACATCCGAGGGAGTCGACCCCCTCCTGTTATCGACTTCGTTAACCAACGCGCCAGCTTGGCGGCGTTTCCCTCCCCAAGTCTCTCCTGCGCCTGTTGTTCGGTTCGGCCTGAGTGCGGCCCGAGTCACTCGAGCCCCCCTGGATTTTTCGGAAATTGGGGTTCGACCCCCTCCCCTTTCACTGGAATCAGCAACATCCGGAGGGGTCGACCCCCTGGGGATTGTCGAGTCGATTAACGGGTGCCGGGTTCGGATGGGGCCAGTGTTTGAAGTGGGCCGGAGATCCTTACTCGTGAGCAGTTTTCCGGGCAGATTCGATGGTTTGTCGCTGAAGTCGTCGTATTTGGGAGGGGTACAAGTTACAAGTACTCTGTTTTCAAATTCGTAGCACGGTTTACAAACTTGACAACATTGGGTGAGGCGGTTCGAGGAGAAGCTGTGCGCCAAGTCGATGGTGGTGGCGGCTGTGGACGGCATGGGCTTCTCCTTTCCGCGAGGTGCAATGAAAAAGGCCCGCCGCTGGCGAGCCTTTCGTTTGGGAACACTTCTCCCTAGTGTTTTCAGGATCGCTTGTGGGGGGTATCAATGGCAAGAAGAATCGGAGAGGTGGACGGTACGGGGGTAATAGGCAGCGTCAGAGGGTTGATCGGCGGATTCCACACGCGCGGGCTGCACCCGAATTGCCTACTCCATGCTTCCAAACTCCTCCGGCAATTCGCTATCGCTTGATGTAGCCGCAGGCGCTGTGCGAGCGAACTCCACAAGGCCAAAAGTGTTCGGAGCCGTTTTCGTAAAAACCTTCCCCTTCCTTGCGTAATTAGAGAGTGTGCCCGCTAGCGATACGCGATTTTTCTTATCCGGGGGTTTCCCCAGTGCTTTGAGAATGTCTGATATTGGGAGCGGCGAGCCAGCCCCCCGGATTGCATCCCTTGCTTTCGCAAGAGCTGAATCCGGGCGAAGCGTATGGTCAATCTCGACATTCATGTTCCGCGGCAGGAGTTTCATCGAATCTTCCAGAGCTTGAATGTAGGCTCTGGTCTCTCGGATTCGAAGTTCTAGTTCAGCTACTTCCTGTTCCTTCTTGCCGATGAGCTTCTGAAAGTTTTCTTTTACGCCCATTTTCTGTGCCGTAACGCCTTTATATAACGGATGGGAAAAGATGGCAATGATGGGAAAGGACAATTTGTTTCGACCATCCCTTCGAAGTTCCAGCGGTAGAATGCGATTGCAGGGGGCTTAAGCGCCATGGAACCGTTGGATTTTGTGATGAAGGTTCTGGACGAGAAGAAGCAGATCGCGCCAAACGGGGAAGAGTACTGGATGGGCCGTGATATCCAAGCGGTACTCGGATACGCAGAATGGCGGAATTTCGATTCGGTGATCCAGAAGGCCAAAACAGCATGTGAAGGGTCGGGAGTACCGTCGAAATATCACTTTGTTGAAACCACCAAGGTGATCAGCGGAGGAAAAGGCGCGGAGTTGCAGCGTGCCGACTGTTATCTCACTAGATACGCCTGCTACCTCGTGGCCATGAATGGCGATCCGAGCAAGCCGGAGGTGGCCACGTCACAAGCCTATTTCGCAGTGCAGACGCGTCGGCAGGAAATGAGCGATCAAGAAAAGAGAGTAGCGCTTCGCGATAGAGTTCGCATCAGCAACAGAGTGCTCTTCGGCGCAGCGAAGCAGGCGGGAGTGATTCGCTTCCCACTTTTCTACGACGCTGGCTATCGCGGACTGTATGGCATGGGTCTGGCGGACATAAAGAGGCGCAAGAAAATACCAGCCCAGCATGATTTATTGGATCGTGCAGGGCGTGCAGAACTGGCGGCGAACGAATTCCGAATTACGCAGACTCAGCAGAAACTGGAGCGCAGCCGGATTCGTGGAGAAAAAGCGGCAATGGACGTGCATAAAAGTGTGGGAGAAGAAGTCCGCGATGCAATGAGGCGAATCGGCGGCGTCATGCCAGAAGATTTGCCTATTGAGGAACCGATCGGTACGGTGAAGAGGCTTCTCGCCAAAAAGGGCAAGAAAAACGAGCCGAAGCAAGAGCGGCTTCGAATCTCTCCTGTATCACCTTCTGAGGTAGAACCGGGAGACGAGTGAAGCGGCGACGAAGGCGACATCAGCAGCCAAGCCGACCATGCGCCGGGTTTGAGCCCCTCCTAGTCAAGATCCGAGGGCCAGCCCTTAGAGCTTCTCGTAGAAGTCGCAGGCCGAGCATGAGATGTACACCCCGCCCGGCACGCCGCGCTCGCGGTCCTTCACACGCTTCACGATGCGAGTGGGCTTGGAGCACTTCGGGCAGTCGGTGCTCTTGGTGGTGTCCATCACCTTCTTACGGTCGGCGGTCTTGGCAATCTTCGCCATGGCGGAACTCCTGATCCTGGTTTCGGCGCCAGGCCGGTCTCGGCAGGCGGCGCGCAGACATCCCTCGGCCTTCGCGGTGATTCACCTGGTCTGTGCAGGGAGAACGCGGCTGGCGGTGGAACGTTTCTCCAATTTTACACGACCCGCGGTACCTGGCCTCGACCCGGCCGGAGTGATCAAAGTCACTGAGGCCTGCACCCAGTCCCGCTACGTTCAAGGCAGAGTTGGGAGTCGCAGGCCATGAACACGCAGGTTGCCGATACGGTTGTTGCAGGGCAGCAGAGAAGGAAGAAGACGGTGGTGCGCCGGGCCGCGCCGGACGAGTCGCAGCGCCTCCGTCGCATCGTGCAGTGGGTCTTCGTCGCGCTCAACGTGTGGATCGGCGCACAGTTCCTGCTCTGGGTGCGCTTCTTCGAGCGCGGTGGACAGGGCTGGCAGGTCTCGCGCCCGGCAGGGGTCGAAGGCTGGCTCCCCATCGCCGGCCTGATGAACCTCAAGTACTTCGTGCTCACCGGTCGCGCGCCGACGATGCACCCCGCCGCCATGTTCCTGCTCGTCGCCTTCCTTGCTATGAGCGTGGTGCTGAAGAAGTCCTTCTGCGGCTGGCTCTGCCCGGTGGGCACCGCGTCGGAGACGCTGTGGAAGCTGGGTCGCAAGGTCTTCGGGCGCAACTGGCAGGTGCCGCGCTGGCTCGATCCAGAGCTGCGCGGCCTGAAGTACCTGCTGCTGCTGTTCTTCGTCTCGGTCATTGCCTGGATGCCTGCCGAAGCTCTGCGCGACTTCATGATCGGACCCTACGGCACCATCGCCGACGTCAAGATGCTGAACTTCTTCCGCGACATCGGCTGGGTTGGGATCGCGGTCATCGGCTGGCTGGTGCTGCTCTCGATGTTCGTCCAGAACTTCTGGTGCCGCTACCTGTGCCCCTACGGCGCGCTCATGGGCCTGGTCTCGCTGCTGAGCCCGGTGAAGATCCGCCGCGACGCCGAGGCGTGCATCGACTGCGGCAAGTGCAGACAGGCCTGCCCCTCGCACCTGAAAGTCGATCAGCTGGTGCAGATCCGCTCGGCCGAATGCACCTCGTGCATGGCCTGCGTCGCTTCGTGTCCGGTCGAGAACGCGCTGCAGTTGGCGCTCCCGCCGCGCAAAGCTGCCGAGCCCGCAGACCGCTGGCGCGCACGGGTGATCCGGCCCCGCGCCGCTGTGGCCGTTCTCGCGGTGATCTTCTTTGGGTTGATCCTCTTCGCTCGAATGTCGGGCCACTGGCAAACCCGCGTGCCGCAGCATGTCTATATGCTGCTGGTTCCCAACGCGAACGAAGTGAGCCACCCGATGTGAGCCGGGGCCGAGCCTAAAGGCTGGAGATTTTTCGAGCGCTTGTTCCCCGTCCTAAAGGCCGGGGCTTCTACCGTCGTCCCGCAAGCGGGACCGCTTCGCGAAAGGCCCCGAATCATCACTGGCCCATTTGGGTTTCCGCGGAGAGCTACAGGCCGACGGCGATTCGGGTCCGTGGATCGAGGTAGTCGCGCAGCGCGTCGCCCAGGAAGTTGAACGACAGCACGCACAGCATGACCGCGATGGCAGGAAAGACAACCAGATGCGGCGCCTCGAAGAGGAAGGGACGCGCATCGTTCAGCATGGAGCCCCAGCTGGCCGCCGGCGGAGGAACGCCCAAGCCGAGGAAGCTGAGGGTCGCCTCGGCGAGGACGGCTCCGGCCATGCCGATGGCCGCCTGCACGATGAGCGGTTGCAGGATGTTGGGCAGGATGTGCTGCCGGAAGATGCGGAGATCGCTGGCGCCCAGCGCCCGGGCGGCCTCCACGAACTCGCGTTCGCGCACCGCCAGGACCTGCGCCCGCACCAGGCGCGCGTAGCCGACCCAGCCGCCGATCGACAGGGCCAGGATCAGATTGAGCAGTCCGGGGCCGAGGAAGGCCACGAACGCAATGGCCAGCAGGATGCCGGGCAGCGCCAGGAAGGCATTCATCAGGAAAGTGTTGATGGTGACGTCGACCCAGCGTCCGTAATAGCCGGCGATGCCGCCGAAGATGAGCCCCAGCATAAAGGAAAGGCTGACCACGGAAACCGCGACGGTGAGCGAGAGCCGGGCGCCAAAGATCACCCGGGACAGGATGTCGCGGCCGAGTTCGTCGGTGCCCAGCCAGTGTGCGCCGCTGGGGGCGGCGAGACGATGGGCCAGGTCGAGAGCGGACGGATTATACGGGGCTAGCCAGGGAGCAAGCAGGGCCATCACGCCGAACGAGACCATCAGTACGATTCCGATGGCGGCCAGCGGCTGGCGGCGCAGCGATCTCCACGCCCACGAATTGCCTCTCACGGGGCCCAATGCGGGTGCAGTCGAATTGTTCGGGTTGCTGGTCAAAATTAGGTCAGTGCGCCGTGTCTCACGATGACGCAAGACGGCGACAGCGGCTCCCTTATGGGTTATACCAATTTGCAAACCCGTCGAATAGAATCGTTCCAGACCGATGCGCATTTTTGTCAATGAATTCTGCGGGCACCCGTTTCAGATGGAGCTCAGCAGGAAACTCGCGAAGATGGGCCATCCGGTCTGCCACGTCTATTTCGCCGACAACGAATCCACTCCGAAGGGCGAGACGCAGCTCCGGGCGGATGATTCTGCGAATCTGACGATCGAGGGTCTGCATATCCAGAGGGAGTTCTCGAAGCACTCTCTGAGAACGCGCCGCCAGGCGGATCTTGAGTATGGACGTGCGGCGGCCAGGCGGATGGCGCAGTTCGCGCCGGACGTCGTGATCTCCGCGAACATGCCGCTGGATGCGCAGAACATTTTGCAGCAGGCAGCGCGCGATCAGGGCGCGCGGTTCGTCTTTTGGTTGCAGGATGTCTATTCTGTTGCGGTTCGATTCGTGCTGAGCCGGAAGGCAAAGCCGTTGGCCGCAGTGGGTGGATGGTATTTCGAGCGGCTGGAGAAAAAACTGCTCCGCCAGTCGGATGCTGTTGTCTGCATCGCTCCGGGATTTGCCGAGTTCATCCGCGGGTGGGGAGTGCCGGAGTCGAAGATCACGGTGATTCGGAACTGGGCTCCGCTGGACGAGGTGATTCCCACGCCTCGAGACAATGTCTGGGCGCGCGAAAATGGAGTCGGCGGACGCTTCTGCTTCATGTACTCCGGCACGCTCGGCATGAAGCACCGTCCTGAGCTGCTGCTTGATCTGGCCAGGCGTCTGGATGCGCGCAAGGATGCGCGCCTGGTCGTGATTGCCGGTGGAGCGGGTGCGGACTGGCTGAAGCAGCGAGCCCACGAGGTCAGTCCCGAAACTCTGACCGTGCTGCCCTTCCAGCCCTACCAGCGGATCTCCGAAGTGATGGGATCGGCCGATGTGCTGGTGACTCTGCTGGATTCGGAAGCGAAGACTTTTGCGGTTCCGTCGAAGACTCTTTCCTACCTGTGCGCTGGCCGCGCTTTGATCGTTGCGGCTCCGGCGGCGAATGAGGCGGCGCGTGTGGTGGAAGAGGCGCAAGCCGGGCTGATCGTTTCGCCCGATGATCCGGCCGGGATTGTCAGCGCAGCGGAGCGTTTCCTTCAGGATCGTGCCCTGCTGGCTCAATGTGCTTCCAATGCGCGCCGCTACGCTGAGCAGCATTTCTCGATCGGCGCAATCGCCGGCCGCTTTCTGGAAGTGCTGCGGCCGGTTTCTGGAAAGGGTGAACTCGACGCTGCGGATCGGGTACTCGCAAACGGAGGCGGCGAACGGAAGCCATCGTGGCAGCGTCCAGCGTAGAAAAGTCCGATCGCGGAACGGTCGTGCTGTTCGGGGGGACAGGTTTCATCGGCTCCCACCTGGCCATGCACTGGCTTCAGGAGGGACTGGCGGCAAAGGTCGTCCTGGTCGATCTGAATCCACCGCGAGTCGAGCCATGGACCGCCTACCTGCAACAGGAACTGCAGGCGGGTCGAGCCGAATTTGTGCGATGGGATGTTCGCCAGCCGGTGCCCGAATCGCTCCTGCCGAAGGCTGATCTCATTTTCAACCTCGCTGCGGTGCATCGCGAGCCGGGACATCAGCCGCATGAGTACTTCGAAACAAATCTCAAAGGCGCTGAGAACGTTTGCGCCTGGGCCGCGGCGACTGGATGCGACCGGATTGTTTTTACGAGCAGCATCGCTCCTTATGGTGCTTCCGACGACATGAAGGACGAAGCGTCGCTGCCTGTACCGGACTCGCCTTATGGGAGCTCCAAACTGGCGGCGGAGAAGATGCACATTGCCTGGCAGGCTGGCTGCGGCTGCCGCAAGCTCCTGATGCTTCGCCCCGGAGTCGTCTTCGGGCCAGGGGAAGGGGGCAACGTAACGCGGCTGGTTCGCAGCGTGGTGAAGGGCTACTTCGTTTACATGGGGAACCGGCAGACGCGGAAAGCGGGCGGGTATGTGAAGGAGCTCTGCAGGGTGATTCGATTCGGGCTCGAGTATCTGGACGCGAGCGGCGAGCGAGTCACGCTGCTGAACTTCTCACTCGATCCACCTCCGACGCTTGAAGACTATGTTGCCGCGATCCAAAAGGCCGCCGGAATCCGCCGATCGCCTCTGAATCTGCCCCGGCCGCTGCTGCTGGGAGTCTCCTATCCAATCCATACCGTGGCAAGCATCTTCGGAATCCGGCAACCGATCAGCCCGGTGCGGGTTCGGAAGTTGTTTCGCTCGACCTCGATCGAT
>PMAM01000060.1:0-8486 GCA_003152595.1 Acidobacterium sp.
TTTTACTCCGCCCTTGACACAAACTCGCTAGGCGCTACCCCGACCCGAGCGGCAGAGATTCGGTTAGCCCACGACACCGCTTGGCAAACTCTCAACCCTCAGTTCATCAACCAAGCCGCAATAACGGCTGCGGAGGCGACCGCATTCAACGCGTTCCATCCAACGCGCACGAATCTTTACTCGTGCGTGCTTCCGGGTGAGCTTGTGTACAAGTGTGTGGATGCAATTCAAATGGGGCAAATTCAACAGGGACAGCTTCCGCAAATCGACCATCTCATTGTCGATGAGTTCCAAGACCTCAACGCCGCTGACCAGCAATTTGTGGAACAGCTATCTGCGGGAGGAGCCGCTCTGTTCGTGGCCGGAGATGACGACCAAAGCATCTACTCTTTCAGGCACGCCGACCCAAGCGGCATCATCAATTTCCAAACGCGATACCCGCTATCTGCGACACATGTTCTGGATGAGTGCTTCAGGTGCGCTCCTAACGTCCTGATTCCTGCGACCACGATGATTGCCACGAACGCGGGGCGGCTTACGAAGAACCTGCAATCGCTGTACCAGTCGGCGGCACCACCTGTTCTTGGGCGGACACTGGTGTGGTCGTTTGCTTCAGAGCAAGACGAAGTCGCCGCTATTGCTGAGTCTTGCCAGCAATTAATTAACGCAGGAATGGCCGGGCGTGAAGATGAAATCGTAATCCTCATTTCCAACAAAGACCTTCAGGTTGCTGCGTTGGCGCAAGCCTTAGGCAATCTCGGGCTCCCTTACGACCCTCCAAGGGGAGAGTCACTCACTGACGATGAAGGGATTCGGGCGGTTTTCTGTGTATTGCGAATCGTCAAAGACCTTAGCTCCGCCCAGCCCGATTACATCGCGCATCGTGCGTTACTGTGCTTGCTGACTGGGGTTGGTGCGTCAACCGCGAAGGCGATTGCAGACGGGTGCATTTCCCATCTCCAGAATTTCCATCAACTTTTCTATTTAGGTGCCGTGCCACCGTGGCTACCGCCGCGACAAGCTGCCGCCGTTACGCGGGTGACAGCAGTTGCAAATGCGGTAAATGGATTGAACCTGACTGACACACTCGGGAATCGCCTTGCCGACATCAATCAGCAGCTTGCGACGGTCTTTGGCGCACAGTATGCAGCAAAGACGGCTTCGTGGGCGGTCCTTGCCACTTCGCTACCCGCAGCGATGACTCTTGAAGAATTGCTTCTCTACTTCTCTGCTGATACAGACGCTGACCGAAGAGCACTCCTTGACGCGGTGAATACCCGACTCGGGAATGCACCTGTGCCTGACGCTCCGGTCCAACAGAGGATTCGAATGCTGACGATGCATGGTGCGAAGGGACTGAGCGGCAAGGTCGTTTTCATCCCATCTGCGGAACAGGGCATTATGCCCAGCTTTCGTGCCATTCAGGCGGTTGGACTTCTCATTGAGCATCGCCGATTGTTTTATGTTTCTCTCACACGAGCAATGGCAGCTTGCATCGTGAGTCACTCTGCTCTTCACACCGGGGCTACAGCACAAAGAATCCGGCAGCAATGGCAGGTACGACTTCCTCGTTCTCAATTCCTAAACGAGATGCGTGTGCAGAGCATCAACCGCACTCAGGGACTGACTGCAGCCGAAGCTGCACAAATTGTTGGCGACATTGTGAACCTCTAAACGCGCACTCTATTTTGGGAAGGGTGCAGCCCGGACCACTGTCTTAGCAATGTCAGCGGATTCCTCAATAGCCGTGGTCGTCGGCACCACCCGGATGTTGACCTGCCGCTCCCCTGCCAAACGGATACCGGCGATGAGGCACGCGCCGAGGTAGACCATGCCCCGGTTGACTCTCGGCGTGTGAGAGTCCGGGTCGAACATCGTCGCTCTCCGGCACGCTGCTGCTGAACGCCGAGGTGGTCAGGGCGACCGAGGAAGACCTCCGAGGGCGCGAACATGGGAACAGTATAGGAGAAAATAAAGCGAAAGAAGCGCCACCCGGTCGGAGAGAAGCGAAGAAGACCGCGACTCGGGTTCGAAGCGGCTCCGATTCGAATCAAGTGATACTTTTAGTGATACTTTGTCAGGAAGTTCCGTGCGTTTCTGTGCAGAGGCATGCAGGGAGAGATTCGTAGATAAACCTAATAACATGAGCACATAAGCATACATGTGCGACTCCGTGCAGATTTGTGCAGAGTCTCTCGATTTAGGACTTAAAATCCGCAGACCCTGAGCGGGTCATGGGGGGCAATTCCCCCGACCGCTGCGACCGTTACTGGGGCGGCGGCCAGTACAGGCTGCAACAATCCCGTACTCGCTACCTCACCGAAGCCACCGGCGCTGGCCAGAACCCGGATAACGTCGTTGCCCTGAGCCTCGGAACCGCCTCTCTCGCGCTGCCCCGGCAGCAGCCGGGCAGCAAGCCTTCGCCCTACCCCCACCGGGCCCACCAGCCTCTACGACGACTTTTTCAAGCTCGCGACTACAAACTGCCTCGGTCTCTCAGGCTCGGGGCTGGTGGCGACCCTCTTACGTGGCGACCGCGATCCGCTTCGATTTTCGATAGACGCTGGCTACCGCCATCGTCCAGAAAGGGACCAAGTCAACTCCGGGAACAAGCTTGGCAAGAAACGACGGCAGAAACTCCCAGTGCCAGCCAAGTAGGCCGAATAGCGCGGCTCCAACACCGAGATCGAGTACGTCATCGGCAGGCGATCCAGCGCCCTCGACGAAAAAGGGCAGGAAGACAAGCTGGAGCGCATCCGCGACGATCGCGAGGATCATCGCCACCTGGAAGCGCGTCCGCTGCGAGATTGTGATCGCGTCGTCGGTCACGGCTGCACACTGGGTCCCTACGTGCTTTAGCCCCCAATCTTACTCGGGCGACGAAAAGCTGAAGGCTGCGGCTCCTGTGTACCGTCGCTACGGTGGTCACAAAGGCTGTTTTTGACCTGTGAAACGCCCCAGCCGACATGAACCGCTCCGGGCAGTCAAATCGCCGCAGAATCGGCTTCCTGAGAGGTCACGCAAAGCAGACCGTCCGTGGGAAAATGAATCCCCGATGAACGCCCCAATGCCTGAACGCAGACCCGCGACCGAGGAAATCTCCGGTGTGATCGAGCGCGTCACCTTCCACAACGACGAAAGCGGCTTCTGTGTCCTGCGCGTGAAAGCACGCGGGCAGCGGGAGGAGACGACGGTCATCGGGTCGCTGCCTTCCGTGACCGCCGGGGAATGGCTGAGCGCGGCGGGCTCGTGGGTCAGGGACAAGGAACATGGGCTGCAATTCAAGGCGACGAGCATGAAGACCGTGCCGCCGACCACAGCCGAGGGGATCGAGCGGTACCTCGGCAGCGGCTTGGTGAAAGGGATCGGACCGATTCTCGCGAAAAAGCTGGTCGGGCGGTTCGGAGCCGAGGTTCTGAGCGTGATCGAGAACCGAGCCACCGAACTCCAGTCGGTGGACGGGATCGGTCCCAAGCGCCGTGAGCGGATCGCGCAGGCATGGCAGGAGGCAAAGCAAGTAAGGGAAATCATGCTGTTCCTGCACAGCCACGGTATCGGCACCAGTCGCGCAGTGCGCATCTTCAAGACATATGGCGAACAGGCAATCGAGAAGGTGCAGAGCAATCCCTACATGCTCGCGAAAGACATCTACGGCATCGGTTTTGCGACAGCCGACCGGATCGCTGAGAAGGTTGGGATTCCACGAGACTCGCTCAACCGGGCAAGGGCAGGCATCGACCATGTTTTGCTGGAAGCGACTTCGGACGGACACTGCGCATTGCCGCTCGGAAAACTCCAGCTCGCGGCAGTGAAGCTGCTGGAGGTGCCGGAAGGGACAGTCGAGCAGGCGCTGTCGCAGATGCTTACGAGTGGCTCCCTGCTACTGGAGGAGATCGAGGGCGAGCCCCTGATCTTTTTGCCGCATCTCCAGAGGGCGGAAGAAGGCATCGCGGCAAGGATCAAGAGCCTGGCCGCAGCGGAGCCGATCTATCCACCAATTGATTTCGATAAGGCGGTCGCGTGGTGCGAGCGGCGGACGGGCAAGACGCTCGCCCCAAGCCAGCGCGAGGCGCTGAAGACGGTGCTCGCCAATCGGGTCGTGGTCATCACCGGAGGACCGGGGGTGGGCAAGACGACGCTGGTGAACTCGATCCTGATGATTCTGCGTGCCAAGGGCGTGAAGTGCCTGCTGTGCGCTCCTACTGGACGGGCGGCGAAGCGGCTCACCGAAACCACGGGCATGGAAGCGAAGACGATTCATCGCCTGCTCGAAATTGACCCCGCAACTGGGCGGTTCAGCAGAAACGAATCGAACACGCTCGCCTGCGGTCTTCTGGTCGTGGACGAAACCTCGATGGTGGATGTGCCGCTGATGCACTCGCTGGTGCGGGCTGTTCCCAACCGCGCCGGATTGGTTCTGGTCGGCGACGTAGACCAGCTTCCGTCCGTGGGACCGGGCATGGTGCTTGGAGACTTGATCGAGAGCGGGGTCGTGCCAGTCGTGCGGCTCACCGAAGTGTTCAGGCAGGCTGCGGGCAGCCACATCATCACCAACGCGCACCGGATTCGCAGAGGGCAGATGCCCGATATGCTCGAAGCCGATCCGAGTTCCGATTTCCATTTCGTCGAACGCGACGACCCGGAAAAGATCGCAGCAACGCTGGTCAAGGTGGTGCAGAAGAGGATTCCAGAACGGTTTCGTCTCGACCCGATCCGCGACGTTCAGGTTCTTTGCCCGATGAACCGTGGATCGCTCGGTGTGCGCGAACTGAACACAGCTCTACAACGGGTATTGAATGCAGCCCGACCCGGTCAGCCCGCCGTGGAACGGTTCGGATGGCGATTCCAGAGCGGCGACAAAGTCATCCAGACGGAGAACGACTACGACAAGGACGTGTTCAATGGCGACGTGGGGATCGTCGAGCGGGTCGATATGGTCGAGCAGCAGGTTATAGTTCGCTTCGACGACCGACTGGTCAGGTACGACTTCGGGGAATTGGACGAGATTTCGCTGGCCTACGCGGTCACGATCCACAAGTCACAGGGATCCGAGTTTCCGGCAGTGGTGATCCCGCTCGCCACGCAGCACTACATGCTCCTGCAACGTAACCTGATCTACACGGGAATCACGCGAGGCAAGCGGCTGCTCGTGCTGATCGGACAGAAAAAGGCTCTGGGCATCGCGGTCCGCAATGACCGTCCGCAGAGGCGGTATTCGGGGCTGCTTGCCAGTCTGAAGGGCAAGCGCACGGCGGTTCCGCCACCGCTCATGAATCCACTTCAGCATTGCTGAAAAGGCCTACCATGATCACGGGTGTCCCGGGTGGCGGCTCCGGCATCTCGCACAGGCTGTTCAGGGTTGCGGGGCACGTGAGCCCGATTCCCGGCAGAGGCCTCGTTTACCTGGGCGCGTGCATCATCGCTGGGCTGTGACTGGTGAGGGAAAAACGGGTCAACAACTGGGCGATGCCTCGCCCTGCGATAATCGGAAACTGCCATCGTTTGAGGCCGGAGGTTGATTCGTGCCCACAACAGCGGAGGTAGGACGATTCCTAGAGGAGGCTGCGAAGCTCGGCGAGCCTATCACCTATGGAGATGTGGTGGCCCATTTCCCAGACCTCCCTCCTCTCACGGAGTACTGGCTGAGCCATCCGCTGTGCAACATCTTTGGGGAGCTCGACGGCGAAGACCACGACAATAGCCGTCCATTTCGAACGGCAATTGTAATTGCCCGCGAGCGAAATAAGCCCGGGCCTGGGTTCTTCACGACCATCAGCAGGCTCCGGGGGATCAAGCTGAGGGAACAAGATTACGACGCTCTGTGGCTCTCCGAATTGGGTGCGCTTCAGAAACATTACAGACAGGCTCGCGATTGACGCCATCTACACCTCGCGAAGCCCACCCCGGTCTGATGTCGCTTCGCCCCTATTTGCCCAAAATCGAATGCGCGTAACGACGTGCTGGTGTGGAAGCAATCCGCTCGCGCCCGATGCCTAAAGGCGAGATCGGGGTTCGCGTATTCGCGCCGCCCCGGCGATTTCGTGGAGCTTGCAGACACGATCCTGGACGGGGTTAACCGCTTCGGCGCTATGACATAAACTATGACGCGACTATGACACACGTTCCTGTATCTACTTGAAAAAAAGGGAACACTCTGCAACAAGATTCATGGTTCCGGGTGCGGGCCGCACAATCTGAAAATCGTTGGATCAAAGAGAGTTAGATTGACTCCGCCCCGCCTTTTCGCCATGACTACGAATCAGTAGGTCGGGAGTTCGAATCTCTCAGGGCGCACCATCCCCTTCGGCAACTCAGCGCACTCAGTTCTTAGCCGAAGACCGGCGCGAAGTATTGCGCGAGCCCCACTGCCGCGGATGCCCGACTCATCCGGCGGGGCGATGCGAGCGTTCGCCGGGTTACTTTGACTTCCCTGCTCCGGAGGAGATGCCCCAGCGATAGATCAGCTCGACGTAGCCGAGCTGGATGTTTTTGCCGGTGGGATAGATCGCGCCCACCACACTCTTGCCCCATCCGTAGCCATAATACGCGTTGAAGGCGATGTTCTTCGTCGCCTGCCAGTCCGAGCTGATGTCGGCAACGGAGGCGAAGGAGGTGTGGCCGTTGGCGGGGCGGCCGGTGAAGCCGAAGACCTTGTTGTCGAACGCGCCGCCGCCGAGATACCAGAGGTCGTGGCCGGAGGTGAGGTCGAGCCAGTGCACGTCGCTGCGCAGCTCCCAGGCCTTGTACGGCTTGTCGTCGAACTGGACGAACCCATCGGTGGAGTTCATCGCGTTGTAGAAGGGCAGGCGCGCGTAAACACGGGGCGTGGGCAGAACCTGGAAGAAGGTGTTGTTCGTGGTGTCGGAGGGGTTGTTGTCGCCGGTGGTGCGCCACCATCCGGCGCGGAGCCACGGCAAGGTGGCGACTTTGGTGAAGCGGTAGCCGCCTTCAAAGGTCGCGGCTCCGGCGCTTTGGGTCAGCTTGCCCCAGTTGCCATTCTGTCCGGCGCCCCAAAAAACAAAATCAAAAACTCCGGGACCGGCGGGCTGGGTGGCGATCAGGTCGCCGCCATAGGTGCCGAGGCGAATGTTCTTATGGTCGGCGGCGCGGACCGTGGCAGGGCGATTGTCGGTCTTGGTGATGCCGGTGCGACCGTCGTGATAGCCGATGCCGAACGCGCGGGCGATGACGCGGCCGTGGGCTGCTGTTTCGGTAAAGCCGACGTATTGCATGTCGACGTTCAGCTCCGGATTGCCATTCATGTTGAAGACGCCCTGGTCGGCGCGTCCCGCCATGGCGGTCAGATCCCAGGAGCCCGATCCGTAATGGGCATCGATGCCATCGAAGCTGCGCATGGCGTCGGAGAAGCCGAAGTTGCCGACCAGACGCTGCTGCATGCGGTTGTTCTGCAGCCATAGCATGGTGGGATCTTTGGGATGGGTTTCG
The DNA here is from genome assembly GCA_003152595.1 of Acidobacterium sp. Classification (GTDB taxonomy): domain Bacteria; phylum Acidobacteriota; class Terriglobia; order Terriglobales; family Acidobacteriaceae; genus Palsa-343. The sequence goes on from PMAM01000060.1 coordinate 7,447, forward strand.
ACGCCTTCGAGGAATTCAAAACGCCCGACGCGGATGTTCCTGTCGCCCTGGCCGCTGTAGCGCAGGAAGCCCTGCTTGAAGAAAGCGGCGACAGGCTCGGTGTTGGTATTCGCGGCATAGTAGGAACCGCCGAGGCCGAGCTGGCCCTGAGCGGAGACGGTGGAGATGGCATCGCTGGGAACGCCGCCGACCCAGGTCTGGGCAACCTCCGCCTGCCAGTCCCAGTGGTGGATGCGCTGCGCCACGCTGATGCGCAGCAGGGACTGCAGGTAGGAGTAGGAGTTGTTGAAGGGCGGGGCGGCGAACCACTGCCAGTTATCGTTGCGGGCACGCTCCCAGATGGAGAAGGTCACGGGATGTCCGGGGGGAGCCGGCGGAGGCGGGACTGCGGGCGCCGAGGGGGAGGGTGGTTCGGGCGAGCCGGCGTTGGGGGTGGAGACCAGGTTCTGTGCCGCGGCAACAGAAACGAGAGAAGCAAGGCAGAGAACAGCTGGGGCAGCTCTGAGCATGACCCCGCCAAGGATGCCCGAGCGGGTAGGGAGGGGACAACCAACTTTGGATGGATTTGTGGCTACGACTGTGGAGCGGCTCAAGATCGGCAACCCGCAGCCGCCCGGACCGCGCGGTTGTCTGAGGAGGGTTCCGCGGGGGCGGGCTGAGGAAAAACGGTACCGAAGAAACCTGGTAGACTCGGGAAAAATAACTCCGCCATTACCTCCGGAGAAAATGTGCGCGGGTGGGTGGAGAAGTGGCACGGGTCCGATGGTAGACTCGAAGGGTCAGGGCAAACATTAGGCGAAAACTCAGCGGGCTCTGAGGCAAGCGAAAAGCCCGGAATGGAGCGGCAACGTGGCAGATGATCGTGAACGGCAGCGCGCGGTAGACCTGGCGCTCTCGCAGATTGAAAAGCAGTTTGGCAAGGGATCCATCATGCGCCTCGGCAGCAAAGAGGCCATCGTCCCCATCTCCGTCATCTCAACCGGCTCTATCTCCTTCGACGCCGCCCTGGGCGTTGGCGGCGTGCCGCGCGGGCGGGTCAT
>PMAM01000060.1:8569-25087 GCA_003152595.1 Acidobacterium sp.
TCGCACATGGGCCTGCAGGCGCGGCTGATGTCGCAGGCGCTGAGGAAGCTGACCGGGACGGTGTCGAAGTCGCGGACGAGCCTCATCTTTATTAACCAGATCCGCGAGAAGATTGGCGTGATGTTCGGGAACCCGGANNGGGCGCGCGCTGAAGTTCTACTCCTCGGTGCGCATCGATATTCGGCGCATCGCGGCGGTGAAGGAAGGCGACGTGGTGGTTGGGTCGCGGACCAAGGTGAAAATCGTGAAGAACAAGGTCGCCGCACCGTTCCGGGAGGCGGAGTTCGACATTCTCTACGGCGAGGGGATTTCGCGCGAGGGGGACGTGCTGGACCTGGCAGTGGCCAACAATATTGTCGAGAAGAGCGGGGCGTGGTTCAGCTATTCCGGCGAGCGGATCGGACAGGGACGCGAGAATGTGCGCGCGTTCCTGAAGGACAACCGTGACACGTTTGCGAAGATCGACACCGAGCTGCGGAAGAAGCTGGGGATCGGGGCGAGGGTAGCCGCGGCCGCCGAGCCGGAGGTTCCACCGGTTCCGCCGAACGGAGCCGTGCACGCGCAGGAGGCGGTGCGCGGAAGAGGAGCAGCGACGCGGCAGTAGATTCGTCGAGCTGGTTCGAAGGCAAAAGGCCCCTCTGCGGAGGGGTCTTTTTGCTGTTTGCATGGGCGCGATGGTGTTTAGATTTCAGGCGGCGGAGCCCGGCGATTCTACGCGACGGCTGCGACCGGCTCCATCTCGTCCGCGGAAGGACCGTAGCAGCCGGGGATCGCGATGTTGAGTATGCGCAGATAGACGCCGAGCTGGGCGCGGTGATGGGCCATGTGGCGGAAAGTCCACTTGTCGACGGCGTTCTGGCGTGGCTCGTCGATGACGGTTTGTCCAGCCCACTCCATCTTCCAGCGCTCCGCCATTTTCTCGTCGCTTGCGGATTGCAGCGCAGCGCGCGCCGCCGGCAGACTCGCATCGAATCGCGCGAGGAGTTCCTGGGGCGACTTCCCTTCCCAGCCATGCGTGTAGTTCTCCGCATCGGCCTGGGTCATGCGGAGAGGATTCTGTTCGAGGGTCGCGAGACACCATTCGGGAAAGTCGGCCAGGTGCCAGGCGAGGCGACCGAGTTCCATGGATTTTTCGTGGGGCTTCCAGAGCAGTTTGTCGTTAGGAAGCAGGGCAAGGAATTTACGGGTCGTAGCGAATTCTTCGTCGAACTCAGGCAGCAGCTTCTCGGCAATGGTCATGGGGCAATCCTCCGTTTGGCGCGGAGTATACTCCGTGTCCGAAGGGCGAAGATCGCAGTTCGATGTGGTTTTGAGGGGATCAATTTGCCCGGAAGGCGGAATCTGGAATACGGGTTACTCATCCTCGTGGTGACCGGCGGAGATTCTGCGCAGGTACCGAGGTGAGCCATATGGCGGGACTGTCCTTCGGGGCAGTAAGATTCCACACTGGTATGTGTCGCCCAATCTTCACGTCGCTTTCTGTGCTTCTCGTCGCCTCCGTCTTCAACTCGCACATGTTGGTCGCGCAGGCGAATCCAGCGCCGCTCGTGGTTCTCGATCATCTGACGGGATTCACGATGCTTCCGAACGGGATCGATGTGCGCTCGGGGTCGGCGCGCGAGCAAATCACCGCGCTGCGAGACGATGTGATTCGGATCCGCGTGAGCCGGAGCGGCGATCTTCCGGAGGACGCGTCCTGGGCGGCTCTCGCGAGGGCCCGGCAAAGCACCGCCGCGGTCACCCCGATCGCGACGGATTCTACGGTTGGCTTCACTACCCAAGCGCTGCGAGTGGAGATTGATCGCCATAGCTTTGAACTCACGATCCGCGACGCCAGTGGGAAAGTTCTGCAGCAGAACGCGCGGCCGATCACGTATAGTAGCGCGGCCTTCCGCATCTTTAAAAAGATGCCGCTCGACGAGCACTACTTCGGCCTGGGAGACAAGACGGGGCCGCTCGATCGGCGGAACGAGGCGTTCACGCTCTGGAACACCGACGCTTACCGTTTCCAGGAATCTACCGATCCTATCTATAAGTCGATTCCTTATGTGCTGACTTATCGTGCTGGGGTGGCATGCGGATTCTTGCTGGATGATACCTGGCGTACGAACTTCGATTTCGGCAAGTTATCCAGAGATACTTACTCATATGGAGCGGAAAACGGTCCTCTGGACGAGTACTTTTTCTATGGACCGTCGCCGAAACAGGTCGTGGAGTCCTATGCCTGGCTGACCGGGACGCCGCCGCTGCCACCTCTGTGGACGCTGGGCTACCAACAGTCCCGCTACAGCTATTACCCGCAGTCGCGAGTGCTGGAGGTGGCGGGCCGCCTGCGCGCCGATCATATCCCTGTCGATTCCATCTACCTCGACATCGACTATCAGCAGGACTATCGGCCATTCACCGTCAACAAGACGTACTTTCCAGATTTCCCCGGCATGATTGCTGAACTCACCGCCGAGAACTTCCACACCGTTGCGATTACCGATCTGCATATTGCCAACTATCCCAGCCACGGATACACGCCCTATGACACGGGAATCGCGGGCGACGAATTTGTGAAGAATCCGGACGGCTCGATCTATACGGGCCGCGTCTGGCCTGGGCCGTCGGTGTTTCCGGACTTCACCCAGGCTCGCACGCGGGTGTGGTGGGGCAATTTGTACCGGGATTTTTACACGATGGGCATTGCGGGGTTCTGGAATGACATGAACGAGCCGTCGGTCTTCGACAGCCCAACGCAGACCATGCGGGTTGATGTGGTGCATCGCATTGACGAGCCGGGGTTCCGTACGCGCACCGCAAGCCACGCGGAAATCCACAACGTCTACGGCATGGAAAACTCGCGCGCTACCTTTGAAGGGCTGCTGGCGCTCAAGCCCGATCAGCGGCCGTTCGTGCTGACGCGGGCCAGCTACGCCGGAGGCCAGCGCTATGCCGCCACGTGGACGGGCGACAACAGCAGCAGCTGGAATCATCTCCGCATGACGACACCGATGCTGGAGAACCTCGGGCTGAGCGGCTTCGCGTTCACTGGCGCGGACGTGGGCGGATACGCCGGCACGCCCTCGGCGGAACTGCTGACGAAATGGTTCGAGGTTGCGGCGTTCCAGCCGATCGACCGCGACCACACCGAGAAAGGCAGCGGCGATCAGGAGCCGTGGGTTGGCGGCCCGGAGCAGGAGGCGATCCGGCGGCGGTTTATCGAGACACGCTATCGCCTGATGCCGTACTTCTACACGCTCGCGGAAGAAGCTTCGCGCACCGGGCTGCCGCTGGTGCGGCCGATCTTCCTGGAATTTCCGGACGCGGCGGCGGATCGGCATCCGCTGGACGTGGAGATGACGGCCTCGGCGGAATTTCTGCTGGGGGCCGATCTCCTGATTGCGCCTGCGCCATGGCCGGATCAGACGGAGGACTATCCGGTGGANNCCGCCGTCGGAACACGATCCGGTCAATCCTGCGGCTCCGCCGCTGACGATCACAGTTCACCCGGAACTCGCCACACTTCCTGTGTTTGTGCGGGGTGGGACGATCCTGCCGATGGAGCCTCTGGTGCAGAGCACGAATGAGACTCCGCAGGGTCCGCTGGAGCTGCGCGTCTATCCAGGAGATTCGGGCGAGGGACGCGCGTGCGGAGGCAGTCTCTATTTAGACGACGGCAAGACGATGGCGTATCGCCGCGGCAGTTTTCTCAGGATGAGTTTCGTATGTTCAGAATCCGGGAGCGGGCTCCACATCCACATCGGCGCGCACGAAGGCTCCTATCCGGCGTGGTGGAAGCAGATGCGGGTGGAAGTCTACGGGTCGAGCGCGCAGTCGGCGACGGTTTCCGGCCGGGAAGGCCGCAGATCCGTCGCAGTGGCACGGGACGGACAGGCTGTCGCTTTCGACGTTGACGATGATGGAAGGGGAATCGATGTGGATCTGCAGTAGGTTCGCGCTATTCAGTCGAGGCGGCGGCCTTTTCTTTGTTGCCGCGCAGGTGTGCCATGGTGCCGCGCGGAAATCCCGTGGACTCCCGCACAACGAGGCGGGTGTCGATTTTGTATTCCCGTTTGGGTGAGCCCTCCAGATGGCCGCGGAGAGCTGAGACGGCGGCCGAGGCAATATCGGTACGGGACATCTGAATCGAGGTCAGCGGCGGAATCATCATGGCAGCCATGTGAATATCGTCGAACCCGATGATGGAGACATCGTCGGGGACACGCAGTCCGGAGCGCGACAACTGGTGCAGGACGCCGATGGCGAGCATATCGTTGGAGCACATGATCGCCGTCGGCAGATCTTTGGTTGCCATCAGTTTCTGGGCTGATGCCATGCCGCCTTCCATGGTGTGGTCGCCTTCGATCATCAGCGTTTCGTCCACGGGGATGCCGCATTCGCCGAGAGCCTTTTTGAAGGCGGCGAGGCGAGACTGCGCCGAGTGCAGGCGCTGAGGGCCACTGACGAAGGCGATGCGTCTGTGTCCGAGGGCGGCCAGATGCTGCACGCCCTGACGGATGCCGTTGTGATAATCCACCTTGAGGACGCTCATGCCGGGACGGTTGGGCGCGAGGTCGACAAAGACGAGCGGCACATTGCGGTCGGCCAGCTGATCGAGGAGCGGCTGCTCGATGCCGAAGGTCATGACGGCGACGCCCTCGGCGTTGCGTTCGACCATGCGGCGGATGCAGCGCTGCATGCGATCCGCCTCGTAGTTCGTGGACCCAATGAGAATCTCGTAGCCGTTTTCGACGGCAACGTCTTCGAAACCCTGGATCAGCTCGGGGAAAAATGGGTTGGTAATTTCGGAAACGATGAGCCCGAGCATGCGGCTGCGTCCGGAAACCAGGGCGCGCGCCTGGGTGTTGGGGAAGTAATTCAGTTCGCGGATGGCTTCCCACACGCGCTTTGTCAGCTTGGGATTGACGGTGGGGATGTGGTTGATGGTTCGTGATACGGTGGCAATCGACACATGTGCCAGCCTGGCGACCGCGTGGATGTCCATGCGATCGGGCTTCGAAGCCGAGCGCCGTCTTGTTCGTCTCGCTGGGCCAGCCATGGATGTGCCTAAGAATGCGTTTACAGCATACTCTAACATTGATATCCTGGCATGAAATTAGGGTCGCATTTTTGCATTGGGAAAATGTTTACTCCCGGAACCGAACTAATTCTTCCTCTCGCCTCTCCTGATCGGATAACTCCATGACTATCGTCGCAGGCGTCGACTTTGGCACTCTCTCAGTGCGCGTGTCCATTCTCTCGAGCGACCAGGGCCGTCTTGGCACGGCAGTTGCCGAATACCCTCTCCATCGCAAGCGCGAAGATCCGGATTTTGCCACGCAGGCGCACGCGGACCACATGCGCGCCCTGGCTGAAGCCACACGCGCCGCGGTCAAGTCTGCCGGGATTCGTGGGGATCAGGTCGCCGCGATCGCCCTCGATACCACAGGCTCCAGCGTCGTTCCTGTTGACGACCGCATGCAGCCGCTGAACGAGTACTACCTGTGGTGCGATCATCGCGCCAAATCCGAAGCGCAGGAAATCACGGCGCTCGCGCATCAGGAAAACCTCGAGGCGATCGAGTGGTGCGGCGGCGTCTATTCGCACGAGTGGGGATTCGCCAAGCTGCTGCACTGGCTGCGCCATAATCCGGAGAAGCGGGGCCAGCTCGCCTCCGCCTTTGAGCACTGCGACATGGTGGCGGCGACTCTGAGCGGCATCACCAACCCGCGACAGGCGAAACGCAGCGTCTGCGCGATGGGCCACAAGTGGATGTGGAATCCGAAATGGGGGGGCCTGCCGCCGCAGTCGTTCCTCTCGAAGGTCGACCCGCTGCTCGATGGGATTCGCGAGAAGCTTGCCGGGGACTATCAGACGTCGGACCATCTGGCGGGACACCTGACCGCCGAGTGGGCGGAGAAGCTCGGCCTGCGCGGCGGCATTCCCATTCCCGTGGGCGCGTTTGACGCGCACTGGGACGCGCTGGGCGCGGGTTGCCGCGAGGGCGACGTGGTCAACGTGGTCGGCACTTCGACCTGCATCATCGCGATGGCGAAGAAGACGGAGCTGATTCCGGGGGTGTGTGGCGTGGTGCCTGGCAGCGTGCACCCGCAGTACACGGGGATTGAGGCAGGGCTCTCCGCTACAGGCGATATTTTCGAAGCCATCGCGCGCCGTGCGGGGGTCAAAGTCTCGGAACTTTCGCGGGGTTTGGAGAATTACCGCGCCGGACAAACGGGTCTGCTGCGGCTCTCGTGGGACAATGGCGACCGCACCGTGCTCGTCAACTCCGAGCTGGGCGGTGTGACGCTTGGGTGGAATCTGGTACACACCGCGCAGGACGAACTGTTTGCGGCCATCGAAGGAACGGCGTTCCACACACGCATCATCCTCGAACGCATGGCCGAACACGGCACCCGCGTCGATCGCGTCATCAACGCCGGCGGCATCCCTCAGAACAACTCGGTCCTCAATCAGGTGTACGCGGACGTGTTGGGGAAGCCAGTACTGGTTCCGTCGGAGATTCCGACCAGCCTGGGCTCGGGCATCTTCGCGATGGTGGCGGCGGGAGCGTTCCCCGGTATCGAGGCGGCACAGGAAAAGCTTTGCCCTAAATTCACCGAGTTTCGGCCGGGGGCTCAGGCTTCGGCGGTTTGCGAACGGCTTTATCCGCTCTATCGCAAAGCCTATTTTGCGCTCGGGACGCGCTCTGCGGATCCGGCAGCTCTGGGCGATATTCTGCCGGAAATACGAAAAATCGCGGCCGAGGTAAACAGCGCGGGACGGTAGATGCGCAGAGCGACGCGGGCTAACTGCTGACGTCGTGATAGAGACGGTACTTTTCGCCGGCAATCGCAGGGAACGGTTTCAATGTAACCGTGTCTGTTGCAGATTTTACCTGCCACTGGTTAGAACCCAGGCTCCGCTGCCGTGCGCTCATCAGCTGCGCGCGCGTGAAGCGCCCATCCAGGCGATCGACCGCAAAGAGCGCCAGCGGGCCGGCCATGAGCGCCTGCGTGGCGGGATGCTGCGGATCGATGGCCTCCAGACGCAGCGGCATCTCGATCTGATACTCGATTCGGTCACCGCTCCGCCACTCGCGGCGGATTTCTGCAAAGGTCCCCGGCCGCAACTCCGCGTCGACTGGCCTTCCATTCACAGTGACGCGGGTTCCCGCGCCGGCCCACTGTGGCACGCGGAGATGCACTCCAAATGTCTCCGGCCTCTCGCAATGGACGCGCAGCGTGGCTTCCGGCACATAAGGATACTGCGTGACCTGCTCCAGTGCGATGCGGTTGCTGCCGCGGGACCACTCCACGCGCGACGGCACAAAGAGATTGACGTAGACGCCCTGCGGGGAATGGAAATACGAGCTGATGCCGTAGTCGGCGGTGACCTGGGGAAACGTACCGGAGCAGCAGGGCCAGGCCTGGTCGTAATACACCTTGTGAGCGGTGTTGTTGTAGTCCGAGTAGTAGAAGGTCTTTCCCCCGGGCTGCATGGGCAGCGCGCCCAGAATTGTGTTGTACAGCACGCGTTCCATGGTGTCGCCGTAGCGGCTGTCGCCGGTGATGCGCATGAGATAGCGCACGATTTTGAAGTGGCCGTAGGCACCGCACGGGGTCTCGAAGCTCGCGTGCGTCTCGGCGAGACTCTTACCCATGTCACCGCTGCCCGGCTTGCGGAAGGTTTCGTTCGGACCCCATCCGCCGGTTGCGAAGGACTGCGTGTCCACGACGAACCCGAAACCGTTGCGCGCGGCGCGCAGATGTTTTTCGCTGCCCAGCACCAGATACGCCTGCGATGCCGAGCTGAGTGCGTTGACGTGGCTGTACGCATGCTGCCCGGGGAGCACATTCTGCCCAGCGGCCAGCGGGTTGAAATACGTGTCGTCCTGAAGAAAGCGATTCGCCAGCGTCAGGTATCGTGTGTCGCCGCTGATCTCATACGCGATGAAAAAATTCTCCGGGAGCGTGTAGGGCTCATCCCAGGTAAACGCGATATTCGGGTGCGGACGCGCGGCCATTTCCTCGCGGTTGAGTGCCTTCGGCGGCAGCCAGGGAAGCACGGCGTCAGTCGCAGCGGCGAGCACCGCGAGCGCGCTCGGGGCTTTCGCATAGCGGTGCGCGTCGATGAGCCCGCACGCCGTTTTGTCCGACGTGTAACACGGCAGCGGATAGCCGTCGTAAAACTTCGAGGTGATGGTCGGCGCATATCCGCGGACCATGCGGAATATCTTCTGTCGAGTCGCGTCGTCTCCAGTCGCTGCGTAGGCGCGGGCGAGTCCGGACATATATTGTCCGAAGGTGTGACCCGGAATGTAGCCCGTCATGTTGTGGGGCGGATCGAAATCTTTCGACCAGCTGTACCAGCCGCCCATCGGTTCGCCGGGTGCGGGGAGTCCGGCTTTCTGGCGGAACGGCTGCAGGAGGGAATCTTCATTCAGCGCCAGATAGAAGGCGTGGTTCGCGCGGAACTGCTCCAGCATAGGGCCTTCGAGCAGATGCACGTCGCCGTAGTCGAACTGATCGAGACGCGTGCTCCCCACCGGGGTGGGCAGCGTTGCGCCATGCGATCGCCCGCGAACCGCAACTGCGCCGGCAGCGGCCAAAGAGTTGCCGAGAAATCTGCGCCGAGTAATACGATGCATGATGAGCCCTCCTTCTCGTATGACTTTCTCTGTCTACTGCTGGAGAGCAGCGTGCGGCCATCCGCCGCTCCAGACAAGCGTTGAGATCTGCAAAGCCGGCTTGCCGGTGTGCGCGTCGTAGGCATGAAACACGAGCAGGTCCGGCGGCTGCGCACTCAGCAGCACCGACTCGCCGCCCGGTCCCAGCCACCGTGCATTACCGGTCAGTAACTGCATGCCGCCGCCCTGCATCATCGGCACACCCCGATCGTCAACGTAGGGCCCGGTGATCTTTCTCGAGCGTCCGACCATCGTGCGGTATGTGCTCTTGAGCCCGCGGCAACACAAATCCCACGAGACGAACAGATAGTAGTAATCGCCGCGACGCACGATGAACGGCGCCTCGATGGCTTCCCAGTTGGCCGGAAGTCCGGGCGGAGCGGGTGCCGCATCATCCGGCCGCGCCCGGGTCGCCAGCGCGCAGGTCTTCATGTCTTTCCGCGACGCAAGCCCCGTCCGGTCATCGAGCCGCCGCATTTTGATTCCGCTCCAGAAACTGCCGAACGCCAGCCAGGCGTGATGTTTCGCGTCCATCACGAAGTTGGGATCGATGGCGTTGAAGTCGTCGGTGACGGTGGAGCGCAGCACCAGCCCGCGATCCACCCATTTGTAATCAGCACTGTTACGATCCAGAGTTCGGTTCGTTGCCAGCGCGATTCCCGACGTGTTTTTCCCGAAGAGCGAATACGCGTAGTAGAGCCGGTACTCGCCGTTCTCGAATGAAATGTCCGGCGCCCACAGGTCCCGCGTGCCAGGGCTCTCCTTTTGAATCCAATCCGGAATCGTTTCGAAGACGTGGCCGCACAAGTGCCAGGCATGCAGGTCGGTCGAGCACCGAATCTGGAACTGCCCGCCGTCGCGAGCGCGGCCCGTTGCGAAGACGTACCACGTATCACCCGCCTTGATGGCGGACGGGTCGTGCGTGCCCCAGTAGTCCCCCGTCAGATCCAGCGCCCGCGGCTGCTGAGAATAGAGCGACTGCGCAAACGCAGCCACGCCAAGCAGCACCACCGCCCATCGCATTGCGGATCGCATTGCACCTCATCGGGACCGGGTTTCGGGCCCGAGACCCCACTTTCTTTAGTGCTGATCCAGCACCAGGACTTCGATCGAGTACGGCGGCACACGGTGATGGAACGAGCCCGACACCCCATTGAGCGCGCTCTCTGCCGGCGCGACGGCTTTCGGCTGATCGATAGTGTTCGTCTCCTCCGGGTCGTGCGCGGTCAGGCTGATGAGTTTTCCGGACGGCGCCAGCTTCGCGCCGGGTAGCTTAATGTCGACCGCCTGAGCATCCGAGGATCCGTTTACCAGCTTCAGGTAGATCTGCTTCTTCGCCGTGTTCTCCGTGACCGAGTAGAAAAAGCGCGGCCCGCCACTTTCCACGGAGGATTCCGGCTTGACGTCACCGAGGTAGCTGCCGAACATGACCTGAGCGTAATAGCTGGGCGAGCCGTAGCTGCGCAGCGCATCGTAGCCGATGAGGTCGGTGTCCCACTGCATCGCGCCGGGACTGATGTTCACCAGGAGCGGCGCGTAGCTGGCCATGACCACGATGTCGCTGTTCCGCTCGAGGCCCGTCATCCACGCAGCATCGCCCAGGGCGGCGCCCATGTTCGGCACCGGCGTGCCTTCGCGCGTTGCCCACTCGCCAACAAAAATCTTTGGCCCGTTGCGATCGGTTTTGTCATAGTGCGTGGCGTCGTGAAAGAAGTCCGTCGCCCGCACGTAGTAGTGGTCGTCCTGAACGTCGGGGGTCATTGTTTTTATTGGAGCGGTCGCGATCAGCTGCAGGTCGGGATACTTCGCCTTGATCGCTTTGTAGAACTGCGCATAGCGCTCGCCATAGCTGTCTGAGCGATCGAACTGGTCCTCGTTGCCGATCTCGACATATGCGATATGGAACGGTGCGGGGTGCCCATCCTTCGTGCGCTCCGCGCCCCACTTCGTGTCGGTGCTGCCGGTAGCGTATTCAATTTCTTCCAGCGCTGCCTGTACGTAGGGCTCGAGGTTCGGCCCCGGCGCGATGTGCTCCTGCGCGAGCGAGTATCCGGCGTAGACGGCCAGCACCGGCTCCATGTGCAGGTCTTCACACCACTCGAAAAACTCGAGCAGGCCGAACTGATCTGTAGACCAGTACCGCCATGGGCTGGGGTGTCCCGGCCGATCGACGAGCGGACCGATNNCGGTCATGGTACGTGGGAGGAAACAACGTCACCAGTTGGAACCACAAGCTTCCCGGATGCGCCACGGTCAGCACGAGGTGGTTCTCTTTGGAGGACTCGATGGCGCCGGTTTTCAGCGTGAAGGTGTACTGCTTCCAGTCGGTGCCGACGCCGGAGACCACGGTGCTCGCCAGCACCTTGCCCGTCTGGTTCGCGATCAGACTCGCGGTCACGGGTCCGACGTCTGACGAATCCTCTTTCGCGTAGAAGGAACCGCGATACGCCATGTTGGGATGCAGCGGTATGCCCCAAAAACCGCCGTTCAGCATGCCCGCGGCGCCGGCGGCGCTGGCCTGGCTCACCTCCAGATGCATGCTGTAGGGCAGGGCCTCGCTGGGTCCGGTGGTCTTGTCGATTCCGATCTTCGCAGATGAATTGCCGTCCTGAACCAGAATCCAGTCGTTCACGCCGGACCAATCGGCGCGGAAGGTGTCGTTGCGGATCAGCTCCGCATACAGACCGCCTTCATAGGAGTGGTTGATCTCTTCGGTCATGAGCCCATAGAGGGTCGGGCTCACTTTCGATGCCGTTTGGTCGGCGTGAATGGTCACGACCGCCGGGGTACCGGACTGGGCGGACAGTCCGGGGGCGGTGAAAGCGAGGATCGCAAAAATTGGTAGGAATGCAAAACGTCCTGATCTCATGAAAGGCTCTCCTGCGGTCGACGACGACACCGAGAAAACGTATACCACAACGAACGCCGCTCGGGTCGTATTTTCCGAAAGCACCGCCGATTCTCAGTGGTGCCTCATCGGCTCGTCGCACTGTTCCAGCTCACCCGCACCAGCGAAACGCTTTCCAGCGGCTGTTCCAGATGAATCTCCACCCTGCCGCCGTCGACGGTGACCCACTCTGGCGAACCGACCAGCTGCAGCTGACCCGCCAGCTTGAGTTGGGAGATCTGGTCCGCGATCGGTTCCTGCGGCGATCCCATCTGCTTCCACATCGTGAACGCGTTGCTGTGGGTGGCGTCGATGCGGAACTCCTCCACCAGCACGCGCCGCACCGTCGCTGGAATGCCCTGCGCCGTGAGGTGCACTGGCGTTGGCTCGCTCGCCACGTCGTCGTCTGCGTAGTTCCAGAGCATCACTGCGGCGGAATTCCCGGTTCGTGTCGCCATGGCATCAATCGCGGGACGAGCGCGGACACCATCCTGCACGATGCTGTCAGCAGGAATGGCAGCGCTGCTGGTCGCCTTTACGCGGTTGCCTACCAGCAGACCCGCGGCGCGGAAGAAGTTCATTTCCGGCATGTCGATGCCGTGTGTTGCCAGCGCCCGTTGCCCGACAAAGATGGGCTGACCCTCGAATTCGAAAGCCCATGTCAGGAATCCCGCCAGCGTGACATGCTCCTGCGATGCCAACTCGGTCAGGCCCTGCATTTCTGCCGAGGTGTAGGCCGGATAGACGGAGCTGTTGCGGTACGCATCTTCCGGATGTTGCGCCGGTGAGCACGCTCCGCAGCCTTCAGGATCGGCCTCACTGAGAATGATTGGAAGATCGCGGAACTTCGCTGACGCACGCACGATCGCAAATCCCGTTTTCGCGTTTAGCAGCTCGTGGCCCAGGCCCATTTGCACATGTCCGTCGACCCAGTGCGGGCTGCCCTTCGCATGGAACGAAATGAAGTCCAGTGGAATCGTGCCGCCGGTGGCGCTGCTCCGATCCTGCGCGCAGTGCCGCAAAAATGCTTCGAGAAATGCCGCACTCCTGCTGCCCGGCGCAGGCCCCGTGGTTGCCGGACCTCCGACACGGGCGCCTGGGACGGCCAACCGCACGCCCGCCACCGCGTAGTCGTAGAGCTTCTGGTATCCCTCCTCGGTGCCGCGCCAGTAAAAGATGTCGGGCTCGTTCCAGACTTCCCAGTACCAGGTGGAAACCTCACGCATGCCGTAACGCTGCGCAAGGTGCGCGGCGACAGCATGGATCAGATCGCCCCATTTTTTGTAGTCGTTGGGTGGATACGACCAGCCTTCGGTTTCGCCGGGCTTTGTCGGCCAGGGGATGTGGTACGGATCGGGGTGACTCGACAACACCTTCGGCATGAATCCGAGTTCGACGTAGGGTCGCACGTGCGCGCCGACCCATGCGTCGAAGATGCCATCGAGAAGGGTCCAGTCGTAGACAGGTTTCCCGGTGGCGTCCTCGCTGTAGACGTTGCTCGAACTCCACTTCAGCTCAGGTTTGCCGTCGCCGGAGGTCAGCAGAAAATGCGCGCGAACATACACTGGAGCCGGCGTGGCATCGTGGAGTTCCTGCAGAAGTGCCCGGCCTTTATCGGTGGTTGTGTAGTTCGACTCGTCATAGCCGAACCAGGCGTATACCGGCGCAAATGCCCCCTGGCTCTTCTGCAGATCCACGTTGACGATGACGGGCGACTGTCCGGGCGCGAAGGCGGCCGCCCCCATCAGACAAGCTGCGACGACCAGCCCACGCATGTCCTTAATGACTCCTCACTCCGGCAGCATCAGCTGTCCCTTGATCGTGAAGTGCCCGGTCACGGCCGGGGCACCGGTGTCCGGCTGGCCGCCGCCGATGGTGATCGTGTAAGGCCCTTCCGCGATAATCGGATCGCCATCCTCGGTGACCATGCTGAGATCGCGGCGCTCCAGGGTGAAGTCCACCTTCTGGCTCGCGCCCGCCTCCAGATGCACGCGCTGGAATCCGCGCAAGGCGCGGATCGGCGCACCGGCGACATTGGGGAATTGCAGATACAGCTCGACAACCTCATCGCCGGCCACGGTCCCGCTATTTGTAACCGTGACCGATGCATGAACAGGATCGCCCGCGTTCACGTCTTCCGTGGGGACTTCCAGACCTCCGTAGCTGAACTTCGTGTAACTGAGGCCATATCCAAACGGGTACAGTGGTTCGCCTTTGAAATAGCGGTACGTCCGGTTCGCCATCGAGTAGTCTTCGAAATTCGGCAGCTGATCGACGCCGGTATAGAACGTTACGGGCAGCCGTCCCGCCGGATTGTTTTTCCCGCTCAGCGTTTCGGCGATCGCCGCACCGCCTTCTTCACCCGAATACCACGCCTCGAGAATGGCGTTGGCGTGTGTTTTGGCCCAGTTCACGCTGAGCGCGCTACCGTTGATCAATACGACGATCAACGGCTTGCCGCTGGCACCCACGGTCTCAATGAGGTTCTCCTCCGGTTGAGGCAAATCGAGGCTCGTCCGGTCACCGCCGAGGAATCCCGGCTCATTCACCGGCATTTCCTCGCCTTCCAGCTCGCTCGTGATTCCTACGACTGCAATGGTGACATCCGCCTCCTTCGCGGCGGCAATGGCCTCAGGAGAGGGAGCCGGGTTATGCCGCGCCCACAGCAACTGTGCCTTCGGCTCACCCGCGGGGCTCAGCTTCGAATAGGTAATCGTGATCGGCACTTTTACGCCGCGCTCCAGATGGACGCGGCTCATTTTCGCGTTCCTGCCCCCCATGCTGAAGACCTGGGCAATTTGTTTTCCATCAACCGACATGCGCCCGAAGCCATCGGCCGTCATGCCCAGCAGGTAGTCTCCGGTGTCGGGCGCGGTCAGGAAGCCGGACCACTCTACTGAAATGCCCGCCTTGCCTTTCGCTTCGTCGGGAAGATTGCTCGCCGTCAGGTCGATGTTTGGCTCGATGCGGCTCGTCAATGGCTTCGGTTTGGCCCGGGGACTCAGATCCATGCCCTCAATCGATCCATATTCCGCCTTCAATCCGGGTTTGCCATCCGGGGTGGTCAGCAGCTTGTCGGGCACCGGGCCGCCATCGTTACGCAGGAACTGCGTCCCGGGGACAAATTGTATTTTCGCGTTTGGAAACTCCGCCTTCAGCCCATCCAGTACTGTCACGGAATGCGTCGGCATCCCGGAATAATTGCCCATGAGCACGCGATTTTGGTCGGCCAGCGGCCCGACCACAGCAATCTTCGTGATCGATGACTTCAGCGGCAGCACGCCGTCGTTTTTCAGCAGCACCATGGCCTCGTTGGCCAGCTTCCGCGCCAGGGCGCGGTGTTCCGCACTGTCTAACTCTTTCTCGTCGATCTTCGTGTACGGCACCATATCCGGCGGGTCGAACATCCCGAGTTTCATTCGCGCCGTGAACAGCCGCACCAGTGCTGTGTCCAGCGCGCTCTGGCTTAGATACCCGTGCTGCACCGCTTCGATATACGGCTTGTAGTCGTGGTCGTCATGCACCTTCGCAAAGAAGTCGGCGCATTCGTTGTCCATGCCGCGCGTGAGCGAGATTCCCGACGCCTGCGCCTGAGTGGGCCGGTAATGATGGCCGTTGTAGATATCGATCACCGCGCCGCAATCGGAGACGACGTACCCCTGAAATCCCCAGTGTTTCCGCAGTTGATCCTCGAGCAGGAACTGGCTGGCGCATGCCGGCTGTCCTTTGATCGCGTTGTAAGCACACATCACGGAATCGGCTTTGCCCTCCGTAACGGCCGCGCGAAACGCCGGCAGAAACGTGTCCATCTCGTCGTGTTTGCTGACGTCCACATCCGCCATGTGCCGCGTCGGTTCCGGACCGCTGTGCACCGCAAAGTGTTTCGGTGTCGCGATCACGCGGTAATACTTTGGATCGTCGCCCTGCATACCGGTCACGAAGGCCACGCCCATGAGCCCGGTGAGGTAAGGATCCTCGCCGTAGGTCTCCTGACCGCGCCCCCAGCGGGGATCGCGAAAGATGTTCAGGTTCGGCGCCCAGAAATCGAGCCCCTCCATGATGTTGCTGTGGCCGGCGCGCTCCGCCTCCACATGCTTGATGCGCCCCTCGATGCCGATGTCGATGGCCATCTCGTGAATGCGCGGCGCATCGAAGGTCGCCCCGAGCCCGATCGGCTCAGGAAACTCTGTGGTCCCGTTTACGGCTACGCCGTGCAGCGCCTCGCTCCACCAGTCGTACGCGGGCACGTGCAGTCGCGGGATCGCGCGCGCCTGATTGACGAGCTGCGACGCCTTCTCCTCGAGCGTCATGCGGCTGACCAGATCCCTGGCCCGCTCCTCGGGCGAGAGGTTCGGATTCATGTACGGCAGTGTGGACACATCCTGCGCTCCCGCTTTGGCCACCAACATCCCCATGCAGATCGCAAACGCTGCCCAGATGCGGACTCCGGATTTCGGCATAATTCCCCTTGTGATGAATGCAGATTGATCGCCGCCTGATCGATTCGCTGCAGAAATTCGCTTGCGACGGCGACACACCACCCTAAATACCCTGGGCGCGCGGGGTCAATTTGCAGAAAACGCTTTTTGGGCCTCCACAGCGCGCAAAAGCAGGCAGGCTGCGGCGATTTCTGCTCGCCGCCGGAACTCAGCGCAGCGTAATTCCTCTATGCTGGAAACGCATTCCCGGCATGTCCCATGCGTCGTCCGTCAGCCCAGGAAGTATCCGGAAGCCAGCGCAGTTTCTGGCGTACCGCACCGCTCGCCAGCGCGGTGCTTCTTCTTTTCACGGCTACTGTCTGGACTGTGCGAACAACGACCTCGTCCGCGCAGAGCGCTGCGCCGCTCGATTATCCCCGGCTGGTTGACATCACCGCGTCGACGGGAATCCATTTCGATCATCACTCCAGTCCGGAACAAAAATTCATCGTCGAGTCGATGAGCGGCGGCGTGGCTCT
>PMAM01000060.1:25125-29553 GCA_003152595.1 Acidobacterium sp.
CGGAACAACGGCGACGGCACTTTCACCGATGTCACGAAGGAAGCGGGGCTCTCCGGCGACAGGATGTGGGCCACGGGCGCCGCGTTCGGCGACTACGACAACGATGGATGGGTTGACCTCTTCGTTCCCCACTACGTCGACGTCGACTTGAAAAACCTCGATGCCTTCGGCTCAAAGGACACGTGCCGCTATATGGGCATCGACGTCCAGTGCGGACCGCGCGGGCTGAAGGGATCGCCCGACACGCTCTGGCACAACAGCCACAATGGGACGTTCGCTGACGTCTCAAGGAAAGCCGGCGTCTCCGATCCTGAGCAGCGCTACGGCCTGACGGCGATCTGGTCCGATTTCGACAACGACGGCAAGCTCGATCTCTTCGTCGGCAATGACGGCCAACCCAGTTATCTCTATCAGGGCGACGGCGCGGGACACTTCACCGACGTCGGCTTCACTTCCGGTGTCGCTCTGAATGCCAACGGAGTAGGCCAGGCGAACATGGGCGTCGCGCTGGGCGACTACCTTCACACCGGCCTGCTGTCTCTCTTTATTTCTCATTTCGACAATGAATACGGTGTGCTCTATCGCAACGATGGAGGAATGAACTTCACCGAAGTCTCGTTCGCATCCGGCGTCGCGCATGCCACGAGCGGGAAAGTCGGCTGGGGGGACGCCTTTGTCGACTTTTCGAACGACGGGTGGTCCGACATCTTCGTGGTCGATGGACATGTTTATCCCCAGGTCGACGCCATCCCGGAGCGCGCCAGTTATCGCCAGCCCAAGATCCTGCTTCTCAATCAGCGCAATGGAACCTTCCGCGACATCAGCCAGTCCGTGGGCGACGCGATCCAGGCGCGTCAGGTGAGCCGCGGGATGGCGATTGGCGATCTCTTCAACGACGGTCACCTGGAAGCGGTGGTGGAGAACCTCTCCGGTGAGCCGACGATCCTTCGGCCCGAAGCCGGGCCGGCCAATCACTGGATCGGCTTTCAGCTTGAGGGCGTGAAGTGCAATCGGCTCGCGCTGAACGCGCGGGTCAGGGTCAGGGCAGGGGATCTTGTGCAGCTCGGGGAGCTGCACAGCGGCGGCAGTTATTTGTCCCAGGACGATCTCCGCCTGCATTTTGGTCTCGCCGCTCACGATCGGGTGGACGAGGCGGTAATCCAGTGGCCTGACGGGTCAAAGGAGACACTGAACAACCTGCCAGCGGATCGCTTTTACACCGTTCGGGAAGGATCGGGGGTGACGATGTCGGTTTCGCCCGCTCGTCACTAAGGTTCAGTCAGGAGAGCGTTTCCCCGAGAGGACCGTTCGAGACTCCTGTGTTCCGGTAAATCGATTTTGCGGGTAAACGGTTTCAGCGAGACTGAAAACCATCATGAGGGCGAGACCGGATAGGGCTTGACAAGCCCTTAACAAAGGGAGTAATTGTTTTCCCGCCGGAAAGAAGTCTGCTCCTGTCCCTCAGAAAAAATCCGGTGGAAGGATTCGATCTTCCAGCTCCAGAAAACGTTTGCTCACGGAGGCATTATGATTCCAGTCCCTCGCCCAGTATTTCCCCCCGCCAGCGCCTCGGCTCTTCGGCGGTTCTTCTCCGCATGGGTCGCTGTTCTCGCGCTCTTTTTCACTCTTATACCTGCGCTGCGTGCCCAGGAGAATGCCACCATCAACGGCACAGTTACCGACGCTTCCGGAGCCGTGGTGGCCAATGCCCAGATCAGCCTTACCAACACCGCCACGGCGGGGGAGCGCAAGGAAGTCTCCAACTCCGTGGGCGCCTATCGCTTCGGCAACGTCGGTATCGGCACCTACACGCTCACCGCTACCGCGCCGGGATTCCAGACCTACACCAAGACCGGTATCGTGGTGAACGTCGCTCAGACTCTGGAAGAGGACGTCCAGTTCAAGGTGGGCAGCTCCACCCAGACGGTTTCTGTCCAGGCTGAGGCGTTGCAGACGCAGACCGAAACCAGCGAGGTGAGCACCCTCATCAGCGGTGAGCAGGTGGAGGAGCTCTCCACCAACGGCAATAACGTGACGGCGCTTGCTGCGCTCGGGCTCGGCGTTTCCAGCAACCTGCCCTCCTTCAGCGGTGTCGACGCGCTCACCTCGGCCAACGGCATCAGCTTCAACGGCACGCGCACCACCCATAACATCTACCTGCTGGACGGCGCCGAGCAAAACGACCGCGGCTGCGGCGGCTGCTTCATGAATCTCCCGTCGCAGGAATCGATCGCCGAATTCCAGACCCTCGACAGCAATTACCAGCCTGACTATGGGATCGGGTCAGGCGGCACCATCCTGCTGGTGCTCAAGTCGGGCACGCACGACTTCCATGGCGAACTGTACGAGTTCAACCGCAACACGGACTACAACGCCAACGACTATTTCGTGAAACAGAGCGGCAAAGCCCGTCCCAGCTTCCAGCTCAATGAGCCGGGCGGCAACATCGGCGGTCCGCTCTTCATCCCTCACGTCTACAACGACAGCCGTAACCGCACCTTCTTCTTCTGGAACGAAGAGTGGCGCCGCCTCATCCAGGGCAGCACCCCCTCCGTCGTCAATACCATCCCCGCCAACGATTTCCCCACCGCTGGCGCATCGCTCACCTACACCCCCTTCAACAACACGGCTGCGCCCATCGTTCCCGCAACCACCGATCCGGCGAAGCTGGCTCTGTACGCAACGGATGGCCTGACACCCGGCAGCCCGTTCCCCGGCAACGTCATCCCGGCGAACCTGATTGACCCCAATGCTGTCCTCGAGCTGAACGCCGGTACTTTTCCCAAGCCAAATCTGGGCACGACACAGTTCATCTCATCGGTCCCCACCACCGACAACATCCGTGAAGAAGCGGTCCGCATCGACCACACCATCAACACGAAGTTCCAGCTGATGGGTCACTATCTCCATGACGCCATGGCCAAGTCCTTCTATCCTCCGCTGTGGGGCGACAGCGCCTACCCCACAGTCGGTACAGCGATGACCAATCCGTCGTACACGGCGGTTATCAAGCTGACCCAGACCTACACTCCTACGCTGCTCAATGAAACTGCCGTCCTGTACAGCGGAAACCAAATTACGCTCACTCCGCAGGCTGGCTCAGGCGGCAGCTATAAGCTGCCCACCGGCTGGGGCGCCTCCAGTTTCTTCCCCGTCTCCGACAACGTCGGCGACGACCTGCCGGAAGTCGATCTGCAGGGTTCGCCGCTCAACACCAATTGGAGCGAATCCTACTATCCGTGGAAAAACGGCTACGAGGGCTTTGAGTACCGCGACGATCTTTCGTGGACCAAAAGCCGCCACCAGTTCAAATTTGGCTTCAGCCTTCTGCACGATTACAAGAACCAGCAACTGCAGGCCAACACTCAGGGAACGGCCCAGTTCAACAACAGCGCGTTCTCGCATGACTCGTACATCAACTTCCTCCTCGGCGATACCTCCAGCTTCACCCAGCTGCAATACCTCGCCGGCAAGCACTGGGTCAANNCGCTACGACGGCATGCCCCACGCCTTCGAGCGTTACGACCTGTTCTCTAACTTCGTCGCTGCGGACTACGATCGCTCGGCGGGTTATCCGCTCAATGCCGATGGAACGTTGAATTCGGCGGATCTCTCAACATTCAGCAAAACCGGCAGCCAGGCCTTTTATCTCAACGGAATCCGCGAGGCAGGTGTGAACGGATTCCCGCGCGGCAACGTGCAGAATGACTACAAGACGTGGCAGCCGCGCATCGGGTTTGCCTATAACATCGGCGGCAACGGCAAAACTGTCATTCGCGGTGGCTATGGCATGTTCTTCGAGCGTGTCCAGGGCAACGATGTTTACAACGCAGCCCTTAACCCGCCGTTCGCTTACCAACCGTCGGCCACCAACGTCTACTTCTCTAACCCTCACACCAGCGCGCTGACGGGAGCCACAACCACCCAATCCTTCCCGTCCGTGCTGACCAACATCAATTACCACTTCCCAAGCCCTGGGACAGAACTCTATAGCCTGGGTATTCAGCGCGAGTTGGCGCCTTCGGTCGTCCTGCAGGTCCAGTACGTAGGCTCCGACGGCTGGAGCCAGGACGACGATCGCAACATCAACACTCTCCCGCTCTCCGATCTGACTCACCGCCAGGGGGTGGCCAACGGGACGCTGAACGCCAACCTCTATCGCATCTATCCCGGCTTCTCGACCATTACCCAGGAAGAAAACGAGACCAACTTCAACTACAACTCGCTGCAGGGCGGCATTCGCTTCGAGAACAAACACGGCCTCACCACCCAGTTGGCCTATACCTGGTCGCATAACATCTCCGTCGTCTCTAACGACCTCAACGGGCTCTCCGACCCCTTCAACCCAGGATATGACAAGGGTTCCGACACCGGCTTCGACCGCCGTCATATCTTCAACGCCAGTTACGTTTACAACCTTCCCTTTGG
>PMAM01000060.1:29596-30028 GCA_003152595.1 Acidobacterium sp.
CTCGGCATGGTTCTCAAAGAGTTCCTACGCCGATCCTCTGGCTCCGTGGAACGGAGGCACCAATCAGGGCTTCGGTACAGCCGGCAAGGATTCGGCTGTCGCACCGGGCATCTTCAACTGGAACCTTTCGCTCTTCAAGGCCATTCCGCTGAACGAGCACGGAACTCGCATTGAGCTGCGCTTCGAGTCCTTCAACACGTTCAACCACACCATCTTCCAGGGCATCGATACCAGTAGCCACGACGGCAACTTCGGCGCCGTCACCGGCGACTTCGGTCCGCGCAATCTGGAACTGGCCGGGAAGTTCGTCTTCTGACCCTATGTGAAGTGCCTCCCTGAAGGCGCGGCGGCGAATCTGCTGCCGCGCCATTTTCTTTTCTGCGCCATTGCGAATTGCGATCCCTGCGCGCGACAATGGCCGTTCGGAGAAGC
>PMAM01000175.1 GCA_003152595.1 Acidobacterium sp.
GCGGGCCGGTGACAGAAGGCACCGTCGATACAGGCTACGACGCCCTCATGACCAAGAGTTGCGGCGGTGAGCAGACAGCCGAACTTCTTCTGCACCGAGGCCAGCGCTTCAAAGAGGTCCGAACTGCCGGTGAGGCGGCCCGGAACGTCGCGGCTGACAATGAGGTAATCGACCTTTTCGATGAGTGTTTCGACTCCGGGATACAGTTCGTCGAGATCGGCGACGACGGGGATGCCGGCTTCCCGGGCCCATGTTGCGGCTGTGATGGCGGCGGCGGTGTCGTGGCCGTCGACATGAAGCGCGCGGGCTTCGGTGATCCACTCCCGGCGAAGATCGTCGGGATGGAGGGTGAGGCGATCGTCGCGTTTCCAGAGAACCGTGCGCTCGCCGGAGTCTTCCACCAAAATGAAGGCCTGCTGGCTGGAACAGGCGCGCGCCGTCACGATGCGGGTTTCCACGCCAGCTTTGCGGAATTCCTCCGCGTGCAGCGCGGCTGCGTCATCGTCGCCGAGCTTGCCGACGTACCGCGCGCGCAGACCCCAAAGCTGGCAGGCCACCATCGCCGTGGCGACCTGGCCGCCGGGCAACAGCGAAGCGGAACGGATCTCGACTTTGGAACCAGAGGCGGGATAGTGCGCGACCGGAATCAGCGTATCGGTGGCGTTCAGGCCGACGCCCACAATGTCAATTGGCACAGGCGGTTTTTCCAGAGTGTCGATCACCATGTTAATGGACCGGTCACGCTGGCCCAAAGTGTGTGGAATTCGCCCCGGGGGAACATCAGTCGAAACGAGTCTTCTTCCATAACAGCCAGCCGGCGCCACACAGCACGGCGATCATGATGGCAGTGAGGACAAGCGCGGCAGGAATGCTGAGGGCGGCCTGCGGCACGCGCACGAAGCGCGCGAACCAGACGAAGACTGCGACAGCGGCGAGGAGGACCAGGTAGTCGAACCACGAGCGGTGGTTTGCAGGGGCGAATTCGCCGGGTGGATCAATTCCCTGCACTTCCTGCGTTTGCAGGGTTGCGGCCACGTCCATGCCGTAGCGATCGCATTCCCGGCGAATGGCGCGGACCGTCGAGGCGGATTCGGCGGGTGAGACGGTAGCGCCGGCGATGAGCATCGCGCCAAGAACGGTGATGGCCGAGGCCCCGAGTGCCATTAGACGCACCGAGCCGTGCGTAGTTGCGAGTTCGCCGAAGACGAGCACGCCCCACGCAAATCCCCACAGTTGATTCGTATTGGAAAGAGGAATGGCGCGGCTGATGCCGACATATTTTGTTGCGTACTGCTGGAAGAGATCGCCGATGACCCAGCAGAATCCGCCGAGCAGCAGCCAGAAGACGGAGGACCGCATGGCGGTCAGCTGATGGCCGAGGGCGGGAAAACCCCCGGGGAGAACGGCGGCCAGAAGAAACATCGTGCCCAGTTCGCCGAAGGTGAAGATGGTGACGAAGGAGAGCGGGTTGATACCGCTGAGGTACGCCTTGCGGTAAGGAACGTACATGGTGCCCCAGAGCACGCCCGCTCCCAGAGCGGCGGCGATGCCTGCGAACGCGCGACCTGGAGTCGCGGCCATGGTGCGCACGGAGAGCGCAGAGAGCAGCACCGAGCCGAGTACGATAGCGGCCGCTCCGCCAGCCACGCGGAGCCAACTCCGGGTGGAAGCGCCACGGAGTTCGTGAAACAGCGCCCAGCCCCAGAAGATTCCGATGAGTGAGTTGGTATTCCATAGCGGAAACGCGATGGAAAGCCCGACGTCGCGAATGGCAAAGATAGTGAGAGTATTCGCGACCGCCCACAATCCGCCCGCGACGATGGCCCAGATCATCAGATGCGGGCGCTGACGGAGGTCGCGCACCACCGAACGCGTACCTTTGGCGGCGATGGGCAGGGTCCAGCGTGCGAGGAAGACGCCACCCACCATGCAGAACGAGATGGCAAACGGCGCGAAGCCGGAGGTCGCGAGCCGTGCAGGAGCCTCCGCGGCGCCAAGCCATGCTCCGGCGGCCAGCGCGCAGACAATGCCGAGTCCGAACCGCCCTGTTGATGCGAACTGCGGATCGGAGGCACGCTGCTGCTGCGGACTGGGCACAATATCCGGCGTCAAGAGCGGCTCCGATGGGCCGGTGCGTCCTGGCAATGGAAGGCGAGCAACACAGAGGTGAGGCGTTTAAGTCGATGGCGCTTCGCGGTCATCAAGGTTCGATCGGCAGAAACAGACCCGATGAGTATACTTTGGCTGACGATGAGAACGCTGCGCGCCATCCTGACCGATAGCCATCTTTGGGTTCCGCTGCTGGTGCTGGTGGCGGGCATTGCGCTGTTGCTGCAGCTGATTTAACTCTCTCGCTTCGTCGCAGCGCGATGTTCGTTATGCACGACCCTGGTGGTCGGCTCCCTCTCGACCCCGCGATACACTTGGGGCACGATTCACCGCTTCTCGATTCCCAAGGAAACTAAAGGCTCATGTTCCCGACTCGCCGTGTCTGCGCCGCTTCTGTCGCTTTGGCTGCCTGCGCTCTGATCGCGAGCAGTCTCACCGTCCCCGCGCAAGCCGTTTCGTCCGCCGAAGCGCGGACTGCGCGCGCGTTCGATGAGGCCAGGAAAGAAGGGCCTCCGGCGTTGCGGGCTTTCCTCTACCGCATGCCGAAGGGCGCCGATCTGCACGTTCACCTGGATGGAGCGGTGTATGCGGAGACCTTCATCCGCGAAGCGGGCGAGGATGGGATTTGTGTCAACGCCGCGCTGCTGGAAATGGATGACAAACATTTTGGACCGGACTGTCCCGCGGGTGAAACAGCGGCGAAGAACGTGCCAGCCAATCAGCACCTGTACGACGCGTTGATCGACTCGTTATCCATGCGAACCTTTGTGCCGAAGACTGGTGAGTCGGGTCACGATCACTTTTTCGATACCTTCGACCGCTTTGGCGACGACAAGAGGTTCACCGGGGAGTGGATCGACGAGGTCGCTTCGAGAGCGACAGCGCAAAATGAGCAGTATCTGGAACTGATGCAGACGCCTGGATTCACGCCTGCGAAAGCGTTGGGAGACAGGTTCGGCTGGGACGGGAATCCATCCGAACTGCGCGCGAAGCTGCTGGCCGAGCCCTCTTTTCGCGCCAATGTGGAGAGCGACCGCGCGGAACTGGCCGCCGCACTCAGGAGCCGCGACCAGATGGAACACTGCGGGCAGGCCGATGCCGNNCAGCAGGTCTTCGCGCAGACGCTTCTTGGGTTCGAGGTTGCTTCTGCTGATTCCGATGTAGTGGGAATTAACTTTGTTATGCCGGAGGACGGGTATATTTCCATGCGTGATTACGCATTGCAGATGAGCATGCTCGACTATCTGCATGCACAGTATCCGAAGGTTCACATCACGCTGCACGCGGGCGAACTGGCCGAGGGCATGGTGCCGGCCGACGGGCTGAAGTTTCATATCCGCACGGCGGTGGAACAGGGACACGCCGAGCGCATCGGGCACGGTGTGGATGTGATGTACGAGGATCGGCCCTGGGAGCTGATGAAGGAAATGGCGGAGCGGCACGTGATGGTGGAGGTGAACCTGACCAGCAACGACGTGATCCTGAATGTGAGAGGCGCCGATCATCCGTTCATGCTGTATCGCAAAGCCGGAGTGCCTGTCGCTCTCTCGACCGACGATGAGGGCGTTTCGCGCATCGACCTGACCCATGAATATGTGCGCGCGGCGGATACGTATCCGCTGAGCTATCACGATCTGAAGCTGATGGTGCGAACCTCGATCGAACACAGCTTTTTGCCGGGAGCGAGTTTGTGGGAGAGCGTGACTCCGGAAAAGCTGGAGACACCGGTGGCAGTATGCCGAGAGCAGTTGGGGACTGAATCGCCGCGCGGCGCATGCGCAACGCTGGTGCATGGCAGCGAGAAGGCGCAGCAGGAATGGGANNGAACCGGACACTTGCGCGCGATGAGAATCGTTTTTTCCACCTACGGCACCTTCGGCGATGTGAACCCGCTGATTGCCCTGTCGCTGGAGCTGAAACGCCGCGGGCACAAACCGGTGCTGGCGATTCCGGAGATGTTTCGACCGAAGGTCGAGCCGCTCGGAATCGGGTTTGCTCCAGTGCGTCCCGAGCAGGATCCCAACGACACGCGGCTTATCGCCATGATTTACGACATCAAACATGGGACCGAGACGGGGCTCCGTAAATTTCTCTTCCCTTCTCTGCGCGAGAGCTACCAGGACCTGATGGCCGCGGTAGAGGCAGACGGCGGCGCCGATCTGCTGGTGACGGGCGAACTGGCCTATGCAGGACCGATCGTCGCGGAGAAGACCCGCGTGCCGTGGGCGTCCTATGTGCTGGCGCCGTTCTCGTTCTTCTCCGGCTACGATCCGCCGGTGCTGCCGCCGTACCCACTTCTGGCGAAAATGCAGGAGGCTGTTCCGGCGCTTGGCCATGTGGTTGCGCGGTTTGCTCGCTTCGTAACGCGGAAGTGGCCGGAGCCGGTCTACGAGCTGCGCCGTGAGCTGGGAATGTCGCGGGGCAGGGATCCCATCTTCGACGCGAAGCATTCCGAGAGCCTGGTGATCGCACTGTATTCGCGCGTGATGGGCGAGCCGCAGCCGGACTGGCCGACGGCGGTGAAGATCACGGGGTTCGCGTTCTACGACGGTACCGGATCGGAAGGCGTGTTGCCCCCGGAGCTGGCGGCATTTCTTGAGAAGGGCCCCGCTCCACTGGTGTTCACGCTGGGATCGGCGGCGGTGATGCATGCCGGCGATTTCTACGAGCAAAGTGCGGAGGCTGTCGAGATTCTGGGACAGCGTGCTGTGCTACTGATCGGGGCGGACGATCGGAATCTGCCAAAACGCAAACTGCCGGAGTCAATTTGCATCGCGCGGTATGCGCCGTACTCGAAGATTTTTCCGCGTGCTTCGGTGATCATCCATCAGGCCGGCATCGGAACGACAGCGCAGGCACTGCGCGCGGGACGGCCAATGCTTTTGATGCCCTACAGCCACGATCAGCCGGACAATGCTCGGCGCGTGCGCCGGCTGGGCGTCGCCGAGGTGCTGGGCCGAAAGCAGTACAAGGCAAAGCCGGCGGCCCGTTTGATCGCGCAACTGCTTTCGGACGAGGCTTACCGCGCCCGCGCGATTGCGGTCGCAGAAAAGGTCGCAGGCGAGAACGGCACGGTTACGGCCTGCGATGCTCTGGAAGCCGTGCGGCCGCGGACCTGACACTTTCTTCGGGACTGCCGGTTAAATGCGCGATCAGCGGGAGTCTGCGGCCCAGACTGCGGCACGAACTGACTTTCCGTCGAAATAGAACGTCGACAGGCCCAGCGTATCCGTGCGGAACGTGCGGACCTGTCCATTCTGAAGTTCGTCGAGAACTTCGGGCCGAGGATGACCATAGAAATTTCGCCGACCAACGGAGATGGCCGCCCAGGAGGGCGAGACGGCGGCAAGGAAATCCGGCGTTGTCGACGTGCGACTGCCGTGATGGCCGATTTTGAGAAAGTCTGACTGGAGCCCTCCTCTCGCCAGCATGCGCTTTTCGCTCGGATCTTCGGCGTCCCCCTCGAGCAGTGCGCGGGTATCGCCGAAGCGCATTTGTAACACCAGGGAGTCGTTATTCCCGGGGTTTGCCGCCGGCTGGTATGCGGGCTCAGGCGCGAGCACGCGAACGCGAACGCTGTCGAAATCAAATATGTCACCGGCGCTGTGACGAATCACGTGTGTTCTCACGCTTTGAGCGTCGGCAAGGACAGCGTCGTAGGCGACGGAGTGCGGATTGATGCCAATCCACAGCTCCCGCGGACGAAAATTCGCGATCACGGCCGGCATGCCGCCGATGTGGTCGGCGTGGGCGTGGGTAATGGCTACAGCGTCGAGGCTCCTGATGCCGCGGGCCCAGAGAACGGGCGAGACAACATCGTCTCCGATGTCGAAGTTGCTGCCGTGGGCATTGGGATCGGTGGCGTTGGGGCCGCCGGCGCCCACGATACCGCCGGCGTCGATGAGTAGTGTTTTGCCGTGGGGCGTCACTATCAGAATCGAATCACCCTGGCCGACGTCGATCGTTGAAATCTCGAGAACGCCATCGCGATGAAGCAGGGGACGCGGCCAGATCGTCACTGCGGCTGCCGCCAGCAGCACCGCTGCGGAAGAGAGAATCGCGTAGCGGCGCTGCCGGATCAGGATCAAAGCAGCAGCGGTCAGGCCGATTACTGCGGCAATAGCGACTGGACTGGGCGGCGGGATGCGGAGATCTCCCAGACGCATCGCTCCGAAGAAACGTACCAGAAGGCTGACGCCGTGCAGAAGCACAGCAACCGCCAGAGCCGGCAGCATCGCCAGTTTGGGCACGACGATCACAACCAGGAGAGTTGCCAGAGCGAGTGGCAGGAGAACTCCGAGGAGCGGAACGATCAGAATGTTCACGGGCAGCGCGACGGCTGTGATGCGATGGAAGTAGATGGCCATGGGCGCGGCCATGAAGAGCTCGATCGCGAGAGAAGTGACGACCAGTTCGACGACCAGAAGAAAGAATTGCACGAGGCGTGGGAGGAAATTGAACGCGACGTGTGCACCGATGATCGGTCGGAGACCGGTGGCAAACATGCGCAGGATCACGCGGAACTGCGCAACATGCGGCGGCAAGCCAGGATCGATGGGGCGCAGCCATAGTTCGCGAGTGGCCCGGAGATACGGGCCAAAGGTTCTCTCCGCGATGGGGACGGCGATGCCTGCTACCGCGAAAACCGACAACAGGGTCATCTGAAAACCCGCATCGAGAAGCGCCGCGGGATCGATCACCATGATGGCGAGCGCGGCGAAGCCAATCGCATTCAGGGGATGACGCTCGCGCCAGAGCATTCGGCCGCAAAGATAGAGGGCGCCCATCCAGAAGGCGCGCTGGACGGGTTGACCAAAGCCGGTGAAAAGAGCGTAGGCCAGCGCGAGGGCGATCGTCACGAACGATGCTGCGATGCGCGGAAAACGAACTCGGCGGGCAATGAAGAAGACGAGACCGGAGAAAATCGCCAGATGCATGCCCGAGACGACGAGCAGGTGAAAGGAGCCGGTGCGCTCGAAGCCGACACGGAGCCGATGGCCGAGAAGGGAGCGATCGCCTGTGAGCATGGCCGTAAGCATCGCGGCGTCGTCGCGGGAAAGGAGCGAAAATCCGGGGACACGATTCATTCCCGGTTCGTCGGCGAGGCTGACGAGGCGCTCGCTCGCAGCCTGCTGCATGGAACGAATCCAGCAGAGTAAGCCGGGGCTTGCATTTGTAATACTCACGGTCGCCTGATCGGCATGGGCGCTGCCGAGTGCGGCAATCCCCTGCTGGCGAAGCCACGCGGAAGCGTCCCATACACCAGGATCGAGGAATCTCTCTTCGGTATGCAGCGCAGCGGGTCCCGTGAAGGAGGCTCCGCAGGCAATTCGTGGGAGCGGCGTATCGGCGGGAGCATAGAGGGTGAGGCGCAGTCCTTCGGGCGACGGCAGTGGCCGACCGTCAACGGTGGCGACGCGGAGGTCGATTTGCTGACTGTGCTCGTGCCGCAACACTTCGGAGTAGGGAGCGAAGGTATCGATGAGGCGAATGGCGGTGGTACGGATCACGATGCCGGAGACAACGTGGGTTGTCGCGATGTGTGCGTGCCGGATGGCGGGAGTCGAGGCCGGCGTCGAAAATGCGATGCGTTGCAGCGGAGTGAAAAGGGGTGGCCTCGGCTGCGCTTCGGAGCAGAAGAAGCCGAGAATGACTCCAAGTGAGGCTGCGGCTACTAATGCGACGCGCGGCGCGCGGAAGGTGGCGATCGTTGTAACGGAAAAGATGAGAGCGAGACCGAAGAGCAGGTGTGCGGGGAGGAGCCAGAGCCAGTGCGAAACGGCCGCGCCGCCAGCAAAGCAGACCGCAATGAGGAGCATGGGCGCGGCGAGGAGCGCGGGGGTTTGGGCGTGCGCCTCTGAGGGGTTGGCCGGGCCGGCACGAGCCGAAGATTCCGGAATGGCGAGGGAGGCGGCCATTGCGAAGGCTCGCCTCAGGAAAATTCAGTCCAGCGAGAGGTGGGTGACGCTCTCGAGATGGAAGGTCTGCGGGAAGAGGTCCAGCAGGTGCATTTGATTGAGGCGATAGCCGAATTGTACGAGCGCGGCGAGGTCGCGGCTGAGCGTTGCCGCATCACAGGAAACGTAGGTAATCTTGCGCGGCCGGATTTTTCCCAGGCCAGCGGTGACTTCAGGACCCAGGCCAGCGCGGGGTGGATCGACCACAACGAAATCCGGTGTGGGATGGCGTTGCGTCGCAGCCAGACGAAGGAAGGCCGCCGTGTCCGCAGCTACAACTCGGTGCTTCGTGCCACGAAGATTCTCGCGCAGGTCGCGCACGGCGGAGGGGGACGACTCGACGGCGGCGACGCTGGAAAAAGACTGCCCGAGCGGCACGGAGAACAGACCCACACCGGCGTAGAGGTCCCACGCGATGGCGCCCGTTTCGCCGTCCGTTACGAGACGAACCAGGGGATCGACGAGAAAGCGATTCACTTGAAAAAACGAGCCGAGGCTGACCCTGTATTTGGAATCGGCACCCGCGTAGAAAAGAGACTCTGAGCCGGCGTGGGCGAGAAGGCGGCCTGGGGCACGACCCTTTTCCGCCTCGAACAGACCAACCCCCCGCACTTCAGGAAGAATTTGTCGCAGCCACAGAGACGTTTTATCCAGTAGCTGTTTCGAGGCGACCGCTGAGCGGTCCATCCACAGACAAACGATCAAGCTGGATTCAGTCGGATCGGTAAAGAGTTCGATGTCGGTTACAACTGTGGCCAGCCGTGAGCCCGCACTATCGCGAGTCAGAGTCTGCATCGCGCGCTGGAGAATCGGCGCAGCGATGGGACAGGAGTCGACGGGCAGAATGTCGTGAGAATTGCGGAATTTGTAACCGAGCGAGAAGGGATTCTTTTGCACGTGCAGCCGTATGCGGTTGCGATAGCCGAACGGCTCCGCGGTAATGGCATGAATCTCGGGAAGGTCGCGGAGGTGAGCGCGCTCGAGCGACTCGCGCAGGATCGCGAGCTTCATCTCAACCTGCGCCGGGTAGGCGGCATGCTGATAGTGACAGCCCCCGCATCGCCCGAAGTACGGACACGGCGGTTGCACGCGCGCGGGGCTGGGCTCGACGACGGACTGGAGTTCCGCTTTCGCAAAACCGCCCTTGTCCTGGGTGATGGTCGCCTCGACCTCTTCGCCGGGCAGAGTGAGGGGAACGAAGACAGCTTTCCCGTCGGCGCGAGCCAGGCCCGATCCGCCATAGACCGGCTTTTCAATACGCAGTTTCACGGTCGGGTGCTTACTCCTGTTTCATATAGAAGAGGCTAAGCCGCGGAAGACTGTGCCGCTCGAGCAGGCGTTTGTGGAGGAACTGCTGCTCGATCTGGCGAATCTGCAGGGCCTGCATGCGGCGGCGGTAGGGAGCAAGTTCGCTGGCGCTTTGTTCGCGAAGGGCGGTGAGTTCAGCCTCCGGTGTTGTGGCGATCAGAGTATTG
>PMAM01000228.1:0-2352 GCA_003152595.1 Acidobacterium sp.
ACCTGCCCCACCGAGAGGATCAGATCGAAGTTGCCCTCCAGCAGCAGACGATTAATCTGTGCGAGCCAGCTGTAGTGCAGTTTCCCCTCGGACTGTTCCTCAATGAACGTCGCCGGCACTTCCCCAATCGTCTCGATATCCGTACGCCAGTTGTGAATATGGAACAGCGACTGTGGCACATCCCCGAACATCCGCGTCATCTGCTCCGGCGACATCACAGCATGCGTGCCCAGCGCCGGCAAAATCGCAGCCAGCCGCTCGCCATAGTACTTCCACGCGATCCGCGTCAGCTCACCCGCGCCCGAGTGCAGCCGCGTGATATCCGGCGGAATCACCAGCACACGCTTCCGCGGCCCCAGCTTGTCGAGCGTTCCCGCCAGCAGATCGTTCAACTGCTGCCCGGAGAGATCCATGTCAGCGCTTCCCACTTTGCAATAGAGACTCATGCTCCTGATCTCTCCTTTCTTTACGATTCGAGCTGCGCCGGCGCCAGCTTTGGCGTAATCCCATGAATGATGACGAGCGCCAGCATGTAAGCGGCGCACGCAACCACAAAGAGCGGCACGTAGCTGTTCGTAATTTTCACAATGTAGCCCGTCGCCAATTGCAGTATGACCCCACCGATTGCACCCGACATGCCGCCAATCCCGATCACACTCCCCACCGCCGCCTTGGGAAACATATCGGAGGGGAGCGTGAACAGATTCGCCGACCACCCCTGATGCGCGGCGGTCGCCAGACCCACCAGGCCCACCACCACCCAAAGGTGATGAATGTACGGCGCCGCGAAGACCGGTATGACGCACAGCGCGCAGATCAGCATGGCGGTCTTGCGCGCAACGTTCGCGCTCTTGCCCGTACGCAGCAGACTAGAAGAAATCCATCCGCCTCCGATACTCCCCACAGTCGAAACGCTGTACACAATCACCAGCGGCAGCCGGTTCGAAGACAAACTGAGCCCGAAGGTCGACTGCAGATAACGCGGCAGCCAGAAAAGATAGAACCACCAGATCGGATCGGTGAGAAACTTGCCGATNNTCCAGTTCCGCTTTCGAAACGCTGGGGTGCCGCTCCGGCCGGCGATAGTAGATGAGCCAGAACATCAGCCACACAACCCCCGCGCCGCCGGTGACGACAAACGCGCCCCGCCAACTCACCAGCACCACCAGCGCCGGTACCACCAACGGCACAGCGATATTGCCAATATTGGCTCCGGAGTTGAAAATGCCCGTGGCCAGCGCGCGTTCGCGCTTCGGAAACCACTCAGCAACCGTCTTAATGCACGCGGGAAAGTTCGCCGCTTCCCCCAGGCCCAGCAAGAACATGGCGATGCCAAACGTGGTCACCGAAAACGCCGCCCCCGGCAGCATCGCCGCCACGCTCCACAGGCCGATCGCGATCGCAAATGCTTTGCGCGTTCCCAGCTTGTCGGTCAGTCCCCCGGCCACCACCATGCCGATGGCGTAGGCTGCCTGAAACGCGGCCAGAATGTATCCGTACTTGACGCTGTTGAGTCCAGGGATGACCCCTTCGAGGAACTTCTCCAGGTAGGCGATGACGCCGCGATCGACGTAGGCAATGACGGTGGCAAAAAACAGCAGCGCGCAGATCACCCAGCGCTGGTGTGATACGCGATCTGCGGAGCCAAGCGTACCGAAAAACGAGCGAGAGTCCGTGCCTCGTGCCGCCATTCAATCTCCGATACCTGCGAGCCCCGATGAAACTCGCAGCGCGTTACAGCTTGTACGCTTTCCGCACCAGATTGTAGGCGAGATCGTGCGCCACCTCCACCGCTTCGTCTTCGTCCAGCCGATGCTCGGCCACCAGCCGCGCCAGCCAAACGCAGTCGATGCGCCGCGCCACATCGTGCCGCGCCGGAATCGACAGGAACGCCCGCGTGTCGTCGTTGAACCCCACCGTGTTGTAGAAGCCCGCCGTCTCCGTCACCTGCTCCCGGAAACGCAGCATCCCCTCCGGGCTGTCGTGGAACCACCACGGCGGCCCCAGCCGCAGGCACGGATAATGCCCCGCCAGCGGCGCCAGCTCGCGCGTGTACGCCGTCTCATCCAGCGTGAACAGGATCATGGTGAAGTTCTTCTCGTTGCCGAAGCGCGCCAGCAGCGGATGCAGCGCGTGTACGTAGTCCGTCGCCACAGGAATATCCGCACCCACGTCGCGCCCATAGCGCTCGTAAATCTTCCGGTTGTGATTCCGGAAGGCGCCCGGGTGCAGCTGCATCACCAGCCCGTCTTCCACGCTCATCCGCGCCATCTCGGTCAGCATCTGCGCGCGGAACAGCTCCTGCTGCCGCGCATCGGCGCGCCCCAGCCGCACCGCGTCGTACAACGCCGA
>PMAM01000228.1:2488-9929 GCA_003152595.1 Acidobacterium sp.
ATCGGTCGTCGCCAGCACTTCGATGCGGAAGCGTTCGTACAGCGCGCGCGGCCGAAATTCCGGCGTCTTCAGCCGCTCCGCGATCACGTCGTAATAAAGGTCCGCCGTCGCGCCCGACAGCCGCTCGTCGAGCCCAAACAGCTCGTGGAACGAATAGTCCAGCCACATCCGCGTCGGCGTTCCGCGGAACAGATAGTAGTTCTCGGCAAAAATCCGCCACACCCGCCGCGGATCCTTCATCTCGCCCGCGCCGATTTCCAGCTCCTCCATCGTGATGCCCTGGCTGTAGAGCATCCGAAAGATATAGTGGTCAGGCTGCACGAAAAGCTTCGCCGGGTCGGGAAACGCTTCGTCGTTCGCAAACCAGGAGGCCTGCGTGTGGCCGTGCGGACAAATCAGCGGCAGATCCCGTACTTCCGCGTACAACCGGCGCGCGATGTTGCGCATGGTGGGATCCGCGGGGAACAGGCGATCGTCATGGATGAGGGCCATAGCACCGGTAGACATCGGACTGGTTGACCTCCTGGACCGTCAGAAAAANNCCTCCCCTTTTGTTGGACCTTACAACAAATGCGGCGTAAGGTATTTTAAATCTCGGAATGAGGGACACAATGGCCCCCAACGGCGGCCCGCAGGGCGAGGAAGCCATGCCGAAATCCGATACACACATGACCATGCGGGTGGTTAACCACATCCGCGGCATGATCGAAACCGGCGACTTACAGCCCGGCGATCGCATTCCGCCGGAGCGCGAGTTTGCCCGCAAGCTGCGCATCAGCCGCGCCAGCCTCCGCACCGGCATCGGCTATCTCGCGGCCATGGGCGTCATGGACGTCCGCCACGGCGTCGGCACCTTCGTCGCCAACGGCCCGCCGGAACTCGGCAAATCCTCCCTCAGTCTGCTCGGTGCGCTGCACGGTTTCCAGTCCTGGCAAATGTTCGAATCCCGCCGCATCCTCGAGAGCGAGCTCGCCGCCCTGGCCGCCGAGCGCGGTCGCGAGCAGCACTTCGCCGCCCTCTCCGAAGAGGTCGCCGAAATGTACGCCACCGTCGACAACCCCATGGAGTACCTCATCCACGACGTGCGCTTCCATCGCGTCATCGCCCAGGCCTCCGGCAATCCCATCCTCGCCGCGCTCATGGAGACCATCACCTCCGCCCTCTACGACGAGCGGCGCAAGACCGCCGAGCGCTCCCGCGACCTCAAGGAATCCGCCGACCTGCACCGCGAGATCTTCCGTGCCATCCGCTCCCGCAACGCCGCCGAAGCCCGTTCCGTCATGGAGCGTCACCTCACTCGCGCCCAGTCCGCCCAGGATCTCGAGATCACCTCACAGCCCCCGCCGCTTCCCTCCGCTAACGGCCAGCCAAAAAGAGGACGCAGGCGAGAGCCGCAGTTATAGAGGCCCTCCAGGCCGGTCGGCGAAGAGGCGGTCAGCTTGAACCCGGTCAGCGGGCGAGTCTCCTTCCTGGACTGATGCGTTCGTTCCTCCTTCCGAGAAAAACCATTTGAGGGGGTTAGATCCCCTCGGAAGTTGTTGATTCCAGGAGCGAGTCTCCCTCTGGACCCCCTGGGCATTGGCGATTTGGTGAACAGCGTTTCGAGCGTGGACGATGCGTGGCTTTCGCCGTCGCCTCGCGTGGCGAGGTCTGCAAGAATCTCCTGAGTCGATTCGCCTTTTGTGCGCCGTTCTTGTCGAGGATGTTGTCATTTGGTGGGGGTACAAGTTGCAAGTCCTTCGTTTTGAAATTCGTAGCGATGTTTACAAACTTGACAACTTTGGGGCAGGCATCTGCGGGGCGGCGGTCGACGGAGAACCGGTTGGCTAAGAGGCGGTTCGCAGAGAGGTGGTCGGCGAGCGAGTTTGCAGTGGGCATGGTCTTGTCCTTGCGCAAAGGAAAAGGCTCGCCGTGGCGAGCTTTGGGTGTTTCTGGAGCTAAGTGGGTGGGGGAGAATTTATTTCTATCCCCCTATTATTAGGATACCAGGTTGGGGCTATTAATGCGCCACGTATGTGGGGGAAAGTGGTTTGATAAGTGGCTTGTTATGAGGGGAGTGCCATTTTGGGAAGGGCGTGGGGCTTGACGGTTTTTCGGGGGGCGGGCCCCACCGCGCTGAAGCGCGACGGGAGACCCCAGGAACGGCCTGCGGCAGCAAGGAAGCGCCTTCGGCGCGCTTGTTTTCGGCACGACTGAAAGTCGTGCCCTGACACTTTTCCGTGCAGGTGGTGAGGAAAGCGTACGGCTGAAGTTTTGACCTTGTCGGCGGTTATCTCGACACGGCTGTGAGCTGACGTGGGAGTGGCGTGTTGTGAGGCAGTGCTATTTGGGAAGGCTGTAGGCCTGGCAGTTTTTCGACGCGAAGGCGGGAAATGCGAAAAAGGTCGCGGAAGGATTTTCAGGTCGACCGAAAAGCGACCGGCAAATGGCCAAGGACCCGTCTGTCGATTGCTGTCTCCTGGCGACCAGCAGCTCCACTTTCCCAACAAGGATCGCGCAATTGTCAGGGGACGGTACTTGTGGTCCAGGCGCAGACTCAATTTGATTGACGATCCGATGAAAAAATATCCAGCTTCTCGCTATGGGGTGAACCTGGCCTGAGCCAATGGCGAGGACGCGTGACGGATGGTGTTTGTTCATTCCTTTCGTGTGAGCGCTCCGCAGACCCAGCCCGCGTCCCCAGGATCGGGCATATCAAACTCCATCACCACCTCGCCAGCAAGGTACTCGTCCACCGCCGCCGACAGCTTGTGGACGGGCGGGTTCGTCTCGTCCTTGTGCGGAAGGAAATGGCCGTAGAGCAGGGTGTTCAGCGTGATGTCTTTGAAGAAGATCGCTCCGAAGTTCGTCGATGGTGTCCACTCTTCGGTCTGAATCTTGCCACCGTCGAGCCGGTACTGAACCGCGATCTCGCGCACGCCGGCGTTCAGCACTGCCCCGGTCTGGATATATCCGGTGAGAAATTTGCCGCCTGTGTGCCAATGCCCGTTGTGATGATCACCGGCCTGGCACTGGAGGATCATGACCGGAACCTCGAGTGAGGAGTGCTGGGGCGGCGTGATGAACTTGCCGGCGAGTTCGAATTGCGATTATCGAGTGCCGCGAAAGGCGTCTGCCTTCTCGGTACGATGCCACTGCGCGATCGCGAGAGACGGGAAGAGAACCAAAATGAGCAGGGCCGTCCTCATGAGACGGAATTGTATCTGGATCGCTAACGGTCGGTTAGATTGCGAATACGAAGGGTGGCCATTATTCGTCTCGCAAGTTCCTCCGCGTTTCCGGGTTCGTGCGTCGCCGGAGAGTTCATCGAGAGCGAGCCGCGCCGAAGCTGCGCTCAGGATGACTCCGATGCTCTTGACACGTGTTCTTTGGGGCTTGAAGCTGGGTCCCTCGATAGTGGTAACGGCGCGGGGTTGGAAAATCCTGGCGTGGGTGTATCCGATGTTCTGGATCTTCGTGGTGGTGTCGATGCCGCTGGTGGGGCGGAGGTACCGGGGATGAAGAACCGGCTGCGGGTGCTGCGCGCGGAGAGGGCGTGGTCGCAGGCCGATCTGGCGAAGGCGCTGGAGGTGTCGCGCCAGTCGGTGAACGCGATTGAGACGGGGAAGTACGACCCGAGCCTGCCGCTGGCGTTCAGGCTGGCGCGGCTGTTTGGGATGCGAATCGAGGAGATTTTTCTGGATGAGGGGTGAGGGGGAGTGGGGCAGGATATTCGGTGATGTCAGGGACAGGGTTCCGAAACGGTACCGGCCATTACTTTCGAGATGAACCTGGGGTGATTTGCATTGATGTTCGCGCGGCGGAGGTATCTGCTTCTTGCTGTGGGGTGAACCTGGCCGGGGCATCATGTTTTTTTTCCGAAGGCTGTCGAGGTCGGGTGCTGATTCTGGATCGACCGTGTGATGCGGCGATCAGATCTCGACACGATTAGCTTTCGACAAAGGAGGGGAGCAGATCGTCGGCGGGGACGGATTGTGAATCCGGAATGTCGGGCGCGTCCCTGCTGGCCACTTCCCTGCTGAAGAAATGGTCGACGGCGTCGAGGATCGCCGTGCCGGATTTCGATTCGTAGATGGACTTGCGCAGGGCGGCGCCGCCGCGGACTCCGTGGGTGAACCAGGAGGCGAACTGCTTCATCTTGCCGGCGGCTTCGGCGACGGGGGCGCGCGAGGTGTCGGGGGTCAGTTCGGTGAGAAGCATTTCGAAGTAGGTGCGGATCATGCGATAGCGGTCCTGGTCTGTAGGCAGGTCGTAGCGGCCCGTGGCGGTGAACTGCGCAATCTGGCGGAAGATCCAGGGATTGGCCGGGGCGGCGCGGCCGATCATGACGGCGTCGCAGCCGGTTTTGGCGACGAGGGCGCAGGCATCCTCGGGGGTGCGGACGTCGCCGTTGCCGACGACGGGGATGCGGACCGCGTCTTTGACTTCGGCGATGTGGTGCCAGCGGGCCTGGCCGGCGTATCCCTGCTCGCGGGTGCGGGCGTGGAGAGAGACGGCGTTGAGGCCGCAGTCTTCGGCCAGCTTTGCGAGGGGGACACAGACGATGTGGTTGTCGTTCCAGCCGAGGCGGAACTTGACGGTGAACGGAATTGTAACCGCCGCACGCACAGATTTGAAGATTTCGCCGATGAGGGGCAGGTCGCGCAGCAGGCCGCTGCCGCCGTTGCAGGAGACGACGCGTTTGGCGGGGCAGCCGAGGTTGAGGTCGACCATGTCGAAGCCGGTGTCCTGCACGATGCGCGCGGCTTCGGCGAGGGTNNCCGCAGCCTGAGGCCTGGTTAGTAATGGAGCCTTCGACGGCGTCGCGGATCCGGGTCTCAGAATCGAGAGCCGTTCGCCCGGCACTAACCCGGGTCTCAAGATCGAGACCCGGGGCACCCGGAGTTGTTACTGAAGTGAAGAGGCTGGCGTTGCGGATGAAGCGGCGGAAGACGGTGTCAGTGACGCCGGCCATGGGGGCGAGGACGGTGGCGGGAGCGACGATGACGTTGCCGATCTGGAGGGAGGCGGGCACACGCGTGCCGGAGGGCATGGGGTGGTCGATCGGGTTGTCCCAGTGTTTCTTCATCGTGGTGCTAAAACAATGGCCCCCGCCGCGGCGGAGGCCTTGTGTTGCGAGGAGCGCTGGACGACTACTTCGCGGCTCCTGCCGGCTCCGGTTTGGCTTCGGTTTTGGCGTACTTGCGGCGGAAGCGCTCGACGCGGCCCGCGGTATCGACCAGCTTCTGTTTGCCGGTGAAGAACGGGTGGCAGTTCGAGCAGATTTCCGCGTGGATGTCGCTCTTATGCGTGGATTTGGTGGTGAAGGTGTTGCCGCACGCGCAGACGACGCGAATCTCGTGGTAGTTCGGGTGAATTCCCTCTTTAGGCATGGTGCTGTTCCCTAAGACCTTTCCTGCAATCCTCTTATTTTACCGTGAATGGGCCGATTGGCCAACGCGGAACTGTCAGATGCGGGAGGGTGGCGGCGGGATTCAGGGCCGGGTGCGTATCCGGGACTCGGGGATTAGTTTCGAGCCGGCGTGAGCTGCTTCACGATTGCATTGAGCTGATTCTGGATGTCGTCGAGGGAGTCCTGGGCGTCCTTGAGTTGCTGCTGCGCTGTCTGCAGATCGGCGGTGCGGCTCTGTTCGGCGGTGGCGAGGGCTGCACTATTCCTCTTCAGTTCTTCGCTCCTGTCTGCGAGGGCTTTCGCCTCCTGCGGATCAGTGGACTGGTCGAGTCTGTCTTTTGTGCGAGCCATCTCGCCAACGTTGTCTTTCTCGGCGGCTTTGATCTCGCTCAGCCTCGACTGTGCATCGTCGGCACGCTGCGTCGCTCGATTGACGACGCTCTGCTGGATCTCCAGTTCGGTAAGGAGAATCTGGGTTGTCTGTGTGACTTTGACCTCGTTGTGGATGGCGCGAATCTCGGCGAGGATGGCCTGCAGCGTCTGAGAATCGGACTGACTGCTTTGGCCCAGGCATGGAAGCGCCAGGGCAAGCGCGAAGATCGCAGCAACCACTCGAATGGCCATCCTCTTTCCTCCGGTGTTGCTGAGTATTGTCGCGGCAGAGGCGCCTGGGCGGCAATGGCAATCCATGCCCGGCTGCATGGACTCACATCGGAAGGCGATAATGGTGAATCGGGGGCTGCCCTGGGACGTCTAACCTGAAAGTATGTACCTGGGTCGCGATCGTGCAATTTATCTACGCCAGCGCGAGTATCCCCAGCCACCACCGCCGAGCAAAAACACCAGAAGAACAATAATCAGAATCGTTTCCATGGCGTACCCTCACTTATCCGAGCCGGACCGGCCCGCCGAACTGTCAACTCACTTCTCACAGCGCAACATCGCCGGAACGGTTTTGATACTTCATCCCGGTCCGAACACTTACTGCTGGCGATTGGGGTGATGNNTCGGTGCAGCAAAGCTGAACATGAGTGCGAGCCCGAGCAAAATCCTTTTCACGGATGAACACCTTACCTTCCTCACTCTAAGCGGCCAGGACACCCGAGTCTGAGCAATCCAGCTCAGCTGGTCTTTATCCGCTTTCCATTCGGTTGTTTCCGTATTTCCGGTAAAACGGCCGTCGGAAGATCTCCCTGATTCCACGTGCGCGGGAGGGGAGGTGAGGGGCCTTTAGCGGTATTCGGTGGCGAACCGGTCGGCTTCGTGGTTCAGAGACTCGGGCGTTGCCTCGTGGGAGAGGAGCAGCACACGATAGCGGAAGGTCGCGGTCTGTCCCTTTTCCAAGGTGTAGGTGAACGGGGGCTGCTT
Source organism: Acidobacterium sp. (assembly GCA_003152595.1). Lineage (GTDB taxonomy): Bacteria > Acidobacteriota > Terriglobia > Terriglobales > Acidobacteriaceae > Palsa-343. Next base: position 9,249 of record PMAM01000228.1, read on the forward strand.
GGGATCGAAGATACTGCGGCCCAGCGGATTGGCCGCGAAGAGTCCGTAGCCACGCGCATGCCAGTAGGTCGGGTAACCCGGATTCAGGGGGTGATCGAGGATGGCGAGAGTGACGGTATGGTCGTCCGTGTGTCCGGTGAGGGAGCACCAGCGGCCTCTTGTGCTCCAGACTGCGCCGCCTTTGACCCCTTCGCTCGTGAGGTAGACACCGGTTGCATCCGTAGTGTCCGCCGCGGCCACTTTAGTCGGCCGGCCGTTCGCGTCGAGGAAGACCCCACCCTTCTCGTCAGGCGACTCGAGCCAGTGGGCGACACGGATGCCGAGGACTCCTTCTTTGTCGTCGTTGAAGACCGCTCGGTCGAGAGCCTTGAGCGTAATGATCTGGTCGATGACGCGCTCATGCAGGCGGCGGGAAAAGATGTAGTGCGTGGTTTGATCGAGTAACTGGTCGCCTTTGCCTGTTACCCAGACCGAATCCACGACTAACTCGCCGCGATCGGAACCACTTTTTGTAGAGACGATTTTGGTCTCGAGGATGGTGCCCATTTTGGAGCGATTTTCTGGTTTGATGGCATCGGAGTTATTCCAGAAGTCGAAGCCATTGACATTGCCGTAGTTGAACCACATGCCGGCGTGGTGGGGATGGTCGACGCGCTCGTTGGGGCGCGGCTGGAGCGGATA
>PMAM01000190.1:0-4789 GCA_003152595.1 Acidobacterium sp.
CTGTTGAGACTCCACAGCTAGCCCTTCCCCTTGGCAAAGCCTCATCCGCTCCGGGAAACGGAATGACTTCCATACCGTCTCCCCCTCCGTTTTCCCTTGCCCCCGATCTCCCCACATCGCTAACCTGAAAACATGTGGGGATTGCCTGCCTGCCAGACAATCCCCTTCGCATTTCCGGGATCCCAGGATCCCCGTCGCTGCGCTGTTTGAAAAATCGGAGCCGGCTGCACCCCGTTCGAAGTTCGTGCCGAACACCCTGGTAATGAATTGAGCAACAAGAGGGGGTTCGCGCGAGCAGTCCTCGAGCAGAATCAATAGCATCCGGAGGGGTAGACCCCCCAATTTCGAAAATTGTCGATTCGAGCCACCCTTCGGGGCCCAGGAGATCAACCGGCGCGGCTACCCACCCTACCCCCATAATCACTTGGTAAACGCATAGGGGGTTCCCGCGACAAGCCCTCGAACAGAATCAACAGCATCCGGAGGGGTAGACCCCCCGATTTCCGCAAAACGACCCCCCTCCCTCGTGATAGAACTAAATCATTAGTTACTTCCGACGCCCCCGTGCGTCGAATAGAGCGAAAGGGCTTTTCAAACGTGCCGCGCAAAACTTCCCAGACCCTCACCGAAGCCGAGATTCGCATCATGCAGGTGCTCTGGCTCAAGGGTCCAGGGACCGTCCAGCACATCCTCGACGCCCTCCCCGCCAACCCCGCGCTCGCCTACAACACAGTCCTCACCACCATCCGCATCCTCGAGCGCAAAGGCTACATCGGCCACGACAAAGACGGCCGCGCCCACATCTTCCGCGCCCTCGTCGCCGAAGAAGAAGCCAGCCGCTCCGAGATTCGCCATCTCGTCAGCCGCTTCTTCCGCAACTCCCACGAAGATCTGGTGCTCAATATCCTCGAGGACCGCGGCATCGATGCCACCGAGCTCGACCGCCTGCGCAAAATGCTGGAGCGCAATCCTGGAGGCGACGCGCGATGATGACCTTCTCGCAGCTGGCCGTTGAGCGCGTGCTCAACTCCCTCCCCGAAGGTCTGCTCATTGCGGTCGGCGCGTGGCTGCTGCTCCGGCTCATGGGCCGCCAGAACTCCGGCACCCGCTTTGCGGTTTGGTTTGTCGCTCTGGCCAGCGTGGTCGCGCTGCCATTTCTCAGCGGCCTTGGATCACAGGCGCACAGCTTCTCTGCCCTGATTCCCCACGCACGCCCTGAAATCTCCATTCCCGCATTCTGGGCCACGGCGTTTTTCGCTCTCTGGATCGTGATCGCCACCGCAGCTCTGGCGCGCGTCGCCGTCGGCGTCTGGCAGGTCCGGCAAATTCGCCGCAGCTGCACCGAAGTCCCACCCGCGAACCTCGATTCCGAGCTCCGCGCACTGCTCACCGGGACGAAGCGCCCCATCCGCCTGCTCCTGTCTGAAAAAAACGCCGTCCCCGCGGCCCTCGGCTTCCGCAACCCCGCCATCGTTCTGCCCGCATGGGCCCTTAGCGAGCTCACCTCCGCCGAACTCCGGCCCATCCTCATTCACGAGCTCGCCCACCTCCGCCGCCGCGACGACTGGACCAACCTCCTCCAGAAAACCGTTCGCGCTCTTCTTTTCTTCCATCCCGCCGTCTGGTGGATCGATGCCCGCCTCTCCCTCGAGCGCGAGATGGCCTGCGACGATGCCGTGCTCGCCGCCACCGGCAATCCACGCGCCTATGCCGAATGCCTCATTGACCTGCTCGAAAAGGGCTGTGCCCGTCGCGGTTGGACGATGGCTCAGGCTGCGGTCGCCCGGGCTCGCGACGCCTCCGTGCGCATTGCGCGCATTCTTCGCATCGGACCGGCGGTCACCACACGCGTCGGCCGCGTCGCTCTCGGAGCCGCAGCCTCATTGGCGCTTGCCTGCACGGGCATCGCGCTCTGTGCGCCTCAATTTGTCGCATTTGTCCCCATGGAGTCCGCTTCCACCGCGCAGCTGAATAAACCGCTCGCCGACAACATCGGCTTCGCGCCTTCGCCTGTCGCGATGGTCCCAGCCAGTTTTCATCCGGCTGAGAAATTGGCCGCCGTTCACCCTGCTGCCACGAAGCGCCATCGCGCGCCCCACGCCAATCCCCTTCGCCAGGCCTCGCTGACACAGAAGTATGCACCGAACAACCTGGTCATCATGGCTCGGCTCGCCGAATTTGAAACAACGAACCAGCCCGCTCCCATGATGTTCATCTTCCGCTCCACCGACTCCAAAGCCGCAGGCCCCCCGCAGCTTCGCACCGTCAACGCGGGGCCCGCCCTCAGCAGCGTTCGTAAGCTACAGAGCAGCGAGAATCCCGCCCTGCAAATTCAGGTCGTCCAAATCAACGATCCCGCAACGGGCGCCCCGATGCAGATCCTCGAGATCGTCTTCGTCATGCCGCAACAGCCAGGATCGCCTTCGCAGTCGATCTAAAAAAATTTACCCCTAACAACTAATTAATTAGTTCAAACAAGGAGAAGCAAAACCAATGAACCTCAGCAAAATCAAATCCCTGCTCACGCGACGCGTCGCGATTCCAGTAGCCGCCCTCGCCGCAGGAGTCGCCATCGGCACATGGTGCTATGCCGGCCCCGCCAGCGCTGCCGCCCCCCCCGCCCCGCCGCTCGACCAAGGCAGTGTCGCTCCCCTCATCTCTCTCGACCAGGCCATGGAGGCCCTCACCGCCCGCGTCCGTCCCGCAGTCGTCAACGTAACCGTAACCTCCAAACTCAGCCAGCATCAGCTTGCTGAAGACGATGGCCAGAGCGGCCAGGAGCAACAACAGCAGCAGGAGCAGCAGCAATTCCAGCAGTTCTTTGGCCCCGGCTCGCCCTTCCAGTTCTTCGGCGGCCCACAGGGACCGATGCAGCAGCAACAGCAACCCAGCATCGAACACGGCCTCGGCAGCGGTGTCATCATCTCTCCCGACGGCTACATCGTCACCAATAACCACGTCATCGCCGGCGCCATCAACATCAGCGTCACCCTCAGCAACCGCGATATCTATCCGGCCAAGCTGGTCGGCACGGATCCGCTCACCGATCTCGCCGTCATCAAGATCGAGGGTCACGACTTCCCCAGCATTCCCTGGGGCGACTCCACCAAACTTGAGCCCGGCCAGACCGTCCTTGCCTTCGGAAACCCCTACGGCTTCCGCTTCAGCGTCACACGCGGCATCATCAGCGCCCTCAACCGCCCCAACCTGGAAGCTGATCGCCGCAAGCCCGGTGAGTTCATCCAGACCGACGCCGCCATCAACCCCGGCAACTCCGGTGGCGCCCTTGTCGACGCTCGCGGTCAGCTCATCGGCATCAACTGCATGCTCTATTCGCCGACTGGCGCATTCTCCGGCATGGGCTTCGCCATTCCCACCCAGATCGCTCAACCTGTGGTCAACACCCTCATGCGTGACGGCAAGGTCAGCCACGGCTACATCGGCGTATCCATCAGCGACGTCACTCCCGACACCGCAAAGTTCTTCCAGGTGAACAAAGCCGTCGGTGCCGTCATCTCCGACGTCACGCCCGACTCTCCCGGCGGCAAAGCTGGCCTCAAGACCGGTGACGTCATCACCCAGTTCAACGGCAAGCCCGTTTCCGACGCCGGAGAACTGCAGATGGAAACCAGCCTGACCCCTCCCGGCGATACCATCCACCTCGAGGTCATGCGCGATGGCAAGAGCGTCGACGTGCTCGTCACTCTGGGATCCGTCAACGGCGGCCACGAGCAGGAAGTAGCCCAGAACGGCAATGGCAAGGGTCGCTGGGGTCTCGGTCTCGCCGACCTCACCCCCAATGTCCGTCAGCAGGCGCAGGTGCCCGCAAGCGTTCATGGTGCTGTCATTGAGAACGTCCGCCCCGGCAGCCCCGCCGATAACGCCGGCCTCCAGCAAGGTGACGTCATCGTCTCCGTCAACCGCAAGCCCACCGACTCGGCATCGGACGCAGCCCAGCAGCTCTCCAGCATTCCCACAGGTCAGGATGCGCTGGTCCTCGTCTGGTCCGACGGCGGCAGCACCTTCCGCGTCCTGCATCCTTCCTCGGGATCCGAAGGCTAAAAGGCGGTTTTGCTGTGTCCACTTCAGCAGCCGGTGCTCAACACCGGCTGCCTTTTTTCTTAGTGCGGAAGCGCGGCTCGCTGCTCCAGCAGCCACTGCACCAACTCCACGCCGCCTCCAAAGTTGTCGTACTCCGCCGGCAGCTTCCTTCCGTCCGTGTACTCGTTGTAGACCCACGGATCGGTCACCGCGAATACCATCCCCTTCCCATACCACGTCCATGCCATCAGCAGCTCGCCGCTCTTGTCCTTCATCAGCGGCTCCGCTTTCCCTGACAGTTTGAGCGAACAAGTGTCCTTCATATAGAGCACATGCGGATGTGTAAACGGTGCGCTCGGCTGAGCCACATCGATCCGCCCCGCCGGAAAATCATCGCCCTCCACGTGGTGCACCAGAACATTGTTGAAGTGCAACCCGAACTTGTCCGCCAGCAGATCCAAATGCTCAATGTCCGCATTCGCCGGATCGTTCTCCATCATCAGCAGCACGCCCCCGCCCCGCACCCACTCCGCAATCTGCTTCGCATCCCCCGCGTTCATGTAATGAGGATTCGGATTCTTCGCCGGGTTATCCGGCGAAACGACGATGTAGTACTGCGCCCCCTTTAGATTTTCCACGGTTGGCGCGCTCGCCAGTGTCTTCGTCGCTACGCCATAACTGCGCCAAATATGCCCGAACAGCGAAAACCCTGAATTCGAAAAATCATCCCACTTGTAGTGGAACAGCT
>PMAM01000190.1:4830-5276 GCA_003152595.1 Acidobacterium sp.
TCACCGTTCCGGTCAGCGTCACGCTCCCATCGCTCTCCGTCCGCACAAACCGCTTCTGGATCCCGCTCCACCCGCGCGCCGCATTCTTTTCATACGCGCGCGGCACATATCCCAGGCGCACTCCCTTCGCCAGCGCATACGTGAACATGCACGACGCCGACGCCTCCAGGTAATTCCCCTTCGCACCCGCCTTGTCCAGCACCTGCCACCATAACCCGCTCGCCGGATCCTGCACCTTCGCCACCGCCGCTGCCGTCCGCCGCAAAATCTCCAGCAACTGCGCCCGTCCCGGATCGTTCTCCGGATACCAAGGCAGCGTATCCACCAACGCCATCATGTACCAGCCCATCGCGCGGCCCCAGAAGTTCGCTGAATCACCCGTCCTCCTGTTCGCCCAGGACTGCTCCTTCGACTCATCCCACCCGTGATACAGCAGCCCCGTCTTC
>PMAM01000236.1 GCA_003152595.1 Acidobacterium sp.
ACGCCAGCGCGCCCATGGCCGAATACAGTTCCACCTGTGACGTCACCATCGTGACCTCGGGCGGCACAATCTTCGTAAAGCTCTGCGGACTCTTCGCAGCAAACGCCGCGAACCCGCGCAACACCTCCGCCTCAGGTTTTTCAGTCCCGTCCGGCCGCACTGCGCCAATCGGAATCTCGTTGTCATTCGCCATATAGGCGTTCACGTTCCAAACCCATTCCAGCGCGCCCGCCCCCTGCGCAAACGCAATCGCAATCTTCCGCTCCAGCTGATCCGCCTCCACTTCAGGACTGAACCGCAGATGATCGTCCAGCGTTAGCCGCCGCTGCTCGCCTGTCTCCTGGATCAGCAGCGGCTTGCCAGGAAACTTTGGCGCCAGGCTCGCCCAAAGGATCGCATCGAAATCCCACCATGTGTGATTCGCCGTGAAATCGATGAGAGGCGAATAGAACGCCGGCGACACCCGCCCCGCCACTCCGCCCTCATCCTGCCCCACCGTGATCAGCTGCGTTGATCCGGTCTCGCGGATCAAATCCCGCATCCGCTTCACCCAGCCCGCAAACACATCCTGCGTGAACAGCGTGTAGTCATACACCTTCAGCGGATTGAACCCGCTCCGCACCCCATCGGCCTGAAATGCCCCCGCCTTCGGCAGCGCCATCGGATCCTGCCCCGCCACCTCGGGCGCCGTGGCCATCGGCGCCGCCTGCAGATCACGCCCAATCCCCAGCGAAGGCTCCGCCCAGTCATGCAGCAGCTTTGACTGGTTTCCGGAGTCAGTCGGATACCGCTCCGCAATCCACTTCCGCCACGCCGCGCGCTCAAACGGATCGTCGTCCGGCAGCGTCCGCCACAAATTCTTATTCGCGCTCGGCTCGTTGATCAGATCCCACGCCAGAAACGGCACGTCGCTGAAGCGCGCCCCCACCGACTCCGCATAGCGCGACTCCGCCTGCAACGCCACTGGATCGAGGTACCCATTCACCCCGCCAAACTCATCCGGATAAAACGCGAACAGATTGAACTGGACGGGGAGATTGTTATGTCGCGCGCACATCAGGAAGGCCTCGATCGTCCGCAGCCCGTCCTCGCTCATCTGCCCATTCGGCGCCAGCAGCTGCTTCCACGTCGTCCACAGCCCGGTCCGGATCATGTTCAGCCCCGCGCCGCGAATCTGCGCCATGTCCTGGTCCCACACGTACGCATTCGGCTGGATCAGATACATCCGCGACACATCGCCCGACATATACGTCGTCCCCACCACCGGCAGCGGCTTCCCATTCAGTTCGAAATAATCCGAACCCGCCGTCAACTTCGGACCCGACAGCAAATACTGCCAGTCCCGCATCCAGTAGCCCGACCGGTAGACGCGCACCGGCCTGCCATCGCGGATCAGCGTCGCCTCCACCGTATGAAACCCGCGCCCTCCCTCCGCGCTCGCCGGCAGCGTCAGCCGATGCGCCCCCGGAAACGCTGCGGTCTGGTCGTACAGAACCTTCCCGTCCTCATCCGTCACCTTCACGCGCAGTTGATCGCCGTCGGGCTGTTCTCTCATTGGATCCGAGGGCTTGAACCGAAACTCCATCGCATCGCCCGGCACAAATAATGGCAGCCGCGGACGAAGCGCAAAGCGGTCATTCTTCCGCAGCGCAATCTCCCCCAGCATCGCCAGCAGCTTCGCATTCTCAAAAAAACCTGAGGACGGCTCACAAGCCACCAGGATCCATCGCCCACCAACAAAACGGTTCGTATTGTGATCGAGTTCGATCACCGGCGCGGCAAGCTTGTGCCCGTCCCGCTCGCCCCACACCAGCGTCGTCAGATCCATGTCCTCGTAGCCGGTGTGCCCGCCCGTCGTATCGCTATCCACCACGCTCAGCCGCACCACCGGACTGAACGCCCGCTTCCACCCAAACGCCGGCAACTGCGGAAACACATCCGAATTCGCCGCGAACTTCACTTCCGAAGAAGACCCCGGCGTCTCCTGGTAGTCGTGAATGAACAATTCCAGCGACTGCGCCACGCTTGCCGAGCGCAAATGCCACCCACCCACATCCTGATACGCCGCGCGCGTAAAAGGCTTGCCGCCAAGCACAATCAAATTCCCGCCACGATCCAAATACTTGAGAACTGAATCCCACGAGGCCTCAGGCCAAGCCGATCCATACGGCATCACCAACAAATTTGCAGCCGCCAGAGCATCCCCCAAACCCGCCGCGTCCACAAAGGAAGCATCGCCAAACCCCGCCCGCAGGCTACCCTCGTCGGACGCAGGCGAATCCGCCGCAGGAAATCCCGGCTGCCAGAAAACCACCGTCTTTGCGAAGGAAGTGCTCGAGAAAAATCCGACAAGAAGCAGAAGAAAAACACGAAACACACAGCGAATATCCATGGGTTCAAACCAGGATGCGGGATAACATTACCACGCGCCTCAAACCCGAAAATTCGAAACGTGCCGAAGCAGAGCTACTGAGGCTTCTCTTCCGGAGGATTCGGCGTCGGCGTCTGATTCCCCTCCGGCTGCATGCGAGTTCCCGGCGTGGTTGTCGGTTGAGGATTGGTTGTCGGCGGAGGCACGGTCGCCGTCGCGCCCTGCTTGTCCGGCTTGTCCGGATGCTTCTTCATAAAGTGCTGCGCGATGTCCGGCCAGAACTCCGCAATCTCCGCGCCCACAATTCCCTCATACGTCACGCTCGCGCCGCGCCCCAGCGACAGCACCACGCCTCGCTGGTCGCTGGGGTAATAGAGGTTCGAAATCGCCCCGCCAATAAAGTTCCCCGCCACGTTGGCATAGTTCGGCCCCCAGTTTCCCTTATCGCGTTTGCACCACACCGTCGTCAACGCCGAATAGCCGACCCGCTTGATGAACTTGCCGTGACCCATGCGGTAGTAGCGCGGATCCTCGTGCCACCATGAAGTCAAAATCGCATTGCCCCACAAATTCCCATCGAAGGTATCCGCATACGCAGCGCCCCAGTATTTCGCGAACCCTTCCCCGCCCTCCCCATACGACGGATACTCCTGGCCCAGCAGGCTGATCTCCCCGTCAATCGCGGTGATCGCGAATACATACCAGTCCGTCGAGCTCTTGAAAAACAGCTGATACTTCTGTTTCGAAGTCAACGGAGCCGCATTCGCATTCGACGTCACATTGAAAAGAGGAACCACGCCCAGCATGCGCTGGTGCTCTTCCGCCTCCAGCTCCCGTCGGGCCCGCTCCTCGCGCTGCTCTTTCGTCTCCTGCGTGGTCGGCGCAGGCTGAACAGAACTCGACGACCCCGGTTGTTGTGTCTGCTGCTGCGCCCGTGTCTGCTGGCTCGGCGTTTGCGGCTGCGCTGGCTGCGTCTGGTTCATTGACGGATTGGTTCCCGGCGCCGATCCAGGCTGCTGGGCCTGCGGTGCATCTGGTAACTCATCCAGCCCCGCCGACTGTCCCCGCGCACAATCCGAAAAGAAGAAGAAACAAGCCGCCGCCAGAACCAGAAGTCCCGGGGCGAAGAGAGAACAAGGACGCTTGCCTGTTGTCAAAACAATGGCTCCGGCCCGAAGACATAACGATAACCTGGGGGCAGAAAGTAGGTGATTGCACCTTACAGACGCCAGCGTGGCCCCTGAAGTTGTGGCCCGCTGCGAAATTCATCTGCCTGAGGTAACCCGGATTCTGTTGATCATAGCGAAGCGCGTCATTCGCGGGCAAGATAATTCACTCCCCATACGCGCCTGCTCCGCCAACACCTTGTGCCATACTGGTTTCGTCGCTCCGTCCACAATGCATCCCTCTCCGAACCCTGAGTTCATGCGCCGAGCCATTGCTCTGGCCATCGAAAATGTCCGCACTGGCCGCGGCGGTCCCTTCGGCGCAGTCATCGTCAAAGGCGGTGCCATCATCGGTGAAGGCTGCAACACCGTCACCCGCGATAACGATCCCACCGCCCACGCCGAAGTCAGCGCCATCCGCGCCGCCTGCCTTTCCCTCAGCGCCTTCACCCTCAACGGTTCGGAAATCTATACCAGCTGCGAGCCCTGCCCCATGTGCCTCGCCGCCATCTACTGGGCCCGCCTCGACCGCATCTGGTTCGGCAACACCAGCGCCGACGCAGCCCGCATCGCCTTCGACGACGCCTTCCTCTATCGCGAAATCGCACTACCCGCCCGCGATCGCTCCATCCCTTCGTCAATGTTCCTTCGCGATCAGGCCTGGGAATCTTTCCAGCTCTGGCTCGACACGCCAAACAAGACTCCGTATTGACAGCAGGTGGCAGGGAGCAGGTTGCAGGTTACAGCGAACACGAACGCTGCTCTGTTACCGGTAACCTGTAACCTGTAACCTCTGGGGTGCATCCTTAACTTCATATGGAATACAGATTCCTTGGTCGCTCCGGACTCAAAGTCTCCGTTCTCAGCTTCGGCGCCGCAACCTTCGGCGGTGGCAACGAATTCTTCAAAGCCTGGGGCTCCACCCAGGCCGACGAAGCCCGCCGCATGGTCGACCTCTGTCTCGACTCCGGCATCAACCTCTTCGACACCGCTAACGGCTACTCCAACGGACTCGCCGAAGAGATCCTCGGCAAGGCCATCCACGGCAAGCGCGAACAACTCCTCATCTCCACCAAAGTCTTCTTCCCCATGGCCGAAGGACCCAACGACCTCGGCACCTCGCGCCAGCACATCCTCGCGCAGGTTGATGCCAGCCTCAAACGTCTTGGCACCGACCGCATCGACATCTACCACATGCACGCCTTCGACGCCTTCACCCCCGTCGAAGAAACCCTCGACACGCTCAACACGCTGGTCCACTCGGGCAAGGTCCGCTACATCGCCTGCTCCAACTTCTCCGGCTGGCACCTCATGAAGTCCCTCGCCGTCGCCGACCGCTATGGCTGGACGCGCTACGTCGCCCACCAGGTCTACTACTCGCTCATCGGTCGCGACTATGAATGGGAGCTGATGCCCCTCGGCATCGACCAGGGCCTCGGCGCACTGGTTTGGAGTCCACTCGGCTGGGGTCGTCTCACCGGCAAAATCCGTCGCGGCCAGCCGCTGCCCGCAAACAGCCGCCTGCACAAAACCTCCGCGGAAGGTCCTCCGGTAGAAGACGAATACCTCTACCGCGTCGTCGATGCCATCGATGAGATCGCCAAAGAGACCGGAAAGTCCGTCCCGCAGATCGCCCTCAACTGGCTCCTCCACCGCCCGACTGTCTCCAGCATCATCCTCGGCGCCCGCAACGAAGAGCAGCTGAAGCAAAACCTCGCCGCCTTTGGCTGGAACCTCACCCCCGAACAAATTGCCACACTCGACCAGGCCAGCGAGACCAGCCTCGCCTACCCGTACTGGCACCAGCGCGGCACCAGCTTCCGCAATCCACCCGCGGTGTAACGGCTTACGGTTGTCATTCCGAGCGAAGCCGAGGAACCTGCTGTTCGTCTCAATCCGCGGCGGAGTCAAACTCGCCGCGTTTTATCCGGGGCCGCTCCTCCGCCTATACTGCACGGCAATGACTCTTCGCCGCTGCGTAGTCCTCCTGCTCGCCCTGGTCGCCGCCGCCGCTCCCGCCTTCGCCCGCGTCACCCGTATGGAAGTCCGCAGCAGCGTTCGCATCGAAGGGCAGGGAATCGCCCCGTACGATAAGATCGACGCCCGTGTGTACTTCGCCGTCCGCCCCGACGACCCGCACAACCGCGGCATTGTCGACCTTGATAAAGCGCCACGCAACGCACAGGGCGAAGTCGAATTCTCCGCCGACCTGTTTCTCATGCGACCTTTGCATGGCGCCAACGGCGCGCTGCTGCTGGAAATCCCCAACCGCGGCGGCAAAGGCCTCTTGCGCATTGTCGATGGCGGCTCCTCGGATCCCAAAAACATTGCCGACCTCGGCGACGCATGGCTCCTGCGCCAGGGCTACACCATCGCCGCGCTCGGCTGGCAATGGGACGCGCCGGGTCTGCACCTCTATGCACCCGTCGCCACCGATCACGGCCAGCCAATCTCCGGCCTCCTGCGCGACGACTTCACCCCCGTCGCAAAAAGCACGGACTGGCCCCTCGGCCACATCATCGTCGGCCGCGTCGGCGGCACTGAGTATCCGGTCGCGAATCCGGATGACCCGCGCAACGTCCTCACCGTCCGCGACACCCCCGACGGCCCGCGCCAAACCATCCCCCGCTCCGACTGGAGCTTTACCGCCCCCTCCGCCACCGCAATCAACGGAGGCATCCACTTGAGCTCCGGTTTCCAGCCCGGCCGCATCTACGAGCTCGTCTACGTCGTCAAAGATCCCGTCGTTGCCGGGCTCGGCTTCGCCGCCGTGCGCGACTTCGCCTCCTGGCTCAAATTTGATACTGCCGCTGTTACACATGTGGATCGCGCCTACGCCGCGGGCATCTCTCAGTGCGGCCGCTTCCTCCGCGACTACCTCTACGAAGGCTTCAATCAGGATGAATCCGGCCGCCTGTCCCTCGATGGCATCCTCGCTCACGTTGGCGGCGCTGGCCGTGGCGACTTCAATTACCGCTTTGCCCAGCCGTCGCGCGACGGGCAGCCCATGTCCTCCATCTTCTGGCCCACCGACATCTTCCCCTTCACCGACGAAGACGAGCGCGACCCTGCCCATCCGTCCAATCCGCCCGCCGGCCTCCTCGACATCGCTAAGGCCCAGCACGACCTTCCGAAGCTCTTCCTCTCTCATACCTCGTACGAATACTGGGGCCGCGCCGCCTCGTTGATGACCACCACCGCTGACGGCAAGCAGGACATGCCCATCGACCCGAACGTCCGTGTCTACTTCTTCACCGGACTCCAGCACTTCTCGGGCCCCTGGCCGCCCGCGCGTGGCGCCGGCGAACTCGCCAGCCAGAACCTCGAGACTCCGCTCCCCATCCGCTGGTTCTGGCGCGCCATGATCACGAACATGAACGCCTGGGTCCGCGATGGAGTTGCCCCGCCCCCCAGCAGCTATCCACACATCGCCGACGGCACCCTCGTCCCGCGCGACCAACTGGCCTTCCCCGAAATCCCCGGCATCCATCCACCGAACAACTACAACGAGGCCTTCCATCTCGACTTCGGCCCCAACTGGCGGCAGACCCGTATCCTCGCGATCGAGCCGCCCACGGTCGGCGCGCCGTTCCCCATCCTCCTCCCGCAGGTCAACGCCGATGGCACCGACCGCGCCGGCATCCATCTCCCCGAGATCACGGTCCCCCTCGCTACCTACACCGGCTGGAATCTCCGCGACCCCACCACCGGCGCGCCCGAAGAGCGCGTCTCTTTCCTCGGCTCCTATATTCCGTTTGCGAAAACCGTGGCCGACCGCAAAGCCACCGGCGACCCGCGCCTCTCCATCGAGGAACGCTACTCCCGCGAAGACTACCTCACCCGCTACAACCAAGCCATCGAAGACTTGATCCGCCAGCGCTGGATCCTCCCCGAAGACGCAGCGTCCCTGAAAGAAGAAGGTGCAAAAGAGTGGGACTACGCGACAAACTGAGCCTTGGAAAGTGAGCCCTGGAGGGCACAGCTTCACAGCTTGGGAGAAAAACCCCACACCCAAAACTGGCGACGGCCAGGTTCACCCCACAGCAAGAAGCTTCATCCCCCTTCGCCCGAAGGTCCATCCAAATCGATTCTGAATTCTTCCGAAAGTACTCTCTTGCCCCATTTTGGGAAAACGAATTCCAACTAAGTCCTGGCACTTTTCCGCCACGCGCTCGGTCGGGCATAGAGATCCCAAAACAAGATGGGCTTTACCCCTCGCGGATTCTTCTCCTTGCGATCACAGAAGAAGTGGCGCGAAGCGCGTCCGCCTGGACGGCTAGTCCCCAAACGGATCCTCCAGCGAAGGACTAGCCGGCGTCAGCAACTCCGCCCCATTCTCCGTGATGTGCATATCATCCTCGAGCCTCACCCCGAACTCACCCGGAATATAAATCCCCGGCTCGTCGCTGAACACCATCCCCGCGCGCATATGCGGATCGAGATCCCACCCGAACATATCGTTCTTCACCAGATACGGCCACTCGTGCCCGTCCATTCCGAGCCCATGTCCCACGCGGTGTGAAAAATACTTAAACCCGGGCCCATATCCTGCATCGACAATCACCTTCCGCGCCGCTGCATCCACGCTCGCCAGCTCCACGCCCGGCTTCGCCTGCCGCAGCGCAGCCTGCTGCGCCTGATGAACGATATCGAAAACCTGCTTCATCTTCTCCGTCGGCTTGCCCAGCACAAACGTCCGCGTGATGTCGGACTGATACCCCTCGACCGTGCACCCATCGTCGACCATCAGCACCGTCCCTTCGCGAATCGTCTGCACCTGGCCCGATCCATGCGGCGACGCGGTGAACGTTCCGATGTTCAGGCTCGCCTCGCCCCGTAGCCCGACCTTGTTATAGGCCGCGTCAATCAGCCCGTGAACATCGACCGTCGTCATCCCCTCGCGCAGCGACTGATACACCGCCTTGTAGACCGCCAGCGTCGCCGCGGTCGCCGTCCGCAGGCACTCCATTTCGTGCGCGTCCTTGATCATTCGGCACCCGGCGGTCACCGGGGTCGCAATCACAAATGTCAGCTGCGGTCCCGCGAGCGCCAGGCTGTTGGAGAAGACAAACTTCATCTCCTCGTCCAGCGCAACCCGCCCTGTCGCAATGCCGCGATCTCGCAGTCCCTTCACCGTGAGCGCAAACGGGCTCTCGTCTTCCTGCCACGTCAGCACATCGGCGTCCGTCCCAAACGGTCCAGAGCTCAGCAGCTCATGCGCCCGCACGCTCTCAAACGCGGGACACACCACGAACGGCTTCCCCTTCGCCGGAATCGTCAGCGCCCACAACCGCTCCCCGCCATTCAGACTGATGTTCGCGAAATACATCGAGCTGGTCGAATTATTCGCGAGCACGATGGCGTCCATCTTGTTCTCCGCCATCAGCTGTTTAGCGCGCTCGATGCGCGCCCGCCGCTCGTCATTGCTGATCGGCGCCACCTTTCCTGCAAACGAAGCCAGAGCCGCAATCGGAACGGGAAGGGAACTGGCCTCCCCCGCATCGCCAACCGCCTCACCCCAACCCGAAACCGAACCCGCAGCCCCCACCACCGCCGCACCACCCGCAACCCGCAGAAACCCTCGCCTCGAAACCATGCGTTCTCCTCAGCAGACAGATTGAATCTCCCAACTGTAGCGCACGAGGAAACAAACCAAAGTCCCTTCTACCGCAACCCCGCCTTTGCTCGTTCTTCCGCTCGTCTTTCCGCTCGCCGCCCGCTGGTCGCCCCGGAGCCCGGAGCCCTGTGCCCGGTGCCCTGCACCTGCTATACTCAACCGTTGCGGGCCAACCCCGGAAATCCCTCTATTTCCGGCCTTTCGCCCCATAATTCCAACCAAAATCAGACTTCTGAGGTTCCCATGTCCGGCCATTCCAAATGGGCGACAATCAAGCACAAAAAGGGTGCGCTCGATGCCAAGCGCGGCAAGATCTTCACGCAGCTGATCAGGGAAATCACCATCGCCGCCAAATCCGGCGGCGACCCGGACGGCAATCCTCGCCTGCGCAGCGCCATCGCCGCCGCCAAGGCCGAGAACATGCCCAACGACAACATCAAGCGCGCCATCCAGCGCGGCACCGGTGAGCTCCCTGGCGCCACCTACGAAGAAATCTCCTTCGAGGGCTACGGTCCCGGCGGCGTCGCCATCATCGTTGACTGCACCACCGATAATCGCAATCGCGCGGTCAGCGAAATCCGCCACACCTTCGCCAAACACGGTGGCAACCTCGGCGAGCCCAACTCTGTCCGCTTCATGTTTTCGAAGAAGGGCATCATCGCTGTTCCCAAAGCCGCGGCCGACGAAGAGAAGCTGATGAACATCGTCCTCGAAAACGGCGGCGAAGATCTCAACGACGAAGGTGACACCTGGGAAATCGTCACCGATCCGCACGCGTTCGAAGCCGTGGCCCAGGCCGTGCGCGACGCGAAGATCGAAACCGTCATGTCCGAGATCACCATGATCGCTTCTACCTACACCAAGCTCGAAGGTCCGCAGGCCGCCTCCATGGTGCGTCTGCTCGAAGCCCTCGAAGAACACGACGACGTGCAAAACGTCTACTCCAATTTCGATATGGACGCGAAGCAGCTGGAAGAAGTCTCCAGCTAAGCGCGGCAGCTTCATTCACCGAGGGGCCGCCTTCTGGCGGCCTTTCCTTTGATCCGGAACTGATCGGAGTCGATCGCGCAGTGAAAATCCGCAGCCTGCTTCTTGCCCTCGCAGTCCTCGCCGCTGCTGCCATCCCCGCCTTCGCCCAGTCCACGGCGCTCGCTACAGATGCGCCAGCCGCCGCCGCTCTCGCACGCCTGCCCTGGGAGTACGGCCCCTTCTTCCAGGGCGGAACCGGCATCGGTGACCGTGCCAGTTACAAATTCACCGCTGCCGGCTTCCGCCTCGGCAAAGTCATCACCGGTCAGCATCTCGGCAGCATCTTCCGCGGCCAGTTTGAAGTCGCAGGCGAAGTCATGCCCTACTGGCAGGCCTTCACCCCCGCACCTTACAGCGTCCTGGCGGAATGTTACGATCCCACCTCAAAGCTCAACTACAGCTGCCCCATCTATTACGGTGGCGGTACTTTCACAGGTGTGAGTCTAACCCCGGTTATTTTTCGCTGGGACTTCAAACCCGGCCGTCGCATCGCCCCATGGTTTCAGGCCGCCGGCGGGCTCATCTATACCACCCACAAATTTCCGCCGGACTACCTCGTTCAGCCCGGCCAGCCCGGCGGCACCAGCGTCTGGAATTTCTCCCCCCAGGGCGGCATCGGCATCCACTACTTCATCCGCCCCGGTCGCGCCATCACCCTCTCCGCCAACGGTGTCCATATCTCCTCCGCCTCGCTCGGAGACAAGAACCCCGGAGTCAACGCCAGCGTCAGTTTCCAGATCGGCTATACGTTTTTCGGCAAGTAGTTTTACAACGGAACAAGCCAAGCCTCCAGCAACCCGCGTATCATCGCGCGTGGCGAATCGCGTCGAAACCGTGAACCAGCATGCCAGACCCGCTCATCGAATGCGTTCCCAACTTCTCTGAAGGCCGCCGCCCCGAAGTCATCGAGGCCATCGTCGCCGCCATGAATGTCGAAGGCGTTCGCCTCCTCGACTACTCCCTCGATGTCGACCACAACCGTTCCGTCGTCACCATCGCCGGTCCACCCGCCGCCGTGGTTGAATCCGCCGTGCGCGGAGCCGGCCGCGCCTCCGAGCTCATCGACCTCACCGCCCAGGAGGGCGTCCACCCCCGCATCGGCGCCGCCGACGTCATCCCCTTTGTCCCCATTCGCGACATCTCCCTCGAGCAGTGCGTCCTCCTCGCCCGCCAGGCCGGCAACGAAATCTGGAAGCGTCACCAGGTCCCTGTCTACTTCTACGAAGCTGCCGCTGCCCGCCCCGACCGCGCCATGCTCGAAGAAGTCCGCCGCGGCCAGTTTGAAGGCCTCCGCGACGCCGTCCTCCGCGAGCCCGCACGCCGCCCCGATGTAGGCGGTCCCTCACTGCATCCCACCGCCGGCGCATCCGCCATTGGTGCCCGCCGCTTCCTCATCGCCTTCAACCTCTATCTCGACACCCCCGAAGTCTCCGTTGCCCGCGCTATCGCCAAAGAAATCCGCCAGTCCGGCGGCGGCCTCGCCGGCGTCAAAGCCATGGGCGTCTCCGCGCACGGCCAGGCCCAGGTTTCCATGAACATCACCGACTTCGCCCGCACCCCGGTCGGCCAGGTCTTCAATGCCGTCAAAGACAAGGCCCGCAAACACGGTGCCGCCCCCGCCCGCGCCGAGCTCATCGGCCTGATCCCGGAAGCCGCTCTTGAGCGAAACAGCGAATGGCTGCGTCTGCTGGTTGACGGAGGCTTCGACCCCGACGAAAAGGTCCTCGAACGCCGTCTCGACCACCCGCTGCCATGGCCCAAAACCGCCTGAGCAACCATAGTTGTAGCCCCCTGGCCGCCCCGCCCGGCGTAAAATTGACTTACCGTGCGGCCCAGGCGAGTCCTTTCGCCGCTCTTCGGGGTCAAAGACCACAGCGGTCCTCAAATTCTTCACACTCAGCCGGATAACCGGCGGAGGGAGCAGGTTCACCAGTGAAATTCGGAATTTTCAGTTTGGCTTTGGCAACAGCGGCCTGCGCCGTCGCACTTCCCGCGCGTGCCGCGCAAATCGACACCGACGCCCGCTCGGCCATTCCTCACGACGTCCAGCAGCTCATCGTCGTCGACTACGGCGTCATGGAGAATTCCCCCACCGCCATGGACCTCAAGGCGCGCGTCCTTCCCCCTGAGCTCAAGCAGCTGGAAGCCGCCCTCAAAGCCTCCGGCCTCGACGAAAATCACGACATCGAACAGCTCGCCTTTGCCGCCTACCGCGTCGGTACCGGCGATAACGTCCGCATCGTCGGCCTCGCCCAGGGCCAGTTCCAGATCGCCGATATCATGGCCATCCTCAATAAGAAGAAGGTCAAGGCCACCATGATCCGCAACAATAAGCTCTATCCCATGGGCGCCAGCGGCATGCTCGTCACCTTCCTCAACCCCACCACCATGCTCTTCGGCAACAGCGACGCCATCAAGCCCGCCCTCGACTGCCGCGACGGCCTCGCTCCCAGTTTCCTCACCAACCAGGACATGCTCGCCGCCATGCAAAAGGTCGATACCGCCCCCATCTGGAGCATCCTCGATCAGCAGGGCACGCAGTACATGATGCATTCCCTCCTCGGCCAGGCCTCGCAGCTCACCGACTACGAGACCGTCCGCAAGCGCCTCCTCAACTCCAGCTACACCATGGATTTCAATAACGGCGTCAAGTTCAACCTCTATGTCGCCACCACCGACACCTTCACCGCAGCCACCATGTCGTCGCTCCTGAACGCTGCCGCGATGTACGAAAAAGTCAGCGGCAATCCAACCGAGAAGCAGGCCATCGACGCGACCACCATCGACTCCACCGCAGGCACCCTGAGCGTGAAGTTCGCCGCCTCCGACAGCCAGTTCTCCGCGCTCTTGCAGTCCCCGCTATTCCAGAACGTGGTGCGCTAGGGTGGTGTTTCCGAAATATCTCTACCTGTCATCCCGAAGCGAGCGCTGTGGGGCCCCATCGAAGATGGGGTAGGCGAGCGAGGGACCTGCTTCTCATCCTCACCGCCCGTAACAAACTTTCGAGACACCGCACTACCGGCAGCCTTCAACAAAAAAAGGAGTGGCCTTCAAGCCGCTCCTTTGTATTTCTGACAGGTATAACCTCAAGTTTCGCTGAGTGCTTCGGCCCTGTTGGCAACGGCTGGCCTCGGGGTCGCAGCAGATCGCTGAACTCTAGCCGACTTACTGTTCCGTATCCGTGGCCGATGAGCGCTTTGGCAACAATGCGCTCTTGGATAAGCGGAGCCCGCACGCCCTCAGAGCGGCATCGGCTCGATGCAATCGTCTGTGATCAACCTTTTCGCATCCTTCGCCACCGAAGGCAATCCTGGGCCAGCTACTCGATGCATTGACGCCTCCCGCTCGGCGACCTTCTGATTTAGGAGAAACAGGAATTCCAGAACGTTCGTCCTCGCGGTCATTCCGTAGGCGGCCCGAACCGCAGAATCCAGACGCGCGTGCGCCTCCTTCAAGGGGTTGTCGCCAGGGAGTTCCATCGATCTGTAGAGGTCCCTAAGGCTGCAGCGGTGCTCATTTATCAACTGGGCGCGAAGCCGTCGGAGACCAACCGCCGCACTTGCGACAGCTCGGACTTGACTGATCGTTGGCGACTGCGGCCACGGGAACGAATCGTAAACCGTGTTGCTCGTGTATCTGAAACGCTCAGTGAGCGTGGAACAACGTTCAGTGAACCAGACCCAATGAATACCCGATTGAAGAATTCCGAATGAGTAGTCATCCGCGAACTTGAATACCGGGACTGCGTCACTTGGATTTATGGCTTTGGCAACAAAGACAAACACGGGGCGCTTTGTGACGCGACTGCAGCAGATATATCGGGACAGGGGCGAGAGCGTTTTCAGCAAATCAAGACGAGGCCAGGACAGCTGCCACCACCTGTCTAAAAACCCCTTGTGGTGTTTGTTCAAACGAGCCCGCGCGTCTGCTACTCTAGCTTCCTCATTCCGTTGCTCTTCCTTTCCAGCTTTCTCTTCGCGATCGGGCAACACCAGACGCTGTATCCTGCGAAATGGCTCAGTAAAGGTCCGCGCTTCGATTAGGCCACGCGGTGCGAAATCGATCACGTATCGCGTCGGCTTTGGAGGCACCTCTGACAAAAAATCGTCTCCGATCAGGTACGGTCTGATAACTTCGGCGTTGCGTCCATTGGCCTCGATCATTTCCCGGGCCTCTTCGGGGCTGAGAAGAAATCCCTTGTGCCCGTGAGTCTGCCCTTGATCGCATGTATCGGAATCGATGTTAACTCGCAGTTCCGCAGCATTCGTGACGTCAAATTTTCCGGACAACGCAGCCCCTATGCGTTCTACCTCATTTACTTCCCAAGGGCTGTCGAGAGAGTCCCCATTCTGTCTAAATAGCTTCTTTGGGCGCCGCTCCTCACCCTTGATCCAGTTCACGATGGAGACATGTACATCCGCATCGCCCGACCAAACTTGAGTGGAAACGGCTTCGGTTATCACCCCTCCGGTATTAACGATGTGGTCGAGACCGCCTTCACGTGAATAGTTCTGGCGGATAGTGTTTGTTCCGACTAGACCCGCCCGCATGCCTGGAGCCAGCTCGTCATGAGCGCGTCGAAACCAATAAACGCAGTAATCGGCGTTACCAGGCACTTCAGGATACCGACTCCGAACTCTATTCACGTACGCCGGGCTGAACTCTTGTTGCATCTTGTTCTTCGACTGATACGGCGGATTGCCGATAATGACGTCGACTCGCGGCCAAGAGGTCAGAAGGGAATCTTCGCAAACTATGTTGCTATCAAGATTATCGAGCGGTAGCGGTTTCTCAAACTCGAATGGCAGCTCGCTATTCTGGGCAAACCAGCCATCATGTGTTTCGACCAGCGCGATGCGTTTCGCGAGCATTAAAGTGACCTTGGCCAACTCAACAGCAAAGGGGTCCCGGTCGATACCGTAGAATTGCTTGGTGCTGACGAGCGATGCTGTACCAACTGCTCTCCGGGCACGCTCACCGAAGTTCTCATGGACTCTCGTTAGGATCTCCATTTCGAGATTTAGCAATTCCCTGTATGCGATGTACAGAAAATTGCCGCTACCACATGCGGGGTCGAGAACAGTGAAGGCAAGAACCGCGTCAGCCAGATCGCGCAGTTCCTTCAGGGTCGATGCTTGTGCTATCCGCTCACGCCAAGGACGAACGATGCTCGGGCGCACGACTTTCTGTACGTCTGCTTCGCTGGTAAAGTGAGCGCCGAACGCATGCCGCTGCTCCTTGTCCATGCTGCTTTGAAAAAGGGTGCCAAAAATGGGCGGTGCAACCTTTCCCCAATTCTCAGAGGACGCACTCGACAACAGCTCAAGCTCATCCAGCCGCAATTCGATCGGGTCGACAATGGAGAATAGGCCGCCGTTGAAGTAGCTAACCGACCTGAAGCGGCCACCTCGCGCTGGCTGCTCCGAATTCATCTGTCGGAATAGAGAGCCTAGGAGGTCATAACTACTTCCTCCATGAACGCAGTCCCTAATCAATTCGGAAAAAAGACCCTTAGGCAACAAGTCGAAATCTTCCGAGAACATTGCTACCACGCACTGCAAAATAAACCTTTGTGCACTATCCCGCTTCTCCCCGCGCCTCACTAGCGAGTTGAATACCTGGGCGACCTTATCGGCTGCCGCACGTGTAACAGCGACCCGATCGTTGTTGAAGAGGGGCTTCTTTTCGTCGGGAAACAGAAAGTTGAGGGCCTCATAGCGATCAACCAACTGATCGAGTCGAACGCGGTCCATCGGCTCATGCAGCTGAACATTGAAGTCGTAAATCCAGAACTCATCGAAATTGCACAGGACCACGTATCGCGGCCGATCAGGTACGGCGTTGAGCCAGTATTCAAATGCCTGTTGATAATGCTTCTGAAGCTTTTGGCCGCGGCTCTTCATCTCGATGAGAAGCCGCGGACGCCAAACCAGGTCCGCGAAAGCTGTCGCTTGACCTTGCCGCTTCACCCTGAATTCGAGGATTGCGCCCGCTTCCTTATAGCCGTAATGACCGAACGCCTTGAATAGTCGATCACAGAAAACCTGCGCCTCGCCTCGCTCATCGCCTTCGAGGCGGCTGCAGTACTCCACGAATGCTCTAATCTGGTCCCTGATCTCTGACACACTCAACCTTTGGAGGCCCACAGCTTGGTTCTACCGGACCATCAAATATCGTGGGCAATTCTAAAGGATTCGTCCCCACAAGCGGGGTTCTCGCCGGGAATGCTTCTCGATTGGCGCATTATCGCCAATGCACTCATCACTGCAAGGAGTCGGTCATACCTGGCGACAGTCCCCCGGTCACGCATCGCGACGCTTCCGGTCCGTTAACCTGAATCGTCCATCAAGCGGCTCGACTCTCGACCCCGGCAGACCCGTTCACCCACGCTCGTCCCGCATCCCGCAGATATGTTCGGGTTTTATCTCCAAAAGCAACTCGGCAACGTGCAGCCGAGTCCCGTCTTTTTCCTGAATGACAGAGCAGCGAGTCGCCGCGGCCTTCTCCCATTACCTTCGTGTCCTCCCCCCGCCGATTCTCCTTGCAATGCTCCGCCATGCCCGCCACACTAAATCTGAAGCCTGATTCAGGAGGATCCGCCACGCGGGTCCTTTTCCATTTCAGGCCGGCTCTCAGGAGCCAGCGGACGTACGCGCCCGTACAAGTTCTTTTCCAATCTTGCGCCAGGCCAGGCCGCACGATCATCGACCGTGCTTCTCGGGGTCGCATCTCTGGCGAGCGTCACTGCAGCAGTGGCACGCGCCAATGCGTCACTCACGAGTGCGAAGCCGTCAGTCGCACCCGTCGCTGCATCAATCACGCGCGCCAGCCATTTGACTCGCTCTCAATCACGTGGCCCCTTCGCGATCGCGAATGCATCACTCGCAAGTTTTTTTGCGTCATTCACATCCGCGAGCCAAATGACTTGTTTCCACCTGTCCAGCTGTTGTCGAGCTTGTCAACAATCGGCAACCCCTGCGGAATCAATCACCACCCCGCAGTCCAGGGGGAGGGGGGAGGGGGGAGGGGGGCACCGGCAAAGATCGGAGTGAACCGCTCAGAGCAACAGGACAAAGTCCTGGGCCGGTACCGGCCGACTGAACAGGTACCCCTGGTACGCGTCGTATCCCAGCTCCGCCAGGCGCGTCCGCTGCCCTTTCACCTTGGCTCCCGGATCATTTTGGCGTGGTGATCCATCTCACATTCCGCCCCGCGCGTCCCGGTATAATGGAGCCTGCAGAAAGACCCTCAGATCTTTCGAATTTTCAACTCCGAAGGGAACTCCGCCACATGGCGACCACCAACGCCGGCGCCCCGTCCGCGCAGGGCGAAGCAGAACCGGCTGCTCCTCCAAAGCCCCTCGTCAACGACTTCAGCATCCAGATAGCCACCGTCAACGGTTCCGGCTCCCAGTCTGCCAACAGCATCCTGCTGCGCAGTATCTTCGCCATGGGCGTCCCCGTCAGCGGCAAAAATCTCTTCCCCTCCAACATCGCAGGACTGCCCACCTGGTACACCATCCGTGCCAGCAAATACGGCTACGTCGCGCGCAAAAAAGACATCGACATCCTCATTGCGATGAACGCCGAAACTTCCCGCGAGGACATGCTCTCGCTGCACCCCGGCTCGGTCGCCATCTACGAGGAGAGCGCCAACCTCAGGCAGTTCCGCGACGACGTAACCTGCTACCCGGTGCCCTTCGACAAGATCACCGCTGCCGTCTGTCCTGAGGCCAAGCTGCGCAAGCTGGTCAAGAACATGATCTACGTCGGCGTCGCCGCGCAGCTGCTCTCCATGGACATGAAGGCCGTCGAAGCCTCGCTCCGCAAGCAGTTCGCGAAGAAGCAGAAGGCCGCCGATCTCAACTGGGCCGCCGTCGAAGCCGGCTTCAACTACGCCGCCCAGAACTTCACCAAAAACGACCCCTTCATGGTCGAGCCGATGCGCGCCACCGAAGGCAAAATCATCATCGACGGCAACGCCGCCTGTGCCCTCGGCGCCATGTTTGCCGGCGTCACCGTCGTCACCTGGTATCCCATCACGCCGTCTTCTTCGGTCGTCGAGCAGCTCATCGACTACCTCAAGAAGTACCGCATCGAGCCGGATGGCAAAGCCAACTTCGCCGTCGTTCAGGCTGAAGACGAGCTCGCCGCCATCGGCATGGTCCTCGGGGCAGGCTGGGCCGGCGCCCGTTCCATGACCGCCACCTCCGGCCCCGGCATCTCGCTCATGGCCGAATTCACCGGCCTCGGCTACTTCGCCGAACTCCCCGGTGTCATCTTCGACATCCAGCGTGTCGGCCCCTCCACCGGCCTGCCCACGCGCACCGCTCAGGCGGACCTCCTCTCCATCGCAGTCCTCTCCCACGGCGACACAAAACACCCCATGCTTCTCCCCGCCAGCGTCAGGGAGTGCTTCGAGTTTGCCGGCGCCGCCTTCGACCTCGCCGAGCAGCTCCAGACCCCGGTCTTCGTCCTCTCCGACCTCGACCTCGGCATGAACAACTGGATGTCCGATCCCTTCGACTATCCCGAGAAGCCGCTCAACCGCGGCAAGATCCTTACCGCCGAGGACCTCAAAAAGCTCGGCGAGTTTGCCCGCTACAAGGACATCGACGGCGATGCGATCCCGTACCGCACGCTCCCCGGCACCGATCACCCGAAGGCCTCGTACTTCACCCGCGGCAGCGGCCATAACGAAAAAGCACTCTACTCCGAGCGCCCCGAGGACTACCAGAACCTCATGGAGCGCCTCGCCCGCAAGTTCGACACGGCACGCACCCTGGTCCCCGCGCCCGTCGTTGTGCAAACCGGCAAGTCGAAAGTCGGACTCATCGCCTTCGGAACCTCCGACTTCGCCGTCACGGAAAGCCGCGATCAGCTCAAAAAGGAATATGGCGTCGAAGCCGATTACCTGCGCCTGCGCGCCTGGCCCTTCAATAAGGATGTCCGCGACTTCGTCGCCTCGCACGACCGCATCTACGTCGTCGAGCAGAACCGCGACGCGCAGATGCTGAGCCTGCTCAAGCTCGATCTGCCCGCCGCCGAAACCATCAAACTGCGCAGCGTCCGCCACTTCAACGGCCTGCCCATCGACGCCCGCTCCGTCACCGACGAAATCGTCCTACAGGAAGGAATCTAATGGCAGCCACGGCCACTCCAACCCCCAAAACCAACCGCATCGGCCTGCCCGTCCTCGAATACCGCGGCAGCAAGACCACGCTCTGCGCCGGCTGCGGCCACAACGCCATCTCCGAGCGCATCATCGACGCCATGTACGAAATGGGCGTGCAGCCCGAGCACGTCATGAAGCTCTCCGGCATCGGCTGCTCCTCCAAGAGCCCCGCCTACTTCATGTCGCGCTCGCACAGCTTCAACAGCGTGCACGGCCGCATGCCCTCGGTCGCCACCGGCGCGCTGCTCGCCAACAAAACTATGCTTGGCATCGGCGTCTCCGGCGACGGCGACTCGGCGTCGATCGGCATCGGCCAGTTCGTCCACCTTATGCGCCGCAATTTGCCCATGATCTACATCATCGAGGACAACGGCGTCTACGGACTCACCAAGGGCCAGTTCTCCGCCACCGCCGACATCGGCTCCAAACTCAAGACCGGCGTCGTCAACGATCTGCCCGCCATCGATACCTGCTCGCTCGCCATCCAGCTCGGCGCCACCTTCGTCGGCCGATCCTTCTCCGGAGACAAGAAGCAGCTCCTCACCATGCTCAAGGCGGCCATTGCCCACAACGGTACCGTCATGCTCGACGTCATCTCGCCCTGCGTCACTTTCAACGACCATGAAGGTTCCACTCGCAGTTACAAATACATGCAGGATCACGAAGAGCCTATCAGCGAAGTGGGCTTTATTCCCTCCTTTGAGGAGATCGACGTGGAGTACGAAGCCGGCAGCAGCTTCGACGTCACCATGCACGACGGCTCCCACCTGCGCCTGCGCAAGCTCCACGAGGACTACAACCCCACCGACCGCGCGGTGGCCGTCAGAACTCTGATGGAAGCGCACGATAAGGGCGAGATCCTTACCGGCGTCTTCTACATCGACACGCAGAAGCCCACCTTCACCGACCTGCTCAACCTCGTCGACGAGCCCCTCGCCACCCTGCCCCAGGAACGCACGCGCCCCAGCAAGCAGGTCCTCGACGACATCATGGCCCGGATGAAGTAGGGCGGGGAACTCACTCAACAAATAAAGGTGCGCGATCAAGCGCACCTTTTTTGTTTAGGTCTGACCGTGTCTCAACACAAGCCGTGAGAAGTCATCCGTTGGTTCACCAGCGCCCTCGCCGAACCGCACTACAGGATCTGTCCCAGAAGCCGGATTCCTTCTCGAATCTCCTGCTCGCCGAGCCGCGCATAACCCAGGATGAAACCCGCGCGCGCCGGCTGCCTGAGCCAGCAGTGCGCGATTCCGTAAATCCCGACGCCCTTCTGTGCCGCCGCAGCCACCACCGCCTCCTCCACTACTTTCTTCCGCGGCCATAACACCACCTGCGCCCCCGCGCCCTCGCCGGTGACCTCCACGCGATCTCCAAGATACTTCGCGACTGCCTCCAACAGCGCCGCACGCCTGGCCGTGTTCCTTCTTCGCAGCCGGCGCAGATGCCGCTCGTACATCCCGCCCGCGATGAAATCCGCCAGCGTCTGTTGCTCCAGGGATGCCGAGTGCAGATCGCTCAGCCACTTCGCTGCCGTGAACGCCGGAACCAGCGACGCGGGCGCAATCAGATAGCCGATACGCATCGACGGAAACACCGTCCGCGAAAACGTCCCGATGTAGATGATGCGCCCTTCGCGATCCAGCCCCTGCAGCGACTCCAGGGGCCGGCCCTCGTAGTGAAATTCGCCATCGTAATCGTCCTCCACGACCACCGCGTTTCGCCGTCGCGCCCATTCCAGCAGCGCCAGCCGCCGCTCCAGCGGCAAAATCGCGCCCGTGGGGAACTGATGAGACGGCGTCACGAACACCAGGCCTGCATCGTCGGGCAGCCGCGCCGGGTCGAGCCCTTCCCGATCCACGGGGACCGGTCGCA
This sequence comes from Acidobacterium sp., assembly GCA_003152595.1. Taxonomy (GTDB): domain Bacteria; phylum Acidobacteriota; class Terriglobia; order Terriglobales; family Acidobacteriaceae; genus Palsa-343. Next base: position 21,230 of record PMAM01000236.1, read on the forward strand.
GCCGCGCGCCCGCCGCCCGCAGCGCCTCGCGAATGCCGTCGTAGTGCGGATCTTCCAGCGCCACTGCGTCTCCGGGATCGACCAGCACCCGTATGACCAGGTCCAGCGCTTGCTGCGATCCGTTCACCACAATCACCTCGTCCGGATCGCAGACCACCGCTCGCGCGCGCCGCAAATGCGCACAGATCGCCGCCCGCAGCTCGGCATTGCCCAGTGCCGATCCGTAATCGAACTGGCGCGTCGACCCCTTCCGCGCCTGGCGCAGCAGCAATCGCCGCCACACTGCGAATGGAAATGTGGCCAGATCGCTGCGGCCGTAGATGAAGTTGTAGCGCGGCGCCACGGGCCGGGGCAGCGGCGTATCCACCGTCGCGATCGACCCGCTCACTGCGTTGCCGAACCGCGACAATCGCAGCCGCGCCGGCCTGCGCCGGCCTCGCGCCGCATTGCGCGCCATCCGCTGCGAAACGTAGGTCCCGGAGCCGCCCCGCCCCGCGATGAATCCCTCCGCCAGCAGGTGCTCGTACGCCAACAGAACTACGGTCCGGGAGATCCCGAGCTGCTCGGCCAGATCGCGCGTCGATGGCAGGCGCTCGCCAGGGCCAATCGATCCGCTCAGAATCGCCTGGCGAACGCCTCGATAAACCTGCCGGAACAGCGGCTCTGGGCCGTGCAAAAGTGGTATCACAAATTGCATAAAAAGTGGCTCTTCTAAAGTACCATCTCCCGGCTCAATCTTGAGGTGTTGCGAATTCCGATCCGCGCGAGAAAATGCATGCGTTCCCGTCTTCTGATCCTGCCGCTCCTGTTCGCCTGCTGTACGCTGGCGGCAGCACAGTCCACGCCGCAGCCGGTTCCCGCGCCGCCCACTCCCCACGACGGCGCGCGCGACTTTGACCCCCTCCTCGGCAATTTCAACTTCCACCTGCACTACATGCTCCATCCGCTCACCCGTTCTCCCGACTGGACCGACATGGACGGCACGGGCGCGTGCTACAAGGTGTGGGACGGCCGCGCCCAACTCGACACCATCGAGCTCGACAGCTCCAGCGGCGGCCACATGGAAGGCCTGACCCTGCGTCTCTACGACCGCGAAGCGCGCCAGTGGCGGCTTTACTGGGCCAACAGCCGCATCGGCCGCCTCGACCCGCCGCAGATCGGCGACTTCCGCGACGGCCACGGCGACTTCTACACCACCGACACCATCAACGGCAAAACCACACTCATCCGCTATGACTGGACGCGCATGACCTCCGGGACGCCGCACTTCGAGCAGGCCTTTTCCCCCGACGGCGGCAAAACCTGGGAGGTGAACTGGATCACCAACCAGACTCGGACCAGCGACGCAGCCTGGGGTCAGCCGCAGCCCGGCCGCCCCAGCATGCAGCCTCCCGGCACAGAGCCGCCGCCGCGCTCCACCGCCCGCGACGGCCAGCACGATTTCGATTTCGACTTCGGTACCTGGAAGATGCACATCCGGCGGCTGGTCCATCCGCTTACCGGTTCTTCCGAGTGGACCGAGATGGAGGGCACCACCGTCACGAACAAGATCTGGGACGGACGGGCCAACCTCGCTACAGTCGAAGCCGACGGCCCCTCCGGCCACCTCGAACTCCTCGCGCTGCGCCTCTACGATCCCCGGGCGCATCAGTGGAACATCAGCTTTGCCACCAGCGATTCCGCGGTGCTCAGCGTTCCTGCTGTCGGCGGGTTTAGCGATGGCCGCGGAGAGTTCTACGACAGCGAGCTCTTCCACGGCCGCAACATCCTCGTGCGCTTTTCGATCTGGCCCGTCTCAGCCAACGAAGTCCACTCTGAGCAGGCTTTCTCTGCCGACGGCGGCACCACCTGGCAGACAAACTGGATCAACACCTACACCCGCGTCAGCGGCAAGGGAGGTGAGTGATGTCCGCGACCATCGCCTCCATCCGCGCACATCCGCGCCCCCGCGAACTGCGCGCCAGCGACGGATTTGGCTCCCTTGCCACGCTGCCGCCACAGCGCCGCCGCCCTACAGGGTGCTTCTGCCTCGATGCAACGACCTGGTGGCGTTCGGCAACTCCGTCCCCCGAATCGTCGCATCCCGACGCGTCCACCTCGCCCGCAGAGAACGGAGAGCGCGCCGCGCGTGAAGCCCGCAACATCCTGTGATGAAAGCCGTTGCCCACAGCAAGGTGCTAAGCCTGGCGCGGACCCTGTGCCTCGCGCTCGCCACTTCCGGTCTTCCTCTCGCAGCCGCAGCAGCACCGAACGCCGTCCAGCTCAAGCACACCCTCCCCTGCGACCAGAGTCATCCTGTGAACGACGCGTGGTGGACCGGACCCATGCTCGCCAACACGCCGGCCACCGCGCCCCGCGGCCACTTTCTCGCTGAGACCTACCTCTACGACGTCACCACGCAGGGCGCGTACACGGTCAGCGGTAAACGCCAGTCCGTGCCGCACGCTAATAGTTATGGCAGCCTCACTTACCTCATCTACGGCCTCTCGGATAAAACAGCTTTCGGCCTCCTCCCGACCGCCGGCTATAACACCGCCGCCGGCGAGCCCTCGAGCGCGGGGCCTGGGATCGGCGACCTTACGATACTTCTGCAGCGGCGCATCACCACTTTTGAGGCGTGCCGTCCCNNGGCGCGGGAGCGTACACCACGAATCCTGAATTTCTTTCTCAGATGTACTTCTGGCTCCCCAACCGCCGCATCGTGCGCACGCGCCTCGATCTTTCCGACGCGTTCTCGCACTCGGTCGCCGTCCGGGATGCGAGCGTCTACGGCACCTCCACCGGATTCCGGGGCACCGCCCATCCTGGAAGCTCCTTCTACCTCGACAATTCCTGGGAGTACAGCCTCACCCGCAGCTGGGTGCTCGCCACCAACATCACGTATCGCAACAATGGCAACACCCGCGTCACCGGATCCTACGCGCAGGGCTCGCCCGTCACCCTCAACTCCGGCCGGAGTGACGCCTGGGGTGTCGCGCCCGCCATCGAATACAACTGGAAGCCGTGGATCGGAGTACTGGTTGGCGTGCGGCTCTTCCCAGCAGGACGAAACACCAGCGACACCATCACGCCGGCGATCGCCGTGAACATTGTGCATTGACGCAGCGAACTGTTCTCAACCCTGAATGAAGTCGGCAATACCCGCGGACAGATAGTGCGTCCATTATTCGCCGCGGGTTGCTTCATTTGAGTTTGCCAATAGCTGCCAGGCTACCGCGAACGGTTCGCGCCAGCAGAGTCAAGCAGGTCGGCCAACCCGAACCGATCAGCGTGCCCTGGTGCAGACCCTTCCTAATACAACAAAGGCGCGCCCGAGGACGCGCCTTTTCGTTCGTCCTTACCGGCTACCTGCCACAGGCTACCGGCTGGTTCTCACGCCGCCTTAGCCTTCTGTCGGCTCAGCGTCTCGATGATGGTTTTGCTAAACGCAGGAATATCGTCCGGCTTCCGGCTCGTGATGAACTGCCCGTCCGTCGCTACTTCCTGGTCCACCACATTCGCTCCGGCATTCTTCAGATCCGTCCGGATCGACGGCCACGACGTCATCGTTTTCCCCTGCACCACGCCCGCCTCGATCAGTGTCCACGGCCCGTGGCAAATCGCCGCCACGGTCCGCCCCGTCGCCACGAAATCCTTCACGAACTGCACCGCCTTCGGCTCCATCCGCAGATGATCGGGATTGATCACGCCGCCCGGCAGCACCAGCGCGTCATAATCCTGCGCCTTCGCCTGATCGAGAGTCTTGTCCACCTTCACCTTGTCGCCCCACTCCGTGAACTTCCATCCCTTGATCTCGCCGCTCTTCGGCGCGATCACTTCCGTTGTGGCGCCAGCCTCATCCAGCGCCTTGCGTGGTTCCGTTAATTCGACCTGCTCAAACCCGTCGGTTGCCAGAATCGCAATCTTTTTCCCGTGCAGATTCTCCGCCATCGTTTCCTCCATCCTTTGTGCGTGCTCTTGCCAGTAGGACGTCCCGCCACGGGCGCCGCGTTGCCAATCTCGGCATTCTTCCGGCTGTAACAATCGATGGCACAAAATCGTGTAGAGTTCCGCTGGGGTAACGAATCGGCAACACCACTGGAGGATCTTTTCATGTCGAAGCGAGTGTGGACCGCGGCCGTTGCAGTTGCGGCCCTCGGCGCCCTGAGCGCCTGCAATTCATCGAGCACGAATAACAACGTCGCCCTCTCCGGCGCAGGCAGCACCTTCGTCAATCCGGCGATGTCCCGCTGGACCGCCGACTTCTCCCAGGCGCATCCGAATATTCACGTCAACTACCAGTCGATCGGCTCCGGCGGGGGCATTCAGCAGGTCAAGGCCGGCACCGTCGACTTTGGCGCGTCGGACGTCGCCCTAAAGGATCAGCAGCTCAGCGGCATGGCGCCCCTGGTGCAGATCCCGGAGACCGCCGGTCCGGTCTGCATCACCTACAATCTCCCCGGCCTCACCCAGCCGCTGCGTCTCTCACCGGCAGCACTGGCAGGCGTCTTTCTCGGCACCATCAAGACCTGGAAGGATCCATTGCTGGTTAAGGACAATCCCGGTGTGCAGCTGCCCTCATTGCCCGTCATCGTCTCGCACCGTTCCGATGGCAGCGGCACCACCGGGATCTTCACGGAGTATCTGTCCGCAGTGAGCCCGGAGTGGAGCCAGAAAGTGGGTTCGGGCACCGCGGTTAGCTGGCCTATCGGCATCGGTGGCAAGGGCAACGAAGGCGTGACCGGTAACATCCGCAACACGTCCGGAGCCATCGGCTACGTCGAACTGGCCTACGCCCAGCAAAATCACCTGCCTACGGCGGCGATTCAGAACCTGGCCGGGCAGTACGTGCAGCCCTCACCCGCCAGCACCACCGCGGACATCGCCGCTTTCTCCGCACAGCTGGCGCAGGATCCCCGCAAGCCCATCGTCAATCCGCCGGCCAGCGCGCCCGACGCCTATTCCATCTCCGGACTCACCTTCCTGCTAATCCCGAAGGACGGTCCGGACAAGGCCAAACGCACTGCTCTCAAACAGTTCGTCCAGTACATCATCACGGATGGCCAGGCAGCTGCCGAATCGCTGAACTATGCTCCACTGCCCGACGGCGTGAAGCAGTTTGACCAGCAGCAGCTGCAGTCGCTCACTGCCGCCGGCCAGCCGATCAGTTAGCCGCGAGTTGATTCAGGGGCGCATGGAGGTTTCCGTCGCGCCCCTGCGCGTCCCTTAGAATCGGACCGCGAACCCCTGCGAGAGGATAGGGTAGAACCGCGCCGGAGCCGCATCGTTGTTGATCTTCTGCTGCTCGGCCGCCAGGTTGGACTGAATGTTGGAATCGGTGGCGACGTTGTCGCAGTACGGCGTGCCCTGGTAGGTGTAGCAGGCTGTGCCCTGCAGGTTCAGCTGGAACTTTGGATAGCCCACATAAGCGAACCCAGCTTCGAACGGGAAGCTGAAGTGCCGCTCACCCCGCGGAACCAGATTTCCCCAACCCACCGTCACCTTCGGCGCCGCTTTGGCGAACGTGAGGCTGCCCGAACCCGTCACCGGATTCGTCGCGCTGCTGGTGTAGGTCTGGTCGTTGAGCGTGAAGGTCTCACCCGCCGGTACATTCGCGCCACCCGTCACCTGGTTCCCGTTGTACAGCAGCGCTCCGGGGCTGATGTGGAAACCGCCGCGCCCTGGAAACCAATCCAGACTCGCCTCTGCCGAACGGAAACGGAGATTCGCGTTGTACGTGATGCCGCTGCTCGTCAGCGTGTCCGTGTAGCTGAAGAAATTGCCGCCGCCCCGCACGTTGAAGTGACGCGCCAGAGGCGCCGCCACTTCGACCCCCGGGCCAAGCAGGCCGACTTTGACGCCAACTCCAATGCCGGGAAAACCGCCGCTCGGACTAACGGCTACGGGGCGTGTCGCCCCCGTCCCGGCCGAAGTCGCTGAATCGTTCGGCAGATAGGAGGGGCTGATGAGAGAGGAACTGCTTTGCTGGGCAAACGCCGCCGGCAATGCCAGAGATAGAGCAACCAGGGTCAGAGACATGCGCTGCATAGGGGGAGGACTCCTCAACTTGTGTGTGGATGCGTTCCAAACGCAAGCTAATCGCACGGCGGAACTGTGTGATTCCACACCTCTTCCATTACGGATGTGGGAAAACCAGGAACGAAGACCGTGAACTTTGGTGCCGCTTTTCGTACTTGGTTCTCCAGGCGAATTGGTAATAAGCGTAGGTCACTTCGGTGGCGGTATCAATGACACGCTGGTGGTACCCCGTGCCACCGTTGGTAGAAGCCGCTCGCGCAGTTGGTCCGCCATCCCTGCCAGCGTCCGCAGCCGGCTCTCCACCCTCGGGGGAATATTCTTCTCCGCCAACGCCAGCTGCGACTCGAGCAGAAAGCCCGTAATCGCGTTCTTCAGATCGTCATCCAAAGCCGCCGCTGCGGCTGCGACCGCCATCTGCTGCTCCCGCTCCCTGCGAGTCAGTGCTCCTCGCATTTCCCGCTCCAGACGAGCGCTGCCTGCCAGCCCGAAATTCACCTGCAGCGGGATTGCCATCCCCACGCTCTTCCAGATCAGTTCGCACCCCTGCGGATCGGAATCGGCCAAAATCTGATCGACAACAACAATGGCGTAACCCCGCCGCGACAGAAGCCGCAACGCCGCAGCTCGGCTTGACGCCACCTCCACCGTGACATGCAGGCGT
>PMAM01000210.1:0-1744 GCA_003152595.1 Acidobacterium sp.
GGCAGCTGGGCGCGCATGAGACCGGACACACGCTCGGCTTGGCGCACAACTTTGCGGCGAGCGCCTTCCCGCACTCGCCGGATCAGACGATGTCGGTGATGGATTATCCGCATCCGTGGGTAACGCTGGGGGCGAACGGCGTGCCCGATGTGAGCCATGCCTATCCGGCGGGAATTGGCACGTGGGATAAGGTGGCGATCGACTACGGATACCGGGAGTTCGATCGCGACGGCAAGCCGGCAGAGGATCCGGCGGGGCTCAACAAGATTCTGCGCGACTCAGAGAAGACGGGGATGATCTTCATCACCGATGAGGACGCGCGGCCGCTGGGCGGGGCGCACCCGCACGCGCATTTGTGGGACAACGGGAGCGATCCGGCCTCGGAGCTGGATCGCGTGCTGACGGTGCGGGCGGCGGCGTTGAAGCGCTTCGGGGTGGATGCGATCCACGAGGGCGAGCCGCTGGCGCAGCTGGAAGACATGCTGGTGCCGCTGTACTTGTTCCATCGCTACCAGACGGAGGCGGCGGCGAAGGAGATCGGCGGGCTGGATTATCGGTACAACGTGCGCGGTGACGATCAGATGCTGCCGGAGATTGTGGATCCGGCGGATCAGCGGCATGCGCTGGCCAGTGTGCTCAAGACGCTGTCTTCGGAGATGCTGACGATTCCCGAGTCGCTGCTGAAGCTGCTGCCGCCACGCACGCCGGGCCTGCCGCGGACCGAGGAAAGCTTCCCGTCGGATACGGCGGTGACTTTTGATCCGGTGGCGGCGGCGGAGTCGGCAGCGGATCTGACGCTGGAGTTGGTGTTCAACCCGGAGCGCGCGAACCGGCTGGTGGAGTATCACGCGCGCGACAGCGCGGAGCCGTCTCTGGACGAGGTGATCGATGCAACGCTGAAGTCCACGGGAAGTGCGGCGGATGCGACGGGACTGACCGCGGAGGTGAAGCGCGGGGTGGACAGCCGGGTTGTGGAGGCGATGCTGGGGCTCGCCGCGACTCCGGAGGCATCGGCGGAGGTGAGGGGCACATTACGGGTAAAGCTGCAGGCGCTGCGCGATGAGTATGCGCACGACTCCGCGGGCGGCGAGAATGCAGCCTGGATGGCGTATGAGGTTGCGCGGATCGACGAGTTCCTGAAGGATCCGGCGAAGTTTGTGCCGGCGAAGCCGGTGCCGGCGCCGCCGGGAATGCCGATCGGTGAGGATGAGTAACTGCGTTCATCGCATCAAAGCCTTCCCGCGCCACGGATGGACAAACACATAGCGCTCGGATACAGTGAGAAATGAGGAGGTTATTACACCTCCTCCTCTTTCAGGTTTCCTGAACTAAGTCAGCCCATCTGAAGTTATCCCCTCTTAGCTAACAATGGCCTCTTAAGGAGGACCTATGTTCGCACGCAATGTCTCTGTTCATCTGAAATCCAAAATGCTCTCTGAGTTCGGTCACGTATTTGACACCCAGGTACTGCCCTTACTGCGCAAGCAAAAGGGATTCAGGGACGAAATCACGATTGCCAACGCCAACGGCCTGGATGTGACGGCCATCAGTTTGTGGGACAACAAAGCCGATGCGGAAGCCTACAACACCAGCGCTTACCCCGAAGTGGTCAAGAGCCTCGCACACGTGATCGATGGAACCCCGAGGGTTCAGACGTGTGAAGTTGTTAGCTCGACCTTCCATAAGATCGACGTTCCCGTTCACGCGTAACAATCCGCGAGCCTGTCTCAGGGGAGGCGGTCCA
>PMAM01000210.1:1767-5164 GCA_003152595.1 Acidobacterium sp.
GTCGCCGCACCCTGCCATTCCTGATCGCGCTCCTGTGCCTGGCCGCCGCGCCGCTCGTCCGAGCCGCTGATACCCAGACCTCCGTCACCCGCGCCACTTTCCCCAACGGGATGCGGGTAGTGATCATCCGCAATAACCTGGCGCCCGTGGTGACGGTGGAAACCAATTTCCTGGTGGGCGGCAATGAGACGCCGGATGGGTTTCCGGGCATGGCGCATGCGCAGGAGCACATGGCGTTCCGCGGGTGCAAGGGGATGACGGCGGACCAGACGTCAGCGATCTTCGCGCTCATGGGGGGCGACAACAACGCCGATACTCAGCAGAACATCACGCAGTACTTCGAGACGGTGCCGGCCGCGGACGTGAACGTGGCACTCCAGGCGGAGGCGTCGTGTCTGCGCGGGATCGACGATTCGGACGCGGAATGGGAGCACGAGCGGGGCGCGATTGAGCAGGAAGTGGCCCGGGACCTTTCGAATCCAACCTACAAATTTCTGACCCGGCTCAACGACGATTTATTCGCGGGCACACCGTACTCGCACGATGCGCTGGGCACGCGGCCTTCCTTCGAGAAGACGACGGGCGCGATGCTGAAAGAGTTTGCCGACAAGTGGTACACACCGTCGAACGCGATTCTGATGGTAGTGGGCGATATCGATCCGGCGGCGACGCTGGAGAAGATTCGAAACCTTTACGGCGACATTCCCAGCCATCCGGTGCCGGCGCACCCGAAGATCGAACTGCAGCCGGTCAAGTCCGACACGTTCACGCTGGACAGCAATCTGCCGTATGTTCTGGGCTTTATTGCGTGGCGGATGCCCGGGACGGACTCACCCGACTGGGCGGCGATGCAGATTCTCTCGGATGTGCTGGCAAGCCAGCGCGCCGACTTGTATGGCATGGTGCCGGCGGGTAAGGCACTGGCGGCGGAATTCGGTCTGGCGGAGACGTACCCGAAGGCGAGCGTCGGGTTTGGGATCGTAGCGCTGCCCGCGGGGCAGGACGCGAATCCGGCTCTCGACGAGATGCGGCAGATCGTCAACAAGTACGCGGCCAACGGTGTGCCCGCCGATCTGGTGGATGCGGCGAAGCGGGCGGAGATTGCGCAGGCGGAGTTCCAGCGCAACTCGATTCCGGACCTGGCGTCGGTGTGGTCAGACGCGCTGGCGGGCGAGGGTCGCAATTCACCCGATGAAGATATCGAGGCCATGAAGAAGGTGACGTTGGCCGACGTGAATCGGGTGGCGAAGCAGTATTTGCTGAATGCGGCGACCATCACGGCGACGCTGAAGCCGGCGCCGAACGGCGAGCCGGTTGCAGAGAAGGGATTCGGCGGCGCGGAGAAAACGACTTCGGCGCCTACCAAGCCGGTGACGCTGCCGGACTGGGCGGAGAAGGAGCTGAGTCAGCTGCAGGTGCCAACGACGTTTATTCCGGTGTCGGACACGAAGCTGCCGAACGGCATCCGGCTGATCGTGCGGACGGATACCACCAGCCCGACGGTGACCGTGATGGGGACGGTAAAACATAACGGGGACCTGCAGTCGCCTCCTGGACAGGAGGGCGTGGGCGAGGTGCTCGACGATCTCTACTCCTATGGGACGACGACGCTGGACCGGCTCGCGTTCCAGAAGGCTTTGGACGACATTGCGGCCAACGAAAGCGCGGGCTACGGCTTCTCCGTGAAAGTGCTCAAGGAGTATTTCTCGCGCGGGGTGCAGTTACTGGCCGACAACGAGTTGCACCCGGCGCTGCCGGAGCCGGCATTCAAAATCACCCAGCAGCAGATGGCGCAGTTTGTCGCGGGAAATCTGCAGAGCCCGGGATACCGGACGTCGCGCGCTCTGGATTTGGCGCTGCTGCCGAAGGACGATCCGGTGCTGCGCGAGGCGACGCCGCAGACCGTGATGAAGCTGGCGCTGGACGACGTAAAGCAGTATCACGCGTCAACGGTGCGGCCGGATCTGACCACCATTGTAGTGATTGGGGACGTGACGCCGGACGAGGCGAAAACGGTCATCGAGAAATGGTTCGGGGACTGGAAGGCGACGGGACCGGAGCCGAACACAACGCTGCCGGCGATTGCGGTGAACAAGGCTTCGGCAGCCAATGTGCCGGACGCGCAGGCGGTACAGGACTCGGTGACCCTGGCCGAGCAGATCGACATCAACCGCTTCGATCCGGACTACTATCCGCTGCAGCTGGGTGATCACGTGCTGGGCGGCGGCTTCTACGCGACGCGTTTGTATCACGATCTGCGCCAGGTCGCGGGATATGTCTACAGCGTGGACGTGAGCATGGATGCGTCGAAGACGCGCGCCAGCTATTCGGTGGATTACGGGTGCGATCCGCCGAATGTGTCGAAGGCGCGGGCGCTGATCGTGCGGGATCTGGAGCAGATGCGGACGCAGGATGTGTCCGATGCGGAGCTGCAGCAGGCCAAGGCGCTGCTGCTGCGGCAGATTCCGCTGAGCGAGTCGAGCGAGGAGGCAGTCGCGGGCGGGTTGCTCGGGCGGGCGGAAGTGGGACTGCCCCTGGATGAGCCGATCCGGGCAGCGAAGAAGTACTACGCGCTGACCGCCGCGGATGTGAAGGCCGCGTTTGCAAAACACGTTCAGCCTGACAACCTGGTGCAAATCGTACGGGGACCGGCGCCGCAGTAAGGCGACGGCCTGGATCCGGGACGCGCCAGGCCATCCACATTGAGCAGGGAGAGGGTATTTATGGTTTCTCGCTGTGGCCAAAATGATGACGGCGCAACTGAAAGAGCATCAGGGCCAGCAGGAAACTTCCATAGGTGCGGTGATGACAGTGACGGCAGCGAACAGGATATTGCAGCACAGCCAGATGTTCCAGGTCGCGGAAGCGCAGGCTGGACAGACGAAACTCCGTCGCGTGGCAACGCGTACAAACCATGGCAGGAACACCATACGAGGATGGAGGCAGGAAATCCAGAGCCCTCCCCCGGAAGGGCTACTGCCGCCGCTTCGGTTCCGTAGTACGGTAGCGGACAGCGTGTTTGTCAGGGAGTAATCATGGTTTGGGACGTATCCTTCACCTGCGATATTTGCGGCAAAAAGAAAGGCGAGTCCAATCACTGGTGGATGTACGTGCTGGGCGAGGTCCCTTGTTTCGACGAGGGGCAGCCCGGCCAGCGATTCACGCTGCTGCCGTGGAACTTCGCCGAGAGCCGTAACCCGGAGATGCATCATCTGTGCGGGCAGGGCTGCGCGATGCAGGCCCTGGAGCGGTTCATGACGAATCGCTCGATTGAGCGCGAGATCGGCGAGGTCGCCTGAGCCGCTCGGCATGACCCGAGATTGCGGGGAGCCAGCATCGAATCCCAGCTCTCTTTCTTAATCAGGCCAGGGATGATCTCCTAAGTAATCTAACTGCC
>PMAM01000210.1:5175-27165 GCA_003152595.1 Acidobacterium sp.
GCGCTCGAGCTGGCGTCGAAGGCCTGGGGCGAATCCGACAGCGAAACATGGATTGCGCCGCGGAGGCGGGGCGGACGATGGCTGGTTCGCATCTCCGATGTGCGGTTCGGCATGCGCGGCGGAAGAGGGCGTTACCGGCACCAGGCACATGAGACGAATCAGGTGCGGCAGAGAGTGTGGGAGCGGCACCGCGCCTGGCTGGAGGTGGACTATCCGGATGGTGCCAGGATGTCCGAGTCAGAGTTGCCTGCCTGTTACAAGGCTCTGTTTCTGATGGCCAGCCATCTATGGGGCGAAAACTGCCTGGGTTTATATCTTCCCGTGCAGGACGTTACTGTGCCGAATATGGGCGACCTGATCGCCAGCATCCGCTGGGCGGCGAAGAATGGAACACCGCTGCCCTTCCTTCACGAACCCGAAGAAGAGAAAGCGTAGTCAGCGCAGCAGATCTTCAAGCGCGAGACTGAGCTCGGTTTTTTCGTCGCGATACTTGGCGATAACCGGCGTGTAAAGGCTGAGGCCCCACTCTTTGCCCTTGCCCTGGCTCACGGCGCGCGCACCAGGCACAACAACAGCACCTTCGGGAACAATCAGCGGATTGTCGCGATCGGCTCGCAGGACTTCGCCGCGCACGGCATCGTAGAGCGGCGTACCGCGCGTGAGGATGGTTCCGGCGGCGAGCACCGCTTTGCTGCGGACGATGGTGCCCTCATAGACGCCGCAGTTGCCGCCTACCAGCACGTCGTCTTCAAGGATGACCGGGCTGGCGTTGACCGGCTCAAGGACGCCGCCCACCTGCGCGGCGGCGGAGAGGTGTACGCGCTTGCCGATCTGGGCGCAACTGCCGACCAGAGCGTGCGAGTCGATCATGCTGCCTTCATCGACATACGCGCCCACGTTCACATAGCTGGGGGGCATCATCACGACGCTGCGAGCGAGGTAGGCTCCGGCGCGAACAGAGGAGCCGCCGGGAACGATGCGGATGCCGTGATCGGGTGTGAATTGACGCGCCGGGTAAGTGTCCTTGTCGACGAAGGAGAGGCCGTAGCCCGAGGCCCGAAGCTGCCCGATGCGAAAGCCGAGCAGAATGCCCTGCTTGACCCAGGCGTTCACCCGCCAGCCGGTTGGGGAGGAGGCGTCGGGTTCAGCGGCGCGCACGAGGCCGGCTTCGAGCGCCAGACGCAACTCCAGGAAGGCTTCCATGGCGGCACGATCGCCGACAGCCGCGCCACCTTCCGCAATGTAAGGTTCGATTCTTGCTTTGAGGGCTTCGCTCTGATCCGCCATATCGGTCTGATTCAGAATACCGGGATTGGCTATCCGCATGGCCGTCCGTATCGGGATTCAGAGGGCGGGATCAACGGCGGTTGCCGCCGCCCCAGAAGAGGTCATCGAGGGCGCGCGCGGTGAGGTGCGAACTGGTGGTGCCGTCGGACTGCCGCTCGACGATCTCCGTGCAGGTGCGCGCTCCCTTCGCATCCACGTCGTAGAGGTAGGAGACGGTGCCGTCTTCCGAGGTTACGCGGAGATGCGTGTTGTCCATCCAGGCTTCCTTCGCCATGAAAACCTCCGGCCGCCGGAGCGGCAGGAATATTCCATGCGCCGGGGGTTTTGTAAATCAAGTGGATAACAGGGTTTTCCACTGAGTAAGCGTGTGTTGAACGCGGCCGGGGTGCGATTTTGCAGCGCGCGCAGTGCAATCGGCCCGACAGATATGCTGTTCGCAGGGAATCTCAGTGGCTTCGCGTTCTCCATCCCGGACGATTCCTGGCGAGCTGGCGCTGATTGAAGCCATCCGTCGCCAGGCGGGGCGCGGGTCCGCGGCATCGCGAGCGGTTCGATTGGGGATTGGCGACGACTGCGCTATCCTCCGGCCCAGGCTTGGCTACGAGATTTGCGTGACGACGGATTTCACCCTGGAGGGCCGGCACTTCAGGCGCGCTTGGCATCCGCCAGAGTCGGTTGGACACCGATGCCTGGCGCGCGGGCTGAGCGATCTGGCAGCGATGGGTGCAGAACCGATGGCGGTGTTTCTATCTCTGGCGGTTCCTGCGCGGTTGCCGGCGCGCTGGGTGGAGCGATTCCTGCACGGATTTCTCTCGCTGGCGAGACGGCACAATGTGGCGCTGGCCGGCGGAGACACGGCCGAGTCGCCGGCGATTCCAGGCAGTCGTGCCGGGCTGATCCTCGCGGACATCGTGGCGCTGGGGCAGACGCCACGGGGCAAGGCGCTGCTGCGCTCAGGTGCGAGGCCGGGCGATCGAATTTACGTTACGGGCACGCTGGGCGGAGCGGTGGCGGAACTGGCCGCGCTGGAGAAGAGTCCTCGGAGATTCGCAGGACTGACCGAGGCCGCGCGAGGGCATCCGCATCTTTATCCTGAGCCGCGGATTGCGGTGGGGCGGCGGCTGCGCGGGTTGGCGAGCGCGGCCATCGATGTCAGCGACGGATTATCGACGGACCTCACCCATCTGTGCGAAGCCTCCGGTGTCGCGGCGTCGATTGATCGGGCCGCGCTGCCGGTCGATCCTCTGGCGCAGAAGGGTGCGGACGCGATCCATCAGGCGCTCGATGGCGGCGACGACTACGAGCTGCTGTTCACGGCGGCGCCTGGAGCACGCGTACCGCGGAGAATAGCGGGGGTTCCGGTGCACGGGATTGGCGAGATCCGGAAACGGACACGCGGGCGGGACCGGATCACGATGCAAACCGATGATGGGAAGACAGTTGTGGTCAGGCCATGCGGTTTTGAGCACTTCCGCTGAAGCGGGGGATGGGCAGGGCGCTGCAAAAAGGTGATCCGTGCGATGGCAACGCAGGTCCCACCTCGGTCGCATCGTAGTAAACGGTTACCCATCGGGCTCCTGCGAACGCCCGGACCGGTAATCCGCGCGATCTGATCCCCACACGTCCCTGGACCAGGACCGCACCGGCCCTGTTCAACGCATCATTTTTCGGCTCAGGAGGCCCCCGATGAAGGGGATCGGTGCACGCCGCGGCATTCTCATCGTCGATGACGATCCCGCCATCACGGAATCGCTGGCGATCATCTTCGAACAGCACGGGTACGAGGTCCAGTGTGCGCTCTCGGCGGAAGAGGCGATCGAGATTATTGCGCGCTGGGAGCCCGACCTGGCGATTCTCGACGTGATGCTCCCGCGCATGAACGGCATCGATCTGGCGATGGTCCTGAAGGCGAATCGCCCCGCCTGCCATTTGGTGCTGTTCTCCGGCCACGCAGGCACTCCGGCACTGATGGAGGAAGCCGCCAAGCGGGGCACCATGTTCGAGATTCTCGCCAAGCCGGTTCATCCACTCTTCATGCTGGATTTTGTCGCGAGCCTGTTTGCGGACGCGCCCAAGCGGGCGGCGGGGATGTAAGGGCGCTCCGGCAACACCGGCGCTTCGATGTCTGAACTGACCCACGGGGACGCGGCGTGAATCTGACCGAAAATTTGAAGGCCCCGGCTCTCCTCATCGGAAAACCGGGGCCATGACAACAAGCAGACCTGTAAGCCGGATTCTGTCGAGGACGGCCATTCCTCTGGGCGACGCATTGCTGCGGCGCTCGTGTGTAGCGACCTACCCGGAACTTTCGGCCTGTGAACCGGCCCCCCGCGAGCTTCGCTCGCCGGGGTGGCTTTCCAGGTCGCCCCTTCGGGGCTGCCGCGCCGGGCCGGCGCGTGCCGGCATTGCTGCCGGACTCGTTCCCTATTTGGTCTTGCTCCGTGTGGGGTTTACCGTGCCTCCGCCGTTGCCGCCGGAGCGGTGCGCTCTTACCGCACCTTTTCACCCTTACCCTGACCCCTCGCGGGGTGCGGGCGGTTTGTTTTCTGTGGCACTGGCCGTCCCTGGGTTTTGACGCCCAGGTCCCGGATGTTATCCGGCACACTGCCCTGCGGAGTCCGGACTTTCCTCTGCCGCATCGCTTGCGCTTTGCAACAGCGGCCGCCCAGTCTGCCTGCATCTCTATTCTAGCGTGGACTCACTGGGACCGGAGTGAGAGATAGGGCGGACTGCATTTCCAGGGCAGATGGAACCGAACCCGGCACGGGCTCAAGCGCCACCTGGCAAAGTTCCTCCGAGTAGCCGCTGCGCAGGAAGGCGTGCCCGCAGAAGCGATGGGTTTCGCGATAGCCATGCGCCTCGGCGTAATCGATGATGTGGAAAGCATCGTTCAGCGGCACGCTGTTCAGTGTGGCGAGGTTGGGCTTGACCCAGTCCTCGCTGACGTCGGCGTTGTGCTCGCTCCAGTTCCAGCCGCCGAAAACGATGACGTCAGGATGCGTGGCGATGGCGAAGGGAGCGCGCGCATCATTCCGCGGCTCCTGGCTCCAGATCCACCAGGTCGCCGGCTGGTTGAAGTAGAGCGGACCCTGAAACCATGCCGCGATGCCGATGGAGTGATAGCCGAAACCGGCAATGCGCTTCCCAGCTTCGTTTGTCTTCAGCCATTGCGCCATCGCTTCATCGCCGGAGTAAGGCTTGTGGATGTCGTCCCAGACCGCATGCGCGGTCCACTGCATCTGATTCAGACCGACCACAACAAGAGCTGCCACCGTGAGGCCGTTCAGCCATTTCTTATACCAGCGCGATGAGGGTTCGGCCGGCCACGTGAGCCACAGAGAAGCGATCAGCGCTTCCCAGATCATGCCGGCATGGCGCGGGGCCAGATACATCCAGGTGAAGACCACAAGCATGAGCGCCCAGGGCATGAGACCAACCCAGCCGATCTGGCCCCATGCTGATCTGAAAACAAGCGCCTGCGCAATCGCCAGGGCACAGGCGATCAGCGCGAGAATTCGGAAATTGGAGACCGGAAGCGTGAGAACCCCGAGGAAGCGCGCGATCTGTGCCGGCGCGCTTCGCCCGCAGTCTTCTGGAAAGACGGCCCCGGCCGCATCGGCAGTTCGCCGGGCAGGGGATGCAAGCCCTCCACCTTTTCCTGCTGCAATTCGGCTTTCGCTGTCTGGCTGCCGAAAGCGGCCCAGATCTTCTGCGTGGACATCTGGATGTTCTTGCCCGCAGGGAAGTCCACGTCGCTGGGCGGAAAGACGGTGACGAAAACGAGCATCCAGAAGCAGCAGAGAATCGCCGCGGGGCCGGTTTTAGAGACCGGTCTCCTGGCACGGGCTTTGCGGCGGAGCAGTGCGAGAGCCACGATAGCGAAGCCGATGGATGCGACGAAGCCGTGAACGGAGAGGTTCGCCATGAGGCCGAGAATGATGGCGAGCCAAACCAGCTGTCCCCGTCGCGCGGGATGATCCTCGCGGCTCATGTTGCGGAGAACGGCGGCGGCTGGAAAAGCCAGAATCGCAAACAGCACATAGCTGCGCGCGACCACGGCATCCTGGTACGCGAGCCAGAATCCGAAGGGCAGAAGAGCTTTCAGGATCAGCGGGAAGGGTGACCAGCGCAGCAGCACATAAACGCCGGCGAGTGCGACCAGCCCGGTGATCCAGCGCATGCCGATGTAGCCGACGTGCATGCGCGCCAGGACCCAAAGAAAGCTGTGCCACAGTCCCGGCGAGCCTTCGTAGCGGATGGCGTGGAACAGCGTGTGCCAGAAGCCCTGGTCGCGGGCCAGCAGCCACGCCTGCGCCTCGTCGGCCCATGGTTCGTGGAAGGGGATCGCGACAGCAATCAAGGCGGCGTATCCGACGAGGACCGCCAGCTGCACCCATTGCTGGAATCGCGCAGCACGCGATTGCCGGCGCTCCTCCCGGAGATACTCTTCATCGACAAGGAACGGGCGCGCGCGCTCCGGCTCGAGGGCGGGCTCCGGCCACGCCACTGGGTTGGTGCGGAGGACAGCGTTGCCTGGGCGGAATCGGTTCATGACACCCACTTCAGAAGGCGGATTACGCCCATCGGCGTGGCCCGGGAATGTGCCGACACGTTCTCTCTTTGGTGAATCTCCTCGCGGCGCGTTTCGTAATAGCGGTACGCCTGCACCAGCATTTCTTCGTTCGTAAGCGTGGGCTGCCAGCCAAGACGCGCCTGAATCTTCGATGTATCAAACATGAAGTCTTCGGCGATCATCCGGTAGTGGTAAGGGCCCAGGGGCGAGACGTGCAGCCGGTGTGCAAGCCGCATGGCGGCCACTGCTGGCCCGAGCGGCAGCGATCTGACCTTTGAGGAACTGCCCGCCGCGTCGATGACGGCCTGATAAACGTCCCGCAGCGGTCTTACATTGGCCGAACCTACATGGAAGATGTCCGATTCACCGGGACGCATTGCCGCGAGACAGGCCCGCACAAGATCCACCGCGTAGATGAACTGGTAGCGATTGCGGCCATGGCCCACCACCCACACGGTCTTTCCGTCATGGATGAACTCGAACAGAATCGCCAGCAGGCCAAGCCGTCCGCGATCGATGATGGTGGGACAGCGGAGGACGACTACACCCATATAGCGGGAGTAGCGCGCGAGGATTTCTTCGGCGGCAGGTTTGGAACGGCCATAGATTTCGGCTGGCGCCGGAGGCTCGCTTTCGGATATCAGGTGGCCCGGATTACTCGCCCACAGGCAATTCGTGGACGTGAAGATCAGCCTGGGGACGCCATAGTCCCGGCAGGCCTCCGCGAGCATGCGCGTGGCGCCGAGATTCGATGCCCAAAGATCCTGCTCGTCGATCGACATTCCGTGCGCCAGCACCGCAGCGCAGTGAAAGACGGCATCGAATCGGGCGCGCTCGAAAACCTCGTTCATCAGCCACGGATCGCGCAGATCGCCCGTAATTTTCGTGAGCCGGGGGTGCCAACTCGGATCGGGCACGCGATCGATGCTGGTCACTTCATAGTGCTGTCGTAGCAGGTGGCGCTTGAGGATTCCGCCAAAGAATCCCACGCCCCCGGTCAGCAGTACATGGGGCATCCGAGAGGACCATCCTCAACAAAGAAAAAATTGGACTTGCCTCGTGCTGTGGCCCCGCTCGGTCGATCCGCTCCCTCCGGACCCGATCCTCGCTGGGATGAGTCGCAGACATCGCGGAACAAGGAACACTTATTTCAGATGAAGCGCGGTGGAGGAGCGGATGCCTGTGGTAGGTCGTAAGCGGCAGTCCGCAGGCGATGAGAGTGTGGGTTGTTGGGTTGGCTGAACCGCGTGGAATTTTATAGTTTCTTTGCGCGCGCGTAATCGCCGCTCTTCCCGCCGGATTTGCGCTCGAGCCTTAGATCGCGAATAACGATGCCCTTATCCAGCGCCTTGCACATGTCGTAGACCGTCAACGCGGCGACGGCAGCTGCGGTCATCGCTTCCATTTCGACGCCGGTACCGGCCGTGGTGGCGGCGACCGCGTGGATCGCGATGCCGTCGGCAACCACTTCGGTGCGGACGTCAACGAAGCTGAGCGGCAGCGGGTGGCACATCGGGATGAGGTCGGCGGTACGCTTCGCGGCCTGGATGCCGGCGATGCGAGCGACTTCCAGCGGATTGCCTTTCGGGTTGTGCGGGAGAGCGGCGAGCGTTGCAGCGTTGAGCACGACGAAGGCAGAGGCCTCCGCTTCGCGGCGAGTCGCGGTCTTGTCGCTGACATCGACCATGCGCGCTTCGCCGGCGTCGTCAAAATGCGAAAGCTTGCTCATGCTCTCAAAAGGATACAGGGGACTGCCCGTCCGGGCGGACGCGCTTCGCGCCATGAGGCTATCGTTTCTCGTTGATCGGGGCTTCCGCAAGCTGCCCTCGCCAGGGACAATGGCGGCAGCCCGATCCACAGCAATACCCGCGCCGGAGGTGGTAGGCGTCGGTGAAAACGACGTAGGGACCTTCGCGGTAGAAGTCCTCGCCTTCGACGAGGGGTTTGTTTTCGGGAGTGGCCGGGGCCGGCGCGGAGTCGGAACTCGGGTCAGGCAAGGGCGCCGCCTTCCAGCGGAGCACCGAACGCGAATGTCTGCGGCGCGGGCATCTCGATGACCGCGGTCTCCGCCTCGGTGGGCGCCAGTGGCAGCGTGACGGAGTTGCCGGCAATGGACGCCGGACGCTCGCCGGGAACCACGATGCCAACGAGGTTCATTGGGTCGGCGGCGGCGATCGTGAGCGGCGGCATGTCGGCCAGGGTGCGCGTTCGGTTCGCCCGCAGAGAATCGGCAGCCTCGGGCAGCGCGAACTGCTCGCCGCCGAATCCCGAGACGAAGCGGCCGCCACGCACCATGCCGCGGGCTTCGAGGCGGCGGAACATGCCGACGAGTTCGCGCCAGGGCGGGACCGTGGTTTCGCGCGCGAGCACATCGCGCACAACGACGCCGTAGCGGCGAAGTAGCATACGGCAGGCGGATTCTATCTGCTGATCGCGACGCGCGGCGGCCTGTGCGGCGGCTTCAGCATCGCGGTGCTTCAACGCGCCGGCGGGGACAGCCTCTTCCGGATCGGCGAGCAGCGCCCAGCGGCCAGAGGCGTGGCGAGCGCTGGCCTTCGTGCTGCCGGGCGCAGTGAAGGCACGCTTCCGCCGCGGATCGATAAGCAGGCGCAGACTGTCGAAGCCATCGGCATGAACGACGCCGGCGGCGACAAGTTCCCACAAGGCGCGGTGAACCTCTTCACCGGCGACGCCGAGCATGCGGATCAGATCGGCGGCAAACATCGCTCCCCGATCGGTGAGGAGCGAACGGACGCGATTGGCGAGATCGCTGAGGCAGGCGTTGAGGTTCGCCTCGGGAATTTGTCGCTGTGACAGGCACAAATCCATCCACAATGCCTCTTCGCGGACAAAAAAGGTCACCGGCGCCATGCTGGTGGGGACCACGCGGCGCGGGCCGCCGCTCGCAGCGTCGGCGAAGGCAGGATGTGGCGAGATGCGGCCCCACCCCACCGCCCCGGTGAGGCAAAGAGCGTCGAGCCAGCGCGGATCGTAGCCGGCGACGCGCTGCGGCAGGATGGAGCGCTCCCACTCCCCCGCGGGGGCCTCGAATCCTTCGAGGCCGCGCAGCACTTCCAGGAGTCCCTGCTCGCCGCTCACCTGGCGCTGCTCGCCGATGTGCTGCCAGTCGAGCAGAAAGCGCATATAGACAGCCGGCGTGACGGGCTCGATCTGTTTGCGCAGGGTGGCGAGCGTGCGGCGATGAATGCGCTGCAGGATGCGGCGCTCGCTCCATTCAATCTCAGTGTCGGGCACAGATTCTCGACCGTGCCTGCCTTCGAAGACGCCGCGCAGGATGGTTCCGGTGGATTCAAGGTGGACCATCTGCTGGAAAACAGGGCCCGGATCGAGGCCGAGCTCTTGTGCCATGCGGGCAGATGTGACAGGACCGAGAATTTGTAACCATCCCTGTAACGTTTTCCGCAAAATGTCACTGTTCTCAGGGACTTCGCCGGGGATTTTCAACATTTCCACAGAGAATTCCACATCCGGCAACAGATTCCTAAGCCATTGAGCCCGTTCAGGCGCGACAAAATACGCCACCTGCTGGCGTCTGGCGGTCAAAACGCGGTCAGACCGCTCAAGACGGGCGAGGAATACGTCCCAATCCCGGGCACCCGGATGGCGGGTGGTCTCAACAGGAACGACGACCAGCGAACACAGCAGGTCGTGGAGCTCGTGTTCGTCGCGGATATCGGGCCAGATCTCGTGGCGGATTTCGTCGATCGCTTCCTGCGAGAGGCGGCCTGCCTCGCCGAGTTCGGCATCGGGCAGGACACCGCGCAACTGGACGGCGCGCGCGCGCCGCTCCTCGAGGCCGGCATCATCGAGGAAGGCATAAGGTTTGGCGTTGATCAGCTCGTGGGCGAAGGCGGAGGGGGTGGTCGTGTCCACAGCGACGCAACGGATGCGTCCGTCGTGCATCGCTTCAATCACGGCTTTAAGGCCGTCGAGGTCCATCGCCTCCTGCAGGACATCGCGCATGACTTCCTTCACCAGCGGATGGTCCGGGATCTGAATATCGCCTTCGATGTTCTCGAAGCAGGCCGCAGCCTGGGGGAAGACGCTGGCCAGAAGATCGTCGCTGCGGATGCGCTGAATCTGCGGTGCGACTTTGCGTCCTTTTTGGAACCGTAACAGTTGCAAACTCCGCGAGGCATCCCAGCGCCAGCGCGTCTTGAAAATGGGCGAGGCGATCGACGCCTGCTCGAGCAGCTCGCCGACCGTTTGTGTAGTCAGGAAATGGAAGACGTCGCTGAGCGGAAAGCTGTGCTGTTCCGCAAGACAGATGTTGATGCCGTTGTCGGTCGCCGCGGCCTGCAGCTCGAAATTAAAGCCGCGGCAGAAGCGCTTCCGCAGCGCAAGGCCCCAAGCCTTGTTGATGCGCCCGCCGAAAGGCGCGTGCAGGATAAGCTGCATGCCGCCGCCTTCGTCGAAGAACCGTTCTGCAACAATGGTTGTTACAGATGGAACGACGCCGAGCACGGCGCGGCCCTGGGCAACGTAAGCGATCAGTTGTTCGGCGCCGGAATCGTCGACGCCACACTCGCTTTTTAGAAACGCTGCCGCTTCGGCGACCTCTGGATTGGCCTGGCTGACGTAGCCGGGCAGGACGTTGCGGGTGCGCTCGTCGATTTCCTCACGCAGCCCCGCGACGAATTCCGAAAGCTCGCGCGTACGCTGTGGCGCCTCGCCAAACCAGAAGGGCAGCGTGGGCGGGGCTCCGTGCGCGTCTTCGACCAGAACGCGGCCGGCACTTTCGATGGTCTGGATGCGCCAACTGGCGTTGCCCAGCTGCACGACGTCGCCGGGCGAAGAATCGACGGCAAAGTGCTCGTCGAGAGTGGCAATTTGTACCCCTTCCGGTTGCAAAATCACCGGGAAGAGAGCAGCGTCCGGGATGGCGCCGCCATTGGTGATCGCTGTCGTGCGCGCTCCGCGGCGGGCCTGCACACGTCCCTGCACGCGATCGCGCAGCAGGTAGGCGCCGTAGCGGCCGCGGCTGGATTCAATGCCCTCGGTCAGCAGATGCAGCGCCTGGTCGAATTCCTCCCACGGGAGATCGCGGTAAGGCTGCGCTCGTCGAAACACTTCGAAGAGCGTCTTTTCTTCCCACGTCTCCGATGCGCAGGTGGCGACAAGCTGCTGCATCAGCACGTCGAAGGGCTTCGGCGGAATCTCGAGGCGATCGAGCACGCCGCACCGCATAGCGCGGATCATAGCGGCCTGCTCCATAAGGTCGTCCCGCGTGAGGGCGAAGAAGCGGCCTTTAGGAATAGCGCCGCGCCAGTGGCCGGCGCGGCCGACACGCTGCATGCCGACCGAGATGGCGCGCGGCGACTGAATCTGGCACACCAAATCGACCGTCCCGATGTCGATGCCGAGTTCGAGCGACGCGGTCGCGACGAGCACGCGAACCTGGCCATGCTTAAGGCGATGTTCGGCATTGAGTCGCAGTTTGCGCGAGAGGCTGCCATGGTGGCATGCCACGTTTTCCACGCCGAGGCGCTCGCCGAGCTGAAAGGCGAGCCTCTCAGCCATCGACCGCGTGTTGACGAAGACCAGTGTGGAGCGATGTTCGAGCGCGAGCTCGGCGATACGGGTGTAGACGCTCTCCCAGATGGACATCGTCGCGACCGAGCCCAGTTCGTCGGTCGGGACTTCAATGGCGAGATCGAGCGAACGGCGCCGCCCTGCCTGGACAATCTCGACTTCGTCGCCGCGAGCACCCCCAAGAAACTGCGCGACCAGTTCGATAGGATTCTGCGTGGCGGAAAGACCAATACGTAACGGTGACGGATACGAAAGCAGGCTGGCGCCGGCCATCAGCGTGTTTTCGCCGGTCACGAGAGCGTCGAGGCGCTCCAGGCTCAGCGCCAGGTGCGATCCGCGCTTGTCATCCGCGATGGCGTGAATCTCGTCGACGATCACGGTGTGCACGCGGCGCAGGTGCTCGCGGCTCTTTTGCGCAGTCAGCAGGATGTAGAGCGACTCCGGCGTGGTGACCAGAATGTGCGGTGGTGTTTTCAGCATCGAGCGGCGCTCCGCCGCAGGCGTATCCCCGGTGCGGACAGCGGCGCGAACCGGTGGGCAGAGGTACCCGCGCTCGAGCGCGAGCTGCTGAATTTCCTTCAGAGGCGTTTCGAGGTTCTTCTGGACGTCGTTCGAGAGCGCTTTCAGCGGCGAGACGTAGACGACCTCCGTTTCGCAGCCCAGCCGGCCTTCGAGCGCTTTGCGGATGAGGCCGTCGATACAAATGAGAAACGCCGCGAGGGTCTTGCCGGAGCCGGTGGGTGCGGAGATGAGCACGGGCCTGCCGTCGCGGATGACAGGCCAGCCCAGTTCCTGCGGCTCAGTGGGCGTACCGAAGCGGCGCACGAACCACTCCTGCACAAGCGGGTGCGCCCATCGCAGGGAGTCGGGAATAGGGAGGTCCAGTGGGATCTCCGGGACTGGGGTCACCGGGGAGAGCATCCGCCTATTCTACTCGGGTTTTCGTTTCTTCTTCGCCCCGGAGCGAGCGGTTTGGTGGGATTCAGGCGGAGCGCTTCGCAACCGCTTGATCGGGCGCAGCAGGGCGGGGCATCCTGAGCATGTATTCTCCTGGTACGGGCACGGAGCAGCCATGAATTCGATTGCCGGCGAGTGCATCGCACTCATCGCGAAACAGAAAAGCATTCCACCGGATCTGATACGCCTCGACAGCACCTTCGACGAGCTGGCACTGGACTCGCTGGACCGGGTGAGCCTGGCCTTCGACATCGAGGAGAAGTACGAGATCGAGATTCCGGAGGGCAAACTGGGCCAGATCAAAACGGTGAACGACATGGTGACGGGAATTGAAGACGCGCTTCGCCAGAAGGGCGCCACTTCCCAAGCCAGAGCATGACGCGGGTCGTGATCACCGGGGCNNCCGGGACGGTGGAGGATTTCCCGCAGCAGGAGTGGCTGATGGCGAACCAGCGGCAGATCGGGGAGCGATCTTCGGCGTTTGCAATTGCTTCGGCGCGGCAGGCGGTCGAGCAATCGGGCCTTGTGGGCGCCTATCCTGCGGATGAGATCGCGGTGGTCCTCGGATGCTCCACGGCCGGGCGCACAACGGAAGAGACCGAGTACGAGAAGCTGTATGCGCGCGGGGCGCGGGTCCATCCGCTGACGGTGCCGCGTGCGATGGCGAATGCGGGAACGAGTCTCGTGAGCATGGAACATGGCATCACGGGGCCCGCCTTCACCCTCAGCACGGCGTGCGCTTCGGGCGGGCACGCGATTGGGCTGGCTTTCCAGATGGTTCGGTCGGGCGCGGTAAAGGCCGCACTGACCGGCGCGCATGAGGCGCCGCTGACGCTGACCTTTCTAAAAGGATGGGACGGACTCCATGTGGTTTCGCCGACGGCGTGCCGGCCGTTCGCTGAGGATCGCGATGGGATGACGCTTGCTGAGGGCGCAGCGGTGCTGGCGATTGAGGCGCTGGATTCGGCGCAGGCCCGTGGCGCGGAAATTTTTGGGGAGATTGTCGGATTCGGAATGTCGTCCGATGCGCACCACATCACGCAGCCGAATCCCGCGGGGCCGGCGGCCGCGATGCGGAAGGCGATCGAGGATGCGGGAGCAAGTCCGGACGAGGTGGGCTATATCAACGCACACGGGACCGGGACGGAGGCGAACGATCGCGTGGAAGCCGAGGCCATGTACCAGGTCTTTGGCGAGCGGGCGCGGACAATCGCGGTGAGTTCGACCAAGGGTCTCCACGGGCACGCGATCGGGGCGTCGGGGGCGATGGAACTGCTGGCGACCGTGCTTGGGTTGCAGCGGGGATTGCTGCCCGCGAGCGCGGGATTGGGGGAGGACGCGTCGAAAGTGGATCCAGCGCTCCATTTGGATCACGTACTGTTACACAATGAACCGTCGACGCCACAGCTGGCGTTGTCGAACTCCTTCGCGTTCGGCGGACTGAACGCGGTGCTGGCGCTGCGGCCCTACAGAGGCTGAAACGGCGCTCGCGGCGCGATCCCGTATACTGTCCCCCGCTTCTTTCCCGAGGAAATTTTCATGCGAGCCTTCGTGATCCCGGCCTTCGTGTTCCTTGCTGCGGCAGCCGCTGCTCAGGACGTACCTTCCTTCGTCAATTCCGAATTGCCCGTGCTCGTCGATATCTATAAGGACATTCATTCCCACCCTGAGCTGTCGCACTTCGAGGCGAGAACGTCACACCTCCTCGCCGACGCGCTGCGCGAGGCCGGCTACACGGTGACGGAGCGCGTGGGAAAGTATCCTGACGGGTCGCAGGCGTACGGAGTGGTGGGAATCCTGAAGAATGGCGCGGGGCCGACGCTGATGATCCGCGCCGACATGGATGCCCTGCCGATCGTGGAAGAAACGGGTGTCCCCTACGCGAGTCACGTGACGATGAAGGACCGGGCCGGGCAGACAGTGGGCGTCATGCACGCGTGCGGGCACGATGTTCACACGACTGTGCTCATTGGTACAGCGCGCGCGATGGTGGCGATGAAGTCCCAGTGGCATGGAACTCTGATGCTCGTCGGGCAGCCTTCGGAAGAGACGATTGACGGCGCGAAGGCGATGCTGGCGGATCATCTCTACGAGCGCTTCGGCCGGCCCGACCGCATCATCGGGCTGCACGACACCAACGGGCTGGCAGCCGGAACGGTAGGGATTCGAAGCGGGCCCTCGGCCACCAGCTCGACGTCGATCGATGTGGTGATCCACGGGATCGGCGGACACGGCGCTTATCCTCAGGCCGGGCGCGATCCAGTCACGCTGGCAGCGCTGTACATCACGCAGATACAGACCATCGTCAGCCGTGAAGAAGACCCGCAGGATCCCACGGTGGTGACGGTCGGGCACATCGAAGGCGGGACGAAACGCAACATCATTCCGGACGAGGTAAAGCTCGAGCTGACGACGCGCTCGTTCACCGACGAGAGCCGCGACACCGTGATCCGGGGACTGAAGCAGATGGCGGCAGGGATCACGGCGTCGGCCGGGCTGCCTCCGGAGAAGGCGGCGACGGTGACCGTGCTGGAGGACGAGTCGACGCCGGTGCTGTATAACGATCCGGCGCAGACAGAGCAGATCAAGGCGACCCTGGTGAAGACGCTGGGCGCGAGCAACGTGATCGATCTGCCGCGCGGAATGGCGAGCGAGGATGTGGGCGTGTTCGCGCTGCCGAAGCACGAGATCCCGCTGACGTATTTCATCCTCGGCGCGATGGATCCGGCAAAGCTGGCGGCGGCGAAGGCGGAGGGCAAGGAACTGCCGGGGCCGCATACCAGCCGCTTCGAGCCGCTGCCCCAGCCGACGCTGCGCACGGGCGTGACCGCCATGACCAGCGTGGCGATGTCGCTGCTGCAGTAGGCCAACCGCGCAGCGGGCATCTGTTTGCAGTTGACAGCCACTTCGATCTCCATTCGAATGAACGCCGACGTCATCCATTTAGAGGAAGCGATGAAGCTGGATCGAGTATTCAGGGCAAAACTCGAAAAGAGCCCGGCGAAGGGTGGCTGGACGTACGTCGTGTGGCCGGAATCGGTGAGTTTTTTCGGCACGCGCGGGCTGGTCAAGGTGCGCGGCACAGTGAACGGTGTTTCGTTTCGCAGCTCCTTCATGGCGCTGGGTGATGGGCGGCACAAGCTGCCGGTGAAGAGCGAGATCCTGCAGGCCATTGGCAAGCGGGTGGGCGACCGGGTCACCGTCATGCTTGAGGAACGCATTCTTAAGAGCTGACTCGTCTCCCGCGACGCCAAAATAAAAACGATTGCACACTTTCTGGTGCAGGCCTATACTTCCGCATCCCCCGAAAACAAAGGAGGCTGTAATGGGCAAGATCAACGTCGGCCGCTGGATTTTGGGTGGCCTGTTAGCTGGGATTGTCGGAGACATCATTGAGAGTCTGATCCAGGCCCTGTGGCTGGGTCCGCAATGGAACCTGGCGATGCAGACGCTGGGCAGACCCCCGCTGATCACAATCCAAATTGTCGAGTTCAACCTGGTTGGGCTGATAATCGGGCTGAGTGCGGTGTGGATTTACGCTGCGATCCGGCCGCGGTTTAGCGCCGGACCGAAGACGGCGGTGTATGCCGGGCTGGTCACCTGGGTGCTGGCTTCGCTGGTGGCGAACTGCTTCTTCATGGTGATTCCTGGTACGTACCCGCACCACCTGGCGCTGTACGCGACTATCGGTGACTTCCTGGCCTGCATCATCGGAACGATTGCGGGAGCCGCTCTGTACAAGGAAGCGTAGCGGCTGCGGGCGCAGGCCGGCCGTGCAGGTTCCTGAGCGAATCCGCCTGTGCGGCCGTCCTTCCCAGTGTTCGCGCGCAAAACCATCGCGCGCAATCTGCGATACTCGTCCGATGCTGAGGAAACTCGTCGCCGTTGCCGTGTTTCTGGCTGCGCCTGTTCCGCATATAGCGCGGGCGCAGGAGCCGGAATCCTGGCAGGCCAAAGTTGCGCACGCGCTGCCGCTGCTCGGCCACCGCAACTGGATCCTGATTGTCGATTCGGCCTATCCCCTGCAACGCTCGCCGGGCATCGAGACCATCGATACGCACGCGGCGCCCACGTTGGTTCTGCGGGTTGTTCTCACCGGAATCGAAAACTCCGAACATCTGCGCCCGGACATCTATACCGACGCAGAGTTGCCCTATGTTGCGGATCAGGATGCGCCGGGAATCTCGCAGTTTCGGGTGAACCTGGCTGATCTGCTGCGCGCGTATCCGGCGCAGTCGCAGGCGCACGGCAAGCTGATTGACATGGTGGATCAGGACAGCCACATGTTCCAGGTGCTGGTGCTCAAGACCAACTCGACCCTTCCGTACTCGTCGGTGTTCATCCACCTGAAGGCGAAGTACTGGAGCGACGAGGCGGAGTCGCGCCTGCGGACGAAGATGGGCTCCGGAACGCAGCCGTAATGGAGTTGGCCCGCGTTTACCGCAGTCCCACGAGCCCGTGCACGGACTCGATCAGCTTCTGCGGATCGTAGCCCACGCCATCCTTAAAAACAGTGTCGACCTTCTCGACGTCGGCAATATGGGCCGCAGGATTGCCATCGACCACCACCAGGTCCGCAGCCTTCCCCATGGCGATCGTGCCGATGCGGCTGTCTTCGCCGAGCCACTGCGCGCCATTTTCAGTCGCGATGTGAATAGCCTCCTCCGGCGTGAAGCCGGCCTCGACGAGCAGTTCGAGGTTGCGCTGATCGCCAAAACCCGGCAGCACGCCGCCGTAGCCGGTGGGATCGCATCCGGCCATCAGCAGCCCTCCCTGCTTCACGAAATCGCGCTCGAACTGCATCTCCGTCTTGAGCAGCGTCGTCCAGGTCGCGTCCGCCGCGTGCTCTGCGATGGAGGCGCGCGTCGTCACGTAGCTGCCCCAGGCGTCCGGCAGGAGCGAGCTCCGGACGCGCATCTCCTCATTCATCGGCGGACGATTCGGCACGAAGCTCTCGAAGATGGCCAGCGTTGACGTGACGGCGACGTGGTGCGCGATCAGGTCCCGGATCGTTCCCTGAATCTCCGGACCTTCCACGTCCAACTTCGCCAGCTCGGCCTGCGGCGGATGCTGCCCCGGACACGCACCCTCTTTCTTCTGCGAGTAGAACTCGGTGTCGACCACGAGCCCGTGCTCGAGGTTATCGATGCCGAGTGAGGCTGCCTCTTTGAATCCAACAGAGCAAAGATGCCCCGTCACCTTGATGCTGTGCTCGTGCGCGTGGTCGATGGCCGCCTTCAGCTCCTCGGGCGTGATGTGCATGTAGGCCTTGAACGACGTCATGCCCTCAGCGGACCAGTAGTCGACCGTGCGCGCGGCGTCGTCAGGACCCGTGAGGGTATGCAGCTGCGGGCCGATCGCCGGTGCGCCTTCGAGGTAAGGCCCGGTGAGAAAGAGCTTCGGCCCTGGAATCTTGCCTTCGTCGATGGCCTGCTTGACTGAAATGTCCGTGTAGGGCTCGAGGCTGCCCGCGGTGCGTGCTGCTGTGACGCCTCCGGCAAGATAGAGCCGCGGCGCGGAGTCGGCCATCTCGCCATAGAGCGGCAGCAGTCCCGATCCCCCGTCGGGCAGCGGATAGAAAAGATGCTCGTGCATGCCCACGAGGCCGGGGAAAACAGTCTTGCCGGTGAGGTCGATGTGCTCCGTGTTTGCCGGGAAGAGCTGGTTCCCCATTCCCCCGAACACGTTCGCAATCTTTCCGTTTTCGATCACGATGCGCTGATCCTCTTTCGCCGGCGCGCCAGTGCCGTCGATGACCCGCACATGCTCGAGCACGATCGTGTCGGCCTTCACCTTCACGAAGGGAGCCAGCGGGGCGTTCTTCGCAGCTGGGTTCTGCGCACACGCCATGGTTCCGCACAACAACCCCGCTAACGCTGCTCCGGTTCGCATGATGATTTGCCTCGATCGATGGATAGTCAGGAAGACGAATCCCAACTATCCGGGCAGATAGCGGCGTGCGTCAAGGGCGCGCGCCGGAGCGATGCGCGTCTACGGCTGTTGGCGCGCTCGATTTGCCTGAGTGCGGCGGAGAAGAGGCTCTCGACATCGCTGAGCTGTGTCGAAGGATCGTTGTTGTAATCCATCAGGCGATGGTGGTAAGGGCGGCCCTGGGTGCGCTGGTCCACGATCTCCCGCACGGTTTCCAGAGCCGGGCGACGGTGGTGGAAGCCGCCGGTCACCTCGATGGTCGCCTTTTCCGTCGCGCAATAGATGCTCCAGGTGGTCGCGGCCGAAGGACACTTGCGATTGTCGGCACGGTTCCAGACGTTGTCGGAAGAAAGAATCGCGGCCGCCCTGCGAACGATTTCGGCATCGAGCGCGTTAGGCTGGATTTCCTGCGAGGCGTCGAGGTCGAAGCTCATCGTGGCCGATGCCACAAACTGGGTCACGGCGAACCATCCATATTCTGTCCGCAGAACCCCCGATCCGCCGGCGTCAATTTCCAGCTCGAGCGAGTCGGTGTCGCCATCGTCGGTCATGGTGCCGATCCAGGCGGACGTTGGGCGCACATCCGTGCTCCACACTCCCGTGGTGATGGCCGCTTCGCGGGCCAGCGTCATCGCAGGCGTCTGATCGAAGAGCGGGCCGCAGCCGCCGGTGTAGGTGTCACCGGCGCGCTGGAAGGCGCAATGGCTCAGACCGAATGCGGGGAGCGCTGCCGCCAACACCACAACCATCATGATCATTTCGAACTCAAAACGGTTTTGGCGCATCGTCCTCTCTTCCTGAAATCCTCGGACGCCAGTTGGACGAAACGGCCGGAATCCTGGACGCACGCGGGCGCCCTGAGCCCGGCTGGCCGTACACTCAAATTTGCCCCATGCCCGAGCTCCCCGAAGTAGAAACCATTGCCAACGGCGTCAACCGGCGCGTTCGCGGCGACAGTATCGTCTCGGCCTGGTTCAGCCACTATAAAGAACCGTTCAAAACGCCGCCCGCGGAAATGGCCTCCGCGCTTCCCGGGTTCCGAATCGGCAAAGTGCGCCGGGTGGGCAAGCATATCGTCGTGGACCTCACGGCGAAGTCGGGTCGCGCGACCACCAGGCAGTTGCTCGTGCATCTCGGGATGACGGGGAAGCTCCTCGTTTCCGCTCCTGAGGTTCCGGTTCCGCCACACACGCACGCCATCCTGCAACTGGCGTCGGGACGCGAGCTGCGTTTTGTCGATCCTCGGCGTTTCGGGCGGCTGCAGTTCATGGAGGGGGCCAGCTTCGCCGGACCCGGGCGCGAACCCCTGACAATTTCCCCCGACGACTTTGCCGGGCTCTTCCGCGGCCGCAAACTGGCCATCAAAGCGGCGCTGCTGAATCAGTCCCTGCTGCATGGCGTCGGCAATATCTATGCTGACGAGAGCCTGTTCCGGGCCAAAATCCGGCCGACGCGCGTGGCCGGGAGATTGAGCCGCGAGCGTCTGAGCCGTCTGCACGAGTCGCTGCGGACAGTTCTACAGGCTGCCATCCGGGCCGGCGGCTCGTCCGTGTCCGACTACGTGGACGCCGACGGAGAGGCAGGGTTCTTCCAGATTCAGCACAAAGTCTACGGGCGGGAGGGCTTGCCCTGCCGGGTCTGCAGGACGCCGATCCGGCGCATTGTGCTCGCTGGGCGGGGGACCCATTACTGCCCCCACTGCCAAACGTAGCGATCCTGGTTCCATAAACCGATCGTCCGTATTATGGATTTCAGGACCACCGGCTCGGGAGTTCTACGGGATTCGGAATGAAAGGAACCTGCCAAAGAGCGCCAAATCCTTGATTCAATTGGATCGGCTAAAAGGCCCCCCGATTGCACTGATTATTACCGCCAGCGACGCCCAAGGCCCCCGAAAGAGGGCCGGTGCGAACAAGATTCCGGCCGACGAGAGCACGTCCTTCGAGATTCTGCCCCGGCCGGGATGACAAAATGTCCTGATCCAGCGGTTCTCTGTACGTTTCAAGATCAAGGGCAACTTCAGGGAGGCCAGTGACTGGTTGTCACGCGGAAAAGCCATCCAGCGGATGGCTTTTCTGTTTTGGGCCTGCATGCCGCCCTGTGTATAACCGGATTCCCGTTCCGGGATCGTCGACAGACGAGGCATCAAAGGACTTGTCAGGCTCTGCTGCGAGGGAGTACTATTATTTTTACCTATCGAGCGGCTGATGCCACGCTGATAAAACCGCGAGGCTCGCTGCGATTCTCGAGAGTCAGGAATCACCCCGGTCGAGCATTCTCCGTTCTCGCTAGCGCGGTTACAGAAGAAAACACCGGGTCCGAGGGTTGAATCGGCATCGGACGGCAACTCCAGTACGTTCCGTTGATCGGCGTGGCAGCCGGTTGCGTTCCCCCGTCTCACTCCTCAGTCAACAGAGCGGGAGCCGTTGGGGTCCTGGAACCCAGTCCATTGTATTGCGTCGCTGTATAAACTTTCCGGCCGTGTGCGTTGCGGTAGTAATGCAGGTTTAGGCCGGAACATAACAACTTTCCAATGTTACTGATCCCCGGCGAGTCAGGTTGTTGCGCATCACCCAAGAAGCGCAGCGGCCGCCCGGGCCCAGAAAAATCCGGGCGAGAAACGCAAGCTGGAGTCAGGAACAGACAGTCGCACAGGAAGTGCAGGCATGACAACAGAGCAGAATCAGCCTCAGCCCGCGGAAAACCAGGCTCAGGCGCAGTCACCGAATCAGGGTCAATTCCATGATGAGGGAGGCGGTGGCGGACGTCGCCGCCGTCGTCGCCGCAAGCGGAACAAGAACAAGGGCGGCGCGGCTCAGGCCAGCGGCCAGGGCCAGAATCAGGCACAGCCCCAGCCCCAGAATCAGCAACCGCCCCCGGNNCAGCAACGGCAACGGCAATGGCAACGGCCAGGGCGGAGGGCGCCGCCGCACCAAGCAGCGTCGCGAGCGTACGTTTGTCGGCCCCATGGACCACAGCTATCGTACGGTCAATGGCAATGTCGCCGACTCGCCTCCATCGACCATTGAGTTCCGCAACGGCAACGTGAACGGCAACGGCTACCACGCCGAGCATCAGGCCACGTGGGAACCGCCACCGCCGCCGATCCGCGAGGACGCGCCCACGCGCATTCTCTTCTTCGTCGAGGACCTGTTCTTCTTCGCCAAGATCAATGAGACTGCGCGCAAGCTCGGCATCAAGGTCGCGTTCGTGAAGAACGATCCCGAAACCATCGCGAAAATCGTCGAGGCTCCGGAGGAAGAGCGGCCCTCGCTGATCGTCTTCGACCTGAACAACACCGCTGCCAAGCCGCTGACGCTGATCCCAAAGATCAAATCGAAGATCAAGAAGGGAACCTCGGTCATCGGATTCCTCTCGCACCTCCAGGGCGATCTGAAGGCGAAGGCCATCGAGGCCGGCTGCGACATGGTCATGCCGCGCTCGGCCTTCTCGCAGAACCTGCCGACGCTGCTGCGCCGCCACGGCTTGGACGAGGAAGAGCACCAGGAAGAAGTTGCGCAGGTGTAGTTTCTTCCCACTGAAACAGCAAAAGCCCCGGTTCGCCGGGGCTTTTTGCTTTGGCGCGAGCTGCATAGGTTGCTGGGTTTCTTCCCCGGCGCCCGCGCCTCGCGTGGCCAGCCGTTCGCATCCTACAAGGCCGAGGAGAATCAACGAATGACAAAAAACAT
>PMAM01000044.1 GCA_003152595.1 Acidobacterium sp.
CTAGGAGTTTGTTGAAAAACGTCCACGAACCATCAAACTAGAAAATCGGATCGCGCCAGAATGCCCGTAGAACGGCTTGCACGACCTCGATGAGGGTTTAGGTATTCCGAATTCGACTCTGTTCGGCTGTCCAAAACTGTTTTTCAACAAACTCCTAGAGGCTCTGACACCCGCCCCACAAAGGACCTATGGCAAATACAAAATCGATTACGGACAAGGCAGAACGCAAGGAAGTGAAACGGGCGGCGCGCAAGAAGGCCGCTCCCAAGGCGAAGCGGACGACGCCGCGCGGATCGCAGAAGAAGAAGGTGAGGAAGCTGGTGCGCGGACAGTCCAAGCGGTAACGGCCGCTCAGGGCCAGGGCAGAAAACTCGGGGCTGGCGAAACCCTCTTCCGCCGGCCCCACGAAACCGCTACACTCACACAACACCTACTCCTCCCCGCAGGAGCTGTCGTTGCCCGATCAGCCCGTGGTTCCATCCCGGCCCGCAGGGACCCAGCCTCGGTCGCAGCTGTTCGCGCGCAAATCGATCGACAAGCTGATTGCCGATTCAGAGGATCCCGAGCACAGCCTGAAGAAGAGCCTCGGGCCGCTCTCGCTCACGGCGCTCGGCATCGGGGCGGTGATCGGGTCGGGAATCTTTACGGTCATCGGGACGGCGATGGCGGGGCAGAAGTTCGACTCGCCGGAGATCAGCAACACTCCGCTGATTCACTACCTGCTGACGCACACGGCGATGGCGGGCCGGCCCGGCGCCGGTCCCGCGCTGGCCGTTTCGCTGGTGCTGGTGGCCATCGTGTGCGTCTTCACGGGGCTCTGTTACGCCGAGCTTGCGTCGATGATTCCGATCGCGGGATCGGCGTACACCTACACCTACGCGACGATGGGCGAGCTGATCGCGTGGATCATCGGGTGGGATCTGATCCTCGAGTATGCATTCTCCAATATGAGCGTCAGCGTAGGGTTCGCCGCGCACATTGAGGCGCTTCTGGAGTGGTTCGGCATCCATCCCGCGCTGCGATGGATTTCGCCCGCATACCTGCCGACGGGTCTGCAGGACTTCGAGGGCAACAATCTCTATAACCCGGGCTGGCACTTCGGATTCAACATCCCGGCGTTCCTGATCGTGATGATCCTGACGGTGGTGCTGGTGCGGGGGATTCGCGAGTCCGCGCGCACGAACAACGTCCTGGTGCTGGTGAAGATCGTCGCCATTCTGGCTTTCATCTTCGCGGCCTCCAGTTTCATCAAGCCGCACTACTGGCATCCCTTCATGCCGAACGGCTGGACGGGAATGCTTTCCGGCGGCTCGATCATCTTTTTCACGTACATCGGATTCGATTCGGTCTCGACCGCGGCGGAAGAATGCCGCAACCCGCAGCGCGATCTGCCCATCGGCATTCTCGCTACGCTGGTGGCCTGCACAGTGCTCTATGGCGGCGTTGCTATCGTGCTGAGCGGCATCGTGCCGTGGCAGTCGATCATGGGCGACGCGGCTCCGGTGGTGAATGCGCTGCGGCGGCTCTCGGTCACTCCGGGTGGCCACCCGCTGCACTGGGTCGAGCTGATCGTGCTCATCGGGGCGATGCTGGGGATGATCTCGTCGATCCTGGTCTTCCAGCTGGGCCAGGCGCGTGTCTGGTTCGCGATGTCGCGCGACCGGCTGCTGCCGAATATTTTCAGCCATATTCACCCACAGTTCCGGACGCCGGCGGTAGCGACGTGGGTGGCGGGGTTCGTGGTCGGTATTCCGGCCGGGCTGCTGGATATCGGCACGGTTTCGAACCTGTCGAATATCGGGACGCTGTTCGCCTTCGTGCTGGTCTCGATCGCGGTGCTGATCCTGCGCTATCGCGAACCGGAGCGGCCGCGGGCCTTCCGCGCACCGCTGGGACCGGTATTTCCGGTGCTCAGCATCATCTTCTGCATCGTGCTCATGATGGGCCTGGAGGTCCTGACCTGGGCCGCGTTCTTCATCTGGCTGTTGATCGGGCTGGTGATTTACTTCACCTACAGCCGGCACCGCAGCGAATTTGGGCCGCGGCAGCGGGCCAGCTAGCGGATTGTCGTGCAGCCGGAGGCGGCGGGAATCAGCGAAGCGAACGCTGGGATGAGCACAATCCGGGATGGATCGTGATTCACTCGCCTGTGTATATCGACAGCTAGCAACAAACTGGATACCGTTACCGTTCCGCGCATCGTTTGGACTGGAACTATCCGGGTCCGATGCGGGCGCAGCGGCGAGGGCACGAGGATGGTTACCGTGCCTGTGGGCGCTGGCATCTTATTTTCTGCGATTTGTCGGTACGCGCCGGGAGGCGCTGGGGCGCGTTGGTAACCATCGTCCCGCGTCCGCTCACGCACGCTGGTAATCGGTTCTGAGCGTGACAGTCACACCTGTCGTTCACTAGAGAGCCATGAATCCCTAGCCCTCCCGTAACTTGTTGCAGTGACGCAAGATAAGTGCACAACGATACGCTTTCTGTGCCACACTCACTCATCAAAAGATGAACTGCGGTGGTGGCGCTCAGGCTCGACGTCACGGACCCCCCAACCGCAAGGCACGAGCCAAACTCATTGCACGACTTGCAGCATTTGTGCCGCTCTCGATCACCACACAAATCCTGCGATCGTTCAAGCCGATGAGGAAAAGATGAAACTCCCCTCTGCTGTTCTGTTTCTGCCAGTTCTCTCGTTAGCGTGTATTGCCACTTGTTCCGCCCAACAAACTGCGATGCTGGCGAATGCACCGCTTCCAACCGTCGCATCTGACGCGCAGCCTGAAGAGGCTTTCAGCAGCTCTGCGATGGGCGGCGTCTACCCGGTGCGTGCCCCCCAGGCAGAGGAGAAGAAGCCGGGGCTGCATATCCTGGACTGGAGCATGCTGGGCGCGGCGGCGACGCTGCGGGCGCTGGACTACACGAGCACGGAGAAGGCGCTGACCGAGCCGCAGTACTACCACGAGGCCGAGCTGCCGAACGGACTGGTGAAAAACAAGCCGGCCTTTGCGGCGTTTGAGGCGGGCACGGTGGCCGTAAATTACGAGGCATATCGTTTTCTGGTGCGCCACAACAGGCGCTCGCTGGCGCGCGCGGCGCAGTTTGTGTATGTGGGCGCGATGACGTTCCAGATCGCGCACAACTACCAGACGCTGGGGCAGACGCCGCCGGTGCAGTAAGGACGGAATGGCCGGTTGGCTGGGCGCGCATGCTTGTTGACAGCTGCCTGCGCCTGGCCCTAGGCTGTTGACAAGTGAACGCTTTCTCTCCAACCCGTATGTGTGCGTGCTGCTGCTGTTGTGGCTGCGCGGCGCGGGTGCGTATCTGAGAGAAGGCGATCCAGGGTTTTTGTGATCCTCAGAACCACCCGCTGACCGGGTGGTTTTTTATTTGCGCTTCCAATTCAGGTCGTACGGGGAGAAGTCCCTGGAAGGAGATTGCATGACGCTGCGCATCAACGATATTGCCCCTGATTTCACAGCAGAAACGACGCAGGGGACGATTCATTTTCATGAGTGGATCGGCGACAACTGGGCGGTGCTGTTCTCGCACCCCAAGGATTTCACCCCTGTATGCACGACGGAGCTGGGGACGGTGGCCGGGCTGGAGAAGGAATTCGCCAAGCGCGGGGCAAAGGTGATCGGGCTGAGCGTCGATCCGGTGGCCAGCCACCACAAGTGGGAGCCGGACATCCGGGAGGTGACCGGGCATCAGGTGAACTATCCGATGATCGGCGATCCGGAGCTGAAGGTGGCGAAGCTGTATGACATGCTGCCCGGGGACGCCGGCGATACGTCGGAGGGCCGCACCCCGGCGCACAACGCGTGCGTGCGCACGGTCTTCGTGATCGGCCCGGACAAGCGGATCAAGCTGCACCTGGCGTATCCGATGACGACGGGGCGCAACTTCGACGAGATTCTGCGCGTGCTGGACTCGATGCAGCTGACGGCGAAGCACAAAGTAGCAACGCCGGCGAACTGGAAACCGGGCGAGGACGTCATCATTACCGGCGCTGTTTCGAACGAGGAAGCGGACAAGATCTTCCCGGGTTACAAGACGGTGAAGCCGTACCTGCGGACGACTGGGCAGCCGCAGTCGTAATTTCGGCTGGCGTCCGACATTGTCGGACGCCGTCAGACATTTGTCACCGCCGCGTCAGACAAGCGCGGCGGAGATGGGCACCGGTGGCGAAGTGGCTAACGCGCTGGTCTGCAAAACCAGTATTCGCGGGTTCAATTCCCGCCCGGTGCTCCATAGAATCAGCAAGATACAGCCAGCGCAAGATAGCGTCTTACCCATTTTCAACCCACGGTAATAGTCAATCGCACCAGTATTCGCAGCTCCATTACTTTGGTCCTGGTGGTTCTGGAGCGGCTGACCGGCACAGGAGTCTTCGATCCAACTAAAGGCGGCGGCCCGCTTCACTTCCAGCACCTCTTCTGGTTCTATTCTCATCCCGCGGTGTACGTGATGATCCTGCCCGGAATGGGCATCATCTCCGAGGTCATCGCTTGTTTCTGCCATAAACGTGTTTTTGGCTGCACGGCGGTCGCGTTCTCCTCGGTCAGCATCGCCGTCTTCAGCTTCTTGTGTGGGCCCATCACATGTTCATCATGGGCATTTCGAGCTACTCGGCGCTGGTGTTTTCCTTCATGACGATGCTCGTGGCGATCCCCTCCGCGATCAAGACCTTCAACTGCTTTGCCAACACATCGTGACAACGCATCACGAATATGTGCGCCGGGAAATTCCGCGACTCGGGCAGTTCGCCACGAAAGTCGTTGCACGGCACGGCGCCGATCGTCCCGAACTGCCGCAGATCCAGCAACTGATTAGAACCGCTGGCGATGACCTGCTCGAGCTCGCGTCCTTCGAAGTTTCGGTGTTCTCCAGGGCGGCGAGCACCGAGCGCAGGTCGAGTGAGCGTTCGGCACAGGCCTGGGCGAGCGGCTTGCGCCCGCCACAGCAATAATCAATGCCCAATCTTTCGAAAACGCGAATCGAGGCGGGTTGGTCCAGAGCAATTTCGCGGACGGTCGTTTCAGCTGTAGCCATTTTGAAGTTCTCCTGCAGCCAACGGTACGTCG
>PMAM01000124.1 GCA_003152595.1 Acidobacterium sp.
AGTTTCCTGCGCTGTATCGACCAGAAGTTTCCCGGCAAGACTGTCCTGCACTTAGTCATGGATAACTACGGCACACACGGACACCCCAATGTTCAAGCGTGGCTCAGCAAGCACCCCCGCTTCGTGGTTCACACGGTACCGACCAGCTGCAGCTGGCTCAACCTGATTGAACGCTGGTTCGCCGAACTGACCAACAAACGCCTCCGCCGCGATTCCTTCCTCAGCGTCGACCATCTGGTTGCCGCCATCGAGGACTTCCTCGCCGCCTGGAATGAGAACCCCAAACCCTTCGTCTGGACCGCCACCGTCGACTCCATCGTGGCCAAACTCTCCCGATGCCGCCAAACCCTGGAACAGATCCAGCCCGGCTGCACCGCTCCCAAAACCCGAAAACGCATGTCCAGCTAATTCCCGCACACTGCTCCAGGCGGTTTCGATCTATCTGCGCCACTACCGACCGGGCCCCATGCAGGAACATTCGGCGCAGATATTCATTCCCACGTTTACTGATGCTCGCGGCCATCGGAAATGGCATCACGTTCGCAAAGGTCGCGATCTCTCTGCCTGGTTGGGACTGGTTCCGCGCCAACACTCTACCGGGGGCAAGACCAGGCTGCTCGAATCGTCATTCTGCTGTGAGCGCCGCAATCTCGTAGTCGTCGATCGATGGAATCGTGAACTCGACCACGCCGCCGTTCATCGTGAACGGAATCTTCTTCTCCGCACGCAGCAGTTCGGCTTTCCTGATCGTGCGTCCGGGCGGCAGATGTAAGCGGACTCGCTGCGGGCCGATGGGATAAAACGCGCGCAGCCATCCGCGGTGGGTGTTGGGGTTCGTGTAGTTGAGGATGTGCACGGCGAACCCTGGATCGGTCTCCCAGGCGAACGCCTCGATGAGGCCGTCGCCTTCGATCGTGACTGGATTGGTTTCTCCTGCGACCCAGCGAATCGTGTTCTGGAGCAGGCGGCTGAGATCGGTGTTGCCGGCGATCCAGAGGCTGTGTTCGATGTTGCCGGGGAAGTACGCGGTGCGGCTGCTGCCGCGCTCCTGTAGTACGACGGCTGGTTCCGTGGTTTGCGGGGTTGGCGGGTAGGAGAGCTCCGGCGGATAGGCGACGAAGCCGGGGACCACAGTAAGGATGGGGTTCTCGACGGCGGCGACGGGCTGGCGATACTCGGCGCCAGGGAGCCAGTCTGTGTCGGTAAATCCAGCGAGGATCGCGTGCTGGCGCTCGATGCGCGCGTAGAAGGGGTTCGAGTTGCCGCGCCGCCCGATGACCTTGCCGGCCGTGTGAATGCCGAGCACATCCGCAAGGCCGAAGTCGGCACGGCGCGCGTTTTGATCGGTGTACATGCTGGTTTCGAAGGTCGCGAGCAGCGAGCCACCCTGGTTAACGTACGCACGCAGTTGCGCGCACTGCGCATCGCTGAGGAGCGCGATATTGGGAAGGATGACGGCCGTGTATTTCTTCAGGCGGTCCGGATCGAGCTGGTCCTCGTGGAGGAAGTCGAAGAAGAAGCGGCCTTCGAGCAGCGCGGAGTAGAGGCCGTCCATGTTGCGCTGCATGGTCATGTCGTTGGGTGCCTGATAGAAAAGGTTGGTGCGCTGGCCGAAGACGACGGCGATGTTTGCGATCGAACGCCGGTTCATGAAATGCACATCGTGCTTCGCGGTCCAGGCGAAATAGTCTTCGCCTAATTTCTCCCAGCGGCGGTCTTCGCCCATTCCCTTCTCGCCGCCGATGACGTGAATGTAGGGGACCATGCCGCTGGCCGCCGTCTCGTCCAGCCACATCTGCGTTTCCTGCGGAGACTTGATGCTTTCCCGCCACCGCAGCGGTCCGGTCGACCACAACCCCGTCACATTGGCCGCCAGTTTCCCATTCATGATGGCGTGGCAGACGCGGCCCTGCTGCGTGCATCCCCAGATGGGGTCGTCCATGCGGCCGCGGCCCTGGTTGTCGGCCTGGAACCACTGCGAGATTTCGCCGATCTGGACGAGATTGGTCGTGGCGTGAATGCCGCCGCCCATGTTGGCGAAGTAGAAGGCCTCGCGGTTTTTCTCCTTTGCGATGTTGTCGTAGAGCTTCCACAGCTGCATCACGCGGTCGTTGAACTTGTCCCAGTACGCGGGCGTTTTTGGCGGGGGTAGTTTGCGGCACACGTTGCAGTAACAGACGGGCATGTTAAACATCGGCCAGCCGTTCATGTAGAAGCCGTCGACATCGTAGTGCGCGTTGATCTCGCGCATGATCGCGGTCATGTAGTCGGTCATGTACGGCGTGAACGTGCAGGTCTGGAAGAGCTCGGGCGTGTCGGCGGTGGGGATGGCGTTGCCCTGCTCGTCGCGCATGAACCACTCGGGATGCGCCTGGAGCGCGTCGCCCCAGTTAAGGTCGGGGCTCATGCGCGCGAAGGTGCGCAGGCCGCGCTTGCGGGCGGCGGTGTTGAGCTCGCCGAAGAAATCTTTGCCGGCGAGATATTTGCCCTTGCGATGGAAGGGCACCTGCGTTTGGTAGTAGGCGATGATGCCGGTGACGCTCACGTAGACCACGCCGGCTTTGACGCGCGACCAGTAGTCGGCCCAGGCCTCGACATCGAGGACCGCGGGATCGTGCTCGGTGATGTTGGTTTGCCCGACGCGACGCAGAGTTTTCAGCCACGCCGGCTGGCCTGCAGGCGCCGATTCGTCGACGGGGCTCAGCGTTGCTGCTGCGTGGAGTGGGTCTGTCCAATACGCCAGCGTTCCCGCCGCCGCGCTCGCTTTCACAAAGGTCCGCCGATTCAGCATCTGAACAGTCTCCGCTGCGTGCTCCGGAGTTTGTTGAGAGAGCGCGCCGGACGATTTTAAGGGAATGCGGGCGAGGATGCGGAAGAAGACGCCACGAGCCTCTTTTTATTGCCGCCGGATCAACGTGGGATCCCGCGTTTTGAGCGCGGTTCTACAGGTTAGAAAGATGAATCCACTTCGGGGTCCGGGCATCAGATACGCAGTTGTTTCCCCCTTCGCCTGACCGCGGAGGTTGGTGAAACGCGCGAACATTTCAGAGGTTCTCCGTGATGAAACTCAGACGATCGCTGCAGTGGCTCTTTGTGTGTCTGGTCTGTGCCGGTCCGATTGCGGCACAACCGGCACGGCCAAACGATCCCTCGCTGGCAAACGTCAGTGGCACGGTGATGGACTCAGAGAACGACGTTGTGCCCGGCGCCACAGTTGTTCTGGATGGAGCCGCTTCGCAACCCGCGCGCACCGCGATCGCCGACGACAACGGCGGTTTTCACTTCGATTCTGTTGAGCCAGGGACTCCATATCACGTGACCGTGAATGCGCCGGGGTTCGCGCCGTGGACTTCACCGGAGATCACGCTGCAGCCCGGACAGTTTCAGTTGCTTTCGAGCGTGAGACTGGTGTTCGCCGCGGCTGCGACGTCGATTACGGTGTATGGGTCACCGGAAGAGATCGCGACGGAAGAGGTAAAGCTCGAGGAGCAGCAGCGGGTGCTGGGGATCGTGCCAAACTTTTATGTTGCATACGATTCGAATGCGGCACCGCTCACCACGAAGCTGAAGTTTTCTCTCGCGCTGAAGGCGGAGACGGATCCTGTGACGTTTCTGGGAGCGGCGCTCGTTGCAGGCGCAGATCATGCGGGGAATACGCCCGGGTATCAGGAGGGTGCGGCGGGCTACGGGCAGCG
This sequence comes from Acidobacterium sp., assembly GCA_003152595.1. Lineage (GTDB taxonomy): Bacteria > Acidobacteriota > Terriglobia > Terriglobales > Acidobacteriaceae > Palsa-343. Next base: position 3,696 of record PMAM01000124.1, read on the forward strand.
GCTCGGCGCCAACTATACGACCGGATTCACCGACATCATGATCGGTGGAGCGATTTTGCCGTCGGTGCTGCATCAGGATCCGCGGTACTTCTATCAGGGCACAGGGACGACGAAGTCGCGCGTGCTGCATGCGCTGTCGAGCCCGTTTATTTGTCGCGGGGATAATGGAAAACTGGAGCCGAATTATTCGAGTATCGGCGGCGATCTGGCTGCGGGCGCGATTTCGAATGTGTACTATCCGCCGAGCGATCGCGGGCCGGGTCTTGTGTTCGGGAGCGCGCTGATCACGACGGGCGGGCGCATGGCCAACGCTGTGGTGCAGGAATTTGTGCTGCGCGATCTGACGCGGGGCACGAGAAATCGCAACAACTGATTGGGCGGGCTGCCGGGCGTGTGGCGCTAGACGGGCATCCGCACGCGGGCGGAGAGAGGCTCGACCGCAAAGAAGAAATTTTGATAGCTGAAGGTGATGCGGAAGACGCTGCCGTCGCTCAGGACGAGTTGCTGGTCTTCGGGATCGAAGGCGATCTCATTGGCGTCGACGTGCCCTTCGACGACGGGTTGCAGGGCGGCGCTTGTGCCCGGAGGGCGCGCACCTTCGCGACGGAGCCGCACATCGCGCCCGAAACGGATTTGTTTGCGCGTGCCATTGCGCTGAATGACGGTGGCGGTTTGGCCGGCGAGGCTCTGCACCGGCCGCATCTCCCACTCTGCCCGATAGGTTTCCGCTACCTCTGCCATGCGAGAAAGAGTAGCCCAGTTTTTCGACGGGTCGGAATCCCTCGTGTGCGTCAGGCGGAGTGCCCTGCCTGTGCCCGAGTGGTGCGCACCAACGGGGCATGACTTCAGTCTGCGGGAGGATTGGGTGGGGATGGGGTTCGGCTGGCGGGTCGAAGCGGGCCGAGAATAAGTAGGTTCCCAAAATGGCACGCCGAGAGGTGGGGGACGGTACCGCCGGCTGCGACGCAGTGAGAAGCCGATTGACGAGCGGATGGCGAGGGAGTCAGCTGTTTGCTGTGGGGTGAACCTGGCGGACCCTAAAAGAGGCCAGGGCTGGAAGGGGGCGCCGGGGATGGATGGGACATAGGGTGTTTGGGCTGGGGCTGGCGGGGCTGCCGCTGGGTGCGCTGGGTGGGGCTGCGGTTGGGGCTGCTGATTCCGGTCGTTTCGGCCATGGATTCCAGCGATCATGAAGCCACTGATTCCAGTGGAATGAAGCCACCCCGGGGTAAGAGGAGCCTGGAGCGCAGCGGAAGGCTGGTTTAGCGCGGAATTGGCCCTGGTACTGCATGCAATGGAATGCTGCCACCCGGAAAGGGGCTGCCGTTCCGATTCGCTTCCAACCTGCCGTGCGGTACTGGCGTATCCCGCCGGATCGATGCTGTTCACGTCGGAGTTACTGACGAATTGCCGACAAATCCGGACAGAATTGAGACGGTCCATGCGTCAATTACCGGTTGATCAACGTCCCCGCACGGGCCAGGGAGTGGAGATCCCAGGTGACTGCCGAAACAGGCAAATGGGCTGGATATGGCAAGGTCGAATGGCGACATCCGGCCCTGGGGGAGCCTTTGGTGTTCAACGATAGAGCGGGTCACCGGAGAGAAACCTGCCGGAATGCGGGAGGCTCTTTAAGCTGATGGATATGCGTCGGCTGATGAGATGTTGAACCTGGAGCTGCCCTGATTTCAAACAGCGGTGGAGTCTGAAGTGTCTGCATCAGACCGGCTGGATCATTCTCCTGTCCCGAGGTCAAATTCGTCTTCGATGTTTTGCGACGAATACCGGGCTTGACGTGCATACTCGTGGTCCAACCTGGCATCCAGATCCGCAAAGCCCGGTGACAGGATGTTGTTAAAGACACGAACTGAAGCCTGGCGTGCCGGTTCGCAGTTCATGCCGGTCTTTGCCCAACAGAAAAGCCAGGCGAGACTTTGAGCACGGACCTCCCCATCACGATCCACCTTCCAATGGTCGTCGATCGCTTTGGTGCAGGTTTTGTGCGGAATCGAGAGCAACTGCTTTTTGGCTTCTTCTGCCGGGACGATCAGGTGCATTTTCATTTGCAAGCTCCGCGGTAAATACAATTGGATTGGTAAGTCTCCCGCAGGACCAGGTTGCCAGTCAGCCGCTTTTCAGGCAACGATTCTGCGTTCCAGTTCCTGCCTGGCCGCATTTGTTTCCGAATCGATTCCCGGACTGCAGACCAGCTCGTGAAAGTCGCTCCACAGAAGTACTGTGAGATTCTGTGCGACAGGGTTCAACGTCTCGACGCTGCGATGTGGCAGATCGCGGGCCAGCAGACTCGGATCGCTCTTGTAGCCGTTCATCAATTGAACGTACGCTCGAGCGGGTTCCTCGTCTCTCACGAGGAGCCAGAAAACAGGCACTCTGTCTCCGGCTTTCTCAATGAGACAGTCGATATTTTCCTGGCGATCTGGTTTCTTTGCGGATCGCGGCTGGTGAATATCGAGACATCGGATCCAAGCCTGGCTTCGACGAACACCACGAACTTGTCGTGGCTGGAAGGCAATGTCAATCTCCGAGGAACCTTCCATCGGACCGGGCAGCTGCGCGCGGGATATCCATTCGGGATTGCCGGAGGCCAGCATTCTTGCACGGCTTGAAGTTTCGTATGTCAAGGGCGAGCGAACCGGCATCCACAATTTCGACGCGGGAAGGGATCGATCGTCAAAACCGGAAATCGAGGTCCGAGTTCCAAGCTGTTTCAGCGTTCGCCAGGCAGCTTGATCGCGCGGCTTATGCTGCGGCGGGGTGGGGTTGCGGCTACTTTGCCGGGTCTGGGTGGACCATCTTTGCCGGGTCCACGAAGCGGTCGAACTGCTCTTCGGTGACGAAGCCGAGCTGGAGGGCGGCGTCTTTCAGGGTGAGGTCATGCTCCATAGCGTGATGGGCAATCTTTGAAGCTTTGTCGTAGCCGATGACGGGGGAGAGGGCTGTGACCAGCATCAGGGATCGCGCAAGGTCTTCGTCGATTTTCTTCCGGTTGGGCCGGGTGCCTTCGATGAGGTGCTTGCGGAAGTTGGCACAGCCGTCGGTGAGGAGGGTGATGGACTGCGCGAGGGCGAAGATCATGAGCGGCTTGTAGACGTTCATTTCGAGGTAGCCGCCGGCTCCGCCGAAGCCGGTGGCAACGTCGTTGGCCATGACCTGGACGGCGATCATGGTGAGGGCTTCACACTGGGTTGGGTTGACCTTGCCGGGCATGATGGAGGAGCCAGGCTCGTTTTCCGGGATGAGGAGCTCGGCGAAACCGGCACGGGGACCGCAGGAGAGCAGGCGGATGTCGTTCGCGATTTTGTAGAGCGAGACCGCAAGGGTGCGCAGGGTGCCGGAGAAGTGGACGAGAGCATCGTGGGCGCCCTGCACGGCAAATTTATTAGGCGCGGTGACGAAGGGGAGATTTGTGAGGCGGGCGATCTCCGCGGCGGTGGATTCGGCAAAGCCGGGCGCGGCATTAATGCCCGTGCCCACGGCCGTTCCGCCGAGGGCCAACTGGTAGACACCTTTCAGCGCGTCGTCGATACGGAGGAGGTTGTCGCTGAGCATGACCGCGTAGCCGGACCACTCCTGACCGAGGGTCAGCGGCGTTGCGTCCTGCATGTGGGTGCGGCCGATCTTGATGATGTCCTTCCATTCTTCAGCCTTTTTCGCGATGGCGTCGCGCAGCTGCGAGACGGCAGGAATGAGGCGCTGCTTCACATTCGTAGCGGCGGCGATGTTCATCGCCGACGGGAAGTTGTCGTTGGAGGACTGCGACATGTTGACGTGGTCGTTGGGATGAACCGGCGTTTTGCTGCCGAGGGGCGTGGCAGCGAGCTGGCAGCAGCGGTTGGAGACGACCTCGTTGACGTTCATGTTGAATTGCGTACCGCTGCCGGTCATCCATACGTGCAGCGGGAACATGTCGGCGTGGCGGCCGGAGAGGATCTCGTCGCAGACGCGATCGATGAGCGAAAGGCGTTCGGCGTCGAGCCAGCCGGCGGAACGGTTTGCGTGGGCCGAGGCTTTCTTGAGGATCGCGTAGGCGGCGATCATCTCGCGGGGCATGAGCTCGGTGCCGATGCTGAAGTGCTCGATGGAACGCTGGGTTTGGGCGCCCCAGAGCTTGTCGGCGGGGACGCGAATCTCGCCCAGCGAATCTTTTTCGATGCGGAAGTCGGTGTTGCTCATGGAATGCCTGCCGTTCTTGTATCGAATGGGATGCGTCCCTGAGCCAGTTTCCGTCAATCGAAGTTCATTCAACAGCTTGACCCAGGGAGGTGTACGAAGGATACCCTTCAGGAGCTGCAGCCTGTTTGATTTTGCGCTCTTGCGGCACCCGTTCGACGCGCACCTCGCTATGCGCGGAGCTTGCCCAAGGCAGGCTCCGTTCGACGCGCACCTCGCTATCGGTGCTTGCTCAGGTCAGGTTTGACTGAAGAGCTTGCGGAAAGGGCCGGTTTCCCAAAATGGCACTTCGAGATCACCGGTCACGGTACTGTCGGCTGCGACGCGGAGCGAATTTGATTGACGATCGAATGGCCAAGGATTCAGCTTCTTGCTGTGGGGTGAACCTGGCGTGTTCAAAATGGGGCGGCTCAAGTACCGAGTTTTTCCGCGAGATCGGAGGCCGCGCCCTGATGTCGCGCCCTGATACGGGACAGAGACAACCAGGACGAACGTTACGGACACGACGCTAGCGGCCAGACTGGAGCGCCGGGGGAGGTTCTGTCTGGGAGTCGGGCTCGAGGTCGGGCTGGGCCCAAAGGATGATGGCCTGGGGCAGGGTGAGGGCGAGCAGCATGGCAGGGAGAACGAAGAGGTAAAGCAGGGCCGCGAGGAGTCCGGCGGGAATGAAGCGGTGAGGGTGTGACCTGCACCCCTGGATCCGCACAGAACTGAGTATGATTTTCGGGTTCAGGAGAGGACGGCCTGATAAGCCTGGTAGTGGCCGCGATCGCGGCTCTGCAGTTCGCGTTCGTCGTCGCGGGACTCGTCGTCGGACGTACGGGCGAGGTTGCCGGCTGCGTACAGTTCGAGTTCGATCAGGCTGGAGGGCATGGGCTGGGTCCGCGGGCCTTTCCCCGTGAAGGGCTTGATGAGGCCGGAGGGGCCGTATCCACCGAGAAGGAAGCAGCTGATGAAGTACGCGGCGAAATAGATGTAGACACCAGTGGTTTGGAGATGGTCGAGAAACCATCCGCCACCGAGGAGCAGGGCGAGGAGAGCATAGACGGCGACGACGAGGCCGCGGCGCGCGGATTGTTTCTGCGTGTTGTAGCCGAGAATGGTGGTGCGGCGCATGGCGGCTCCTACGGAATGGCGCGGTAGACGGTTTGGTTTTGGTTCCTCGGAATCGGGGTCGAGGTCGGTCTCGGTCCAGAGGATGATGGCCCGGGGCATCGAAAAGAAGAGGACGGCGAAGGGAACGGAAATGAGGAGGAGGATGCGACTGACCTGGAGGGTCGTCGCGTCGAGGAGAAAGAGCGGGCCGAAGAGGGCGGCGGCGATGGCGGGCCAGCGCAGAGCGGAGTAAGCGAGGTAGTGGGCGCGATCGCGGACCTGGAGGTCGTGCTCATCGATGCGGATCGGATCGATCACCGGGCTGCCGGATAGATATGGATGGGGACGATTCGCGGCGATGCCCCAGGCGGAGCCATTCCTGAACCGGAGCTGCCACTCGGAGAAGAACCTCACGGGGCCGCTGAATGTGAGGCCTCCGAGCAATGCGGCGAAGTACCAGGCCGGGGACGCTAGACGAACGTATTTGGGGGGGCCGCGGAGCCGTAGAAGATGAATCGCAAACGCGATGAAGGCACCTTAGTAGCCGATGACGACGGCGCGGCGGGTACGGCGAGTTTCGACGGGGATGAAGAAGAGGAATTTGCGGGGAGCGCTCATCGGGTTTCTGCGTTGCGGTTGTGGTTTTCGCCATAGACCTGCTCGCTCAGGGGGCGGAAGGGCTGGCGGGAGAAGATGGCTTCGATGGGGAGGCCGAAGTATTCGGAAAGGGCGAAGGCAAGGTTGAGGGAGGGGGCGAAGTCGCCGCGCTCGAGAAATCCGATGGTCTGGTAATTGACGTCGAGGGCGTCGGCGAGGTCCTGACGGGAGAGGTCGCGTTCAGCGCGGAGGACGGCGATACGGTTAAAGAGGTGGTCGGAGCCGTGGGCTGCGGTGCCATTCGAGGTGGACTTGCCGTTGTTTCACTGAGACGGATTGTTGCTTATACGCAATATTTCATCAAGAAGAACAATGGGGGTGGGGTGGGACCGCAGGAAGCGGGAAGCCCCAGGTGGCCAGGTAGCTATGGAAGGTCGATGCCGATGGGGTCACGGGCTGGTTTCTCAAAACGGGTTGCGGCTCGCAGAAGCACATTACCTTCGGCTCGGGCAGAGAACATATCGCATTGATTTTTGGAAGGCAGAGGAGTCCGCTAATTGCTGTGGGGTGAACCTGGCCGATCTCAAATGGGGGTTGGCCTGGTGGCTGGGGCGGCGATGTTTCTGCCCGTTTTATTCGGGACCGATTGACGGTACGACGGATCCGATTTCCAGGAGTGCGCTTTTTTTCAAAACGGCACGATGGGATATGAAGGCGCGGTACTGTCGGCTATGACTCAGAGTGAAGTCGATTGAAGATCGGGTGGCGAGGGAGTCTGCTGCTTTGCTGTGGGGTGAACCTGGCCGGGGGCGTGGACAGAAGGGGGGTGGTCGCGACGAAGGTTTTTTCCGCAAGCTGTCAGGCTATCTAATCAAGCTGTAGAGTTGCGTGAAGGGAGAGTGCGATGCATCGAGGGAAGGCAATTCTGATGGCGGGCGCAGCGATCGCAACGGCCAGCGCCGTGTGCGCGGCAACCGCGGGTGCGGTGGTCTACCGTGAGATCCGCCGCAGGAAAGGGAAACGCCTGGCGGGGAAGGTCGTACTGATCACCGGATCTTCGCGCGGGCTGGGGCTGGCCATGGCGGAGGAATTCGGCAGGCGCGGAGCGAAGCTGGTGCTGACGGCGCGCGATCCGTGGGAGCTGGAGCGGGCGCGGCAGTCGCTGGTGGAACGGGGCGCGGTGAGGAGTGCCGAGGAGGTTCTGGCGATTCCGGCGGATCTGCGGCAGGTGGAAGAGGCGAAGCAGGTGGTGGAGCGGGCGACGGAACACTTTGGGCGCGTCGATGTGCTGGTGAACAATGCCGGGGTGATCACGGTGGGTCCGGTGGAGAACCAGCGGATCGAAGATTTCCATGCCGTGATGGAGGCGAATTTCTTCACCGGCGTGCACTGCGCGCTGAGCGTGCTGCCGCAAATGCTCGAGCGGAGAAGCGGCACGATCGTGAACATCGCGTCGATCGGGGGGAAGATCGCGGTACCGCACATGCTGCCCTACACGGCGAGCAAGTTCGCGGCGGTGGGATTCTCGGAGGGTCTGCACGCGGAGCTGCGGGCGAAGGGAGTGCATGTGCTGACGGTGTGCCCGGGACTGATGCGGACGGGGTCGCACGTGAGCGCACAGTTTGCCGGGGATGCGGAGCGGGAGTATCGGTGGTTCAGCCTGGCGGCGAACCTGCCGGGGGTATCGACGAGCGCGGCCTGCGCGGCGCGGAGGATCGTGCGCGCGGTGGCGGCGGGGGAGACGGAGATTGCGATCACGCCGCAGGCGATCGTGGCGGCGCGGCTCGCGAGCGTGGCTCCGGAAGCGGTGGCGCTGGCGATGAGTATGGTGAACCGGCTGCTGCCGAAAGCGACGACAGGGAAAGGCACGCAACGGGGAGCGGACGTACGCGGGATGGAGACGAAGCCGGCGGAAACCGTGGGAGACGCGGCGGCGCGGAGATATAACCAGACGGCGTGAAGGGTGTCGAGGTCGCGGGATACGGGCAGGCGCTGCGACGGGCACGTTAGGGAATTATCAGGCAGTGATCGTCGCCATGGTCTCTTCATCTCATGGCGGCGGCGCAATCACTACGCGATTTCACTCCAGCCCTGGCCTGATCGGCCTCGGTGCGCCGGTGGGGATGCTTCCGGACGGGCGACGATACGGCCAGAACCCGTCAATGAGCGCTTTGGCCTGTTGTCGCCAATCGACAAGGCAGTTGATCGTTGCATGGTCGGCACTCGCGACACAAAGGGGCTCAAAAGGAGTTGCATATTGTTCATGGTTAGAAGCAGAGGTCTGATGCAGAATGGCTCGTCGGATCCTGATTCTTCATGTGGTTGGTTATATCGATGCCAATGCCAATCATGCGCCTGGAAGCATCGCCCGCCATTACACCGCGTGCATCAACCCAGCAGATTGAACCATCCGGTCTCAGAACGCGATATTGAGCCGCGTATTCGTCTGTTTCGCGAGTAATGACCTTTCGAATCGCCGAATCCACAAACGGGCGGTCCGCAGCGTGGATTCTGGAAACGGCATCCGCGACCTTGCTGGAAAACGTATCGCGCGTGAAGCCCCATTGGCGGTAGGACTCATCGGACCAGACAACGGTATTCGCTCGAATGTCCCAATCCCACAGCCCGATGCGCAAACCTGCGCACTCCGCCAGTTCGATTCGCTTCCGCCAACCGGATTCGACAAATTCGATTCGCTTCATGTCTGTGATATCCCGGAGCACACAGGCAACCGTTTCTACTTCGCGGAAGACCTCAATAGGCGAAAAGGAAACACTTAAGTCCCGCACCCCGATCCCGGGTAGGTCATACTCCATGCTGAAAAGGACAGGATTCCCGCGGAAGCACCGGTCGAGGTTCGGGATGACAATTCGTTCGATCACATCCCTGTCTCTGAATTCCCGGATCGACCGCCCTTCGAGCCTCGCGCCGGCCCCGCCGAACGCTTCAAGGAAAGCGCGGTTTGTGAGTACATACCGATGATTCCGGTCCACAACGGCGACCATTTCATCAAGACCTTCGACGAGTCGTTCGTATTGCCGGAGCCTATCCTCGGCAGCTTTTCGAGCGGTAAAATCCTTCACCGCGCAAGATACGCCCAGGACCTCCCCGGCCTCATCAAATGCCGGCTGGTACGACACAAGGAAGGTTCTCCGGCGATGCCCGTGAGAATCGGGCTCGCGAATCTCCAGGTCACAAGTCCCCGTTCCATTGAGGGCCTTTTTTACGTGGGCTTCGAGAAGCGGGTATAACTCCGGGATGACCTCGGCGAGTGTTTTTCCATAGTGGTCCTCAATCGAGAGACCATGCAGCTCGGCGAGCCTGCGGTTGATGTTGATGTATTTCAGATTTCGATCGAGAAAACCCAACCCTACGGGCGCGCCGTCGTAAACCGCCTGGAGTTGAGCCAGACGTTGTGACGGAAGCCCCTCCCTGCAATTGACTGCGTACCCAACGCCTTCATCACCGCTGCGCGAAGACGCGTGTGGCTGTCGCAAGTCGATGAGTGACGAAAGCTCATCAGCCGGCGCCGGCCGTCCGTAGTGCCAACCCTGCCCCATNNACGGCGGCTACGATCTTTCGGCTCTCGCGTTCAGTGGTCATGGATCTGACGAATGTCCGGTCTACCTTCAATTCGTCGAAGGGGAGAGACTTCAAATGATAGAGACTGGAATATCCCGTTCCGAAATCGTCCAGCGCGATGCGGCATCCCATCGCTTTAAAATCCGCGGATATTCTGCGGGCCGCAGTCATGTCCTCTGCCATTGCGCTCTCAGTGATTTCAACGGTAGCGCATTCAAGTGGAAACCCGGCGTCCTCCGCAATCTGCCGGATATGTCTGGGCAAAGTCAGATCTTTTAGTTGCAGCGGGGAGATATTGAACGCCAGCCGGAGGCCCTTTCCATGGAGCGCGATCGCCGCAAATGCCTTCTGCAGAACCTGACTGCTGACCTCACTGATCGAGCCATTGCTCTCCGCCATGGGGATGAAGAGATCTGGAGAGATCAGGCCGAGATTCGGGTGCTCCCAACGTGCGAGAACCTCAAAACCGTGAAGCTTGCCCGTTGCGAGAACCACAAGTGGTTGAAAATACGGGACGAATTCCCCGTTTTCCAATGCACGGCGAAGGTTCCCTTGATCGAGTTTCTGTGTCTGACCCATAGGGACAATATGTCAGTTCATGTTAGGTTGGGCTTATTGCCGATAATGTGATTTAAATCACATTATCGTTCGAGCAGACGCCAACGTGTTCATAGCCCGGTCAGAACTAAGAAGCCAGTAAGAGCTCCTGGCTCTGTTGCCACGCGAGTGTGGTCTGTCGGGCGAAATCTTCATACCGGCGAGGCGAATGTCCAAGCAATTTGGTCAAAGTCTCGAGATCCCCACGTTCCGATACGAAACCACGTTCCAGATATCCCTGGAACATCATGCGGATGTCGAACGCCGACCAGGACGGAGCGTGCTCTCGCATCTGCTCTTCAAAGGCGTCCATATTGTCGCCAGGGTAGCGAATTTCCCTGCCAAGCAACCCGCTCCAGATGGACGCCACTTCAGGGCCACTCAGCACCTCTGGACCATTGAGGTTGTAGGTTTTTCCAAGATGGCCGTCAGAGGTGAGAGCAATCGCTGTTGCCTCAGCAATATCTCTTATGTCCACCGCCGAGATGCCCACCGTACCGAGCGGCATCGGGTAGATTCCCGCCTTCGTCAGCGGATCTTTCAGCGATGCATCATTCTGAAAGAAGTAATTGGGACGAATGACCGTGAATGGGACATCAAACTCTCGCAAGGCGCTTTCGATAGCCAGTTTCGATGCGAAATGCGGGACATCCCTGAAGTGCTCGACGCGAAAGACCGAGTGATAAACGATGTGCTTCAGTTTCAACTTCCTGGCCAGATCGTAGGCAATGAGGCCTTGCGTCAGTTCATCGGGAGTGACGGCGTTCAGCAAGTAGAGTTTGTCCACGCCATGAAGCGCCCGCTCCACAGAGACTGGATCGAGCAAGTCGCCCACCATAACCTGAACCCCTTCCGGAGCAGGCGTTTCCTGCTTGCGAACGAGGAGGCGAACATCCGCTTTACGTTTCTGAAGTTCTTTCACTACTTCTGAGCCAACATGGCCAGTACCGCCTGTAACGAGAATCTTCATCTTCGTCTCCTTCTGGTACGGGTGGTGCTTTGTAAGAGGCGAGAACGAGTGCTTTGGTCCGGCGCCCGTCCCAAATCTTCAATCACGCACTGTATGCGGCCGGTAAGGCAGCCTGATCCACGAGGGTGCTAAACCTGGCGCAAAAGCCAGGCGGCGGGGCATAACCAATCGACGCGACCGCCCCTGCAAACCCCTCGATTCTTTTCTCTCCAACCTATCCAGAGCGATTATCTTTCGCAGTGATCGCAAAAGCTGAGCACTTCTGCTCAGAGGCAGCAGACCATACGGAGTCTCCCGTGAGATGGCGGTCCGACAGAGGACATTGTTTTACAAGTTGAGAACACAAGAAGGACGCACGCGCTGGCGGAAATTCATCTGACAAGGCTCAAGAACGACTACTTGCCGGATGGTAGGCGCAACGAAAGCTGAGCTGGCATTGCCGACAGTTGTTGCGTAATCGCCAATGCACTCACCGAGGCCTGGAACGGGCGATCTGCTGATTCCGGACGATTCTTCGGCTATAAAAGTAACGCCAGCGGAACGCGCTTCATGGCAGAGAAAAGCGACCGCAGATGCCATTCGCTCATTCGACTCGCTGAACCTCGGCGGCCACCCCGATGTTCGGATTCGCTCAGGGGACATGACTCTGCGGCCCACCTCCGACATTGCCAGGGCCGGACGTGCCGGGGTTGCGGTTCTGCAGGCTCGTTCAGGCCGGGCTTGTTCCGAAGGCGTGAGGGTCAGGCGCTATAGAGGCGCTGGGTGATCTGGCGGAGGAGGTCTTCGAATGCCGGATCGGCCTGGAGGGAATCGAACTCAGGATTGATGGAGAGGCCCATGACGTTGTAGTCGTGGGCAGCGATGGCGCCTTTGAGGGCGGCGACGGCGTCCTGTTTGCGGCCGAGGCGAGCGCAGGTGCGGGCCAGCTCGAAGCCGGAAGACTGGCCGCTGTCGAAATCGTGCTGCTGAACGATGCGCATGGCCTCGAGCAGGGCGTGCTCGCCGCCTTTGCTGAGCCCGCGCTGCGCGGCGCCGGCGATGGCCAGGAGCTGCTTGTCGCCCGAAAGGGTGGCGAGGCGTTTGGACTGGGCGATGAAGGTGCGGTAGTCCTTGCGGGTGAAGGCCATGCCGGCGAGGTAGCGAGGGGCGGAGAGGAAGTCGGGCTCTGCCTGTTCAATTTCGCGAAGCTTTTCGCGGGCCCCCGCGCTATCGCCAGCCGAGAAGTGGATGAGGGCCTGATCGCAGAGGATGGAGCGGGAGGCGGGGTTGAGCTGCTGCGCCATATCGATTTCGGCGCGGGCTTCCTGAAAGCGGCCGAGGGTGAGGAGCGAGGTCGCGTACCAGTGGTGGGCTTCTTCGTCGCGCGGATCGAGGGCGATGGCGCGCTGGTATTCGGAGAGGGCGGCGGGGACTTTCCACTCCCAGTAGAAGAGGGCAAAACCGAGGGCGCGATGGGCTTCGGCGAGGGAGTCGTCGAGGGCGACGGCTTTGCGAGCGGCGGCGATGGCGCGGGGGAAGGCCTCCGAGCGGGGCATGGAGGCGAACTCAGGCATGAGGTCGTAGCACTCGGCAAGGCCGGCGTAGGCCTGGGCGTAGTCCGAGTCGTGGACGACAGCCTGGGTGAAGGCGTCGATGGCCTGGCGGAGACTGTCCGCTGTGCGGCGGCTCCAGTAGTAGCGGCCCCTGAGGTAGAGCTGCTGGGCCTCGGGGTCGGGGACGCGGTGCAGCGCGGCGGGAGCGGCATGAGAGATGACGGCGCGATTGCGGGAGTGGTGGCGGAGGAAGACGATCCCGAAGAAGGTGGCAGCGATGAGGACAGCGGCGGCGGCTGTGGTCCAGATAAGCGCGCGGTGCCGAGGGAGAGCGGTGAGTGGGGCGGCCTCCGGCACCGGAGCGGACGCGGGGATGGTTGGAGGAGCGGTGGCAGCGGGCGGCGGAGGGCTATCGGCTTTGACGTTGCCGGAGGAGTTGAGCCAGGAGGTGAGTTCGTGAGACCAGGCGAAGACGCCGCCGCGCTCGCCGGGGAGGCGATGGACGGGGAGGCCACGTTCTTTTTCCCAGCGTTTGACGGTGCGTTCGTCCCGGCCGAAGAATGCCGCGATTTCCTTCCAGGAGTCGATACGGCGATTTTCAGCGGTACTGGCCGCTGCGCGGGACATCATAAGGGCCTCAACCTAAGCCGCATGGTGCCGGGGGAACTGGGCCGAGGTGGGAACAGTATAGCGAC
>PMAM01000029.1:0-6000 GCA_003152595.1 Acidobacterium sp.
CGTGCGAACTCTGAGGCATGGTTTTCCCCTCACCTGTACGATGCAAACCGTCAGGCCGGGAGCGACAAAAAAAGGATCGATGCCGGCCGTCTGCCTCCCAAGGTCCGGATTTTAGGACCTGGGAAGCTCCCGAATCTTGCCGATCAAGGCTACTGGGAAGTCGCTCGTTGCTAACATCCCAATGCGCTCATTGAGCACCCGCGGCCTTCCGGATCAACGGACGCGACCGTCAATGTAGAACCAATCCTATACTCTCCGTGACCGCTGGGTTGGTCAGAATCGCACAGGGCCAAGGGATATCGCATGGTGACAGGTCATCACATACCCTCAGTTCCAGGGGTGAGACGCTGGCCTGTGATCAATAGTTCAAAGACCGGGTACCTCTGGCGATGCACCCGCTGATTCGCCCGAGGCAATCGGCATATGGAGCGACCGTCCTTAGGCCCCTGACCACTCACCATCGTCACGTGATCGAAAGAATTCTCCCGATCAGGTCCAAGCTCTTCCCGATGGGCTTGACCAGACCCCCTAAATCGGTCCGTTTCGGAATAAGGTCGAAGGAAAATGGAAGAACGATAGACGATGAGCCGAACCCGGCGCGCGGGAACGCAGTCGATCAGTTGATGTGATTACTCCTGCGACAACAACAGACTTCAACAGGTTTCTACAAATATCAACACCTCTGCTCCCAAAACAGGTCAAACGATTTAGTAGAACCTGTTGAAATCGAGTGAAAATAAGTGCTGTCGATTGAATGGCTTAACCCCTTGGCCACGGTCGCTGTAGATTCTTGTGGCTTCTGGAGGCTTTGACAGCTACAAAATCGACTACAGGCGGGGGGACCCCCGATACTTCCGGATTGCCGACGATGCGGGACTTTCGTTACAGCAACTCAGCTGGAACCGTGAGACAATGCCGGGGCCATGACATTGCCACGCGCGCCGCGCCGGGGGGAAAGAGTCCGAGTCGATAACCACGAGGGGACATTCATCGTTGTTCGCATCGACAAGATCGACAGCTTCGCCAACCTTGAACTGTGGGATGACCCCGGCCACGTCTTGTGGGATATTCCCTTCGGTGCGATCCATCTGATCCGCGAGGACGTGAGCCAAGCCGCCTAGGGCCTTATACGTGGACCTTTTGCGCGGCGATCATATCTACCTTTCCACTCCAGTTCTGACAAGCCATCTGAACGGGATCCCAGGGACTGCTGAGGGGTGGCGTATAGCTTAGGTCGAGATCGGAGATCTGATCGACGCTCATCCCGTGAAAGAGTGCAGTTGCGAATATATCCAGGCGCTTCGAAACCTCTGTTCCCCATCTGCCCATGATCTGCGCTCCCAGCAAACGGCCCGTCTCGGCGTTCCCCGTCACCCGTGTGCGAAGGTGAGTCGCGCCGGGATAGTAGGCTTTATGGTCGTTCGCTGTACTCTCGGCTGCAAAGGGATGGAATGACTCCCGCTGCGCCTCATGGTGCCTCAGACCTGTGCGTGCAATGACCAGATCGAAGATCTTGACGACCTGGGTTCCAAGAGAACCGGCGAACTCGCGATTGCCACCCAATGCATTCTCGGCTGCAACCCTTCCCTGCTTGTGCGCTGTCGTGCCGAGGGGTAGATATGTATGCCGATTCAAAAGCCGATGAAATGTCTCCGCGCAGTCTCCGGCGACATAGATGTCCGGCAGCTTGCTCTCCATCTTTCGATTGACCACGAGCGCACCTCTTATCCCAGTGTCGAGGCCAGCATCAGCGCCGAGAGTCGCGTTAGGCTTTACGCCCACCGCGATGAGCGCCATCTCGCAATCCTGCTCGAAATGACTGCTGCCCGAGACATGAAGTTGGCCCCCGGCTTTCGCAATTCGATCAACCTCGACGCTGGTGTGGACCTTCACGCCGTGACGCTGAAGCTCCTCACTGACGGATTTTCCGAACTCCGCATCGACGGTAGGGAGAACCGTGGCAGTACGGCTGGCGATCGTGACTTCGATGCCCCGATGGGTAAGCGCATCGGCCATTTCAAGCCCGATGTAGCCAGCCCCGACAATCACCGCGCGCCGTGGCTTCGCTGTTTCCAAATAACGATGCACGGCGAAGCTATCCTGCATCGTGTGAAGCAGAAAGACACCGGGATTTCGCCAGCCTTCGATTGGAGGCTCAACAGGACCAGCCCCCGTTCCGATTACCAGCTTGTCATAGCGAAACGTAAGTGAGGCTGCACCCTCGCTGCTCACATTGACAGTCTTTTCAGCGGTGTTGATGTGCGTTGCACGGTGTCCACGGCGAATGCCAATGCCCTCGAACTCGGTCCGATGGGCCAAGCTTCTCCAATCCGGAGTTTCGCCGCTCAGATAGAAGGGAAGGCCACAGATGCTGTAGTTGGGGAAATCATCCGCCAAGAGAACGGTGACTTCGGCGTCATGGTCCAGTTCGCGGGCGCGAAGCGCCGCACTGATACCTGCATCGCTGCCACCGATGATCAGCAATTTCATCTCAAACCTATTGCTTTCCTATACTGTCGATTTCTTTTTGCAGGACCAAGGTATCAAGTGTTGCCAAAGGCAGGCACAGAAACAGACCGATCCGACGGTCCAGCGTTACGAATGCATTGGAGAAGGCATTTTGGATTTCCTCGGGCGTCCCTTGCACAGCCGCCGGATCAGGAATGCCCCAGTGAGCCGTCATCGGCTGGCCCGGCCAATAAGGACAGACCTCTTTGGCCGCGTTGTCGCAGACCGTAAAGACAAAATGAAGCTGGGGTGCATCGGGCCCCGTGAACTCATCCCAGGACTTGCTCCGGAGATTCTCGGTGCTCATGCGAGCCATTTCGATCTGCCGAATGGCTTCGGACCGCACGGTTCCCGAAGGGTGGCTTCCGGCACTATAGGCAGTGAAATTTGGGAAACCTTTGCGCTTCATGATCGCCTCGGCCATGATCGAGCGCGCTGAGTTTCCTGTGCACAGAAAGAGCACGTTGTAGCGTGCCATAGCATTGTCCTTTCGCAAATCCGATGAAGCATTAACCGTTAGCGTGCGGCTTGATGGCGTAAACCTTCACGCTGGCCGCAGCGGCATTGATGTCGAACTGAACGAGGAGCGTCTTCAGCTCCTCATGGAGTGACCCCGGTGTGCCGGGCCCAGGAGAGCAACAAGATTCCTCAATGACCTGGAGAGGATTGGAAACCTCCATCTTCGGGGAGCAGCAGCCAGTCTGATTCTCGACCTTGGCGTATGCATTGAGATCTGCGCCGCTGTCAACGATCTCGATATGTTCGAAGCCGGCTGCGAGCAGGCCGGCACGATACTCGTCGATCTGAATCGCGCCGGCAATGCAGCCAACGTAGGCGGCAATGCTCTGGGTGACTGCCTCGGGAAGCTCGCTCTTCAAGGCTATGTCGCTCACGGCAACACGGCCGCCGGGCTTCAACACGCGAGCAATCTCGCGAAATACCGCAGGCTTATCAGGCGCTAGGTTGAGTACGCAGTTCGAGATCACGCAATCAACCGAAGCATCCGGCAGCGGAATCTGGTCGATGGTTGAACGGTAGAACTCAACGTTGGTGTAGCCACCTGCTTCGGCATTTGCACGTGCTCGGTCAAGCATTGCCGGTGTCATATCGATGCCGATGGCACGCCCCTCTGGGCCGACCATCTTTGACGCGAGAAAGACGTCGAGACCACCGCCGGAGCCGAGATCGACGACCACTTCACCGGGCCTGATATGAGCCGTCGCAGTAGGATTGCCGCACGACAAACCCATGTTGGCCTCGGCAGGAATGGAGGTGAGTTCTTCGGGGGTGTAGCCGAAGGCTTCCGCTACGGCCTTCACACCTGCGTCATGGGTCGACAGCGAACTCTCCGCCACCGCTCCGTATTTCGACATGACCGACTCCAGAATTTGTTCCGCCATGATGTTCCGCCTCGCAATATATTCGCAAAAGCGACTATATCCGTTTGCCAATATATTCGTCAATGCGTATAAATAATTTATGTCAGGGAAATCGTCATCGTTCAACATGGAGCGGTTCTTTCAGGCCCTCGGGGACAATACGCGTCTCCGCCTGATGAACATGATGGGAGATCAGGAGATTTGCGTCTGCTATTTTGTCGAAATTCTGCAGCAGGGCCAGCCCAAAATATCCCGGCACCTGGCCTACCTTCGCCGGGCTGGAATCGTCGAGGCGAGGCGCGATGGCAGGTGGATGCACTACCGCATCGTCATGCCGCCGAGTCTGGGCGCTGCTCAGGTATTGCGCCAGACGCTGGCCTGGCTCAAGGAAGAGCGGACGATGCAGGCGGACCGCGCGCGTCTGTCTAAAGCTTGCTGCAGTCCGGCAAAACTCGCCACTCTTCTGAGAGCACCCGCGCCGGCTCCGAATCGAGTTCTCAACGCGACTGGAGGGTAGGTGGCGATGTCCGGACAACCGTATACTCAAGGCCAAATATGCGCTCCGCTGCAGCGCAAGAAGCTCTCCTTCCTCGACCGCTTCCTTACGCTCTGGATCTTCCTCGCGATGGCGATTGGAGTAGCGGTTGGCCACTTCATCCCCGCCTCCGCAAGCTTCGTCAATGGTTTTCAGAGTGGAACAACGAATATCCCAATCGCCATCGGACTGATCGTCATGATGTTCCCGCCGCTGGCGAAAGTGCGATACGAGAAACTGGGCGAGGTCTTTCGCAAGAAAAGGGTTCTTGGACTCTCACTGATTCAGAACTGGCTTATCGGGCCGGTGCTGATGTTCGTTCTCGCCATTGTGTTCCTGCGCGACGAACCTGCCTATATGCGCGGCCTGATCCTGATTGGCATCGCCCGCTGTATTGCGATGGTCCTGGTGTGGAATGAACTGGCCAGCGGAGACACGGATTACGCGGCTGGGCTCGTGGCCCTTAATAGTATCTTTCAGGTACTTTTCTACAGCGTCTATGCATGGGCCTTTATCACGGTGCTTCCCAAATGGTTCGGCCTTCAGGGCAGCGTCGTACAGGTTGGAATCGGTCAGATTGCGAAGAGTGTGGGCATTTATCTTGGCATTCCCTTTGCTTCTGGCCTGATAACACGCTTCACTCTCATTCGGATCAAGGGCGAGGAATGGTACCGTACGCGCTTTATTCCCAGGATCAGCCCGCTCACGCTGGTTGCCCTCCTCTTCACGATTGTGGTGATGTTCTCGCTCAAAGGCGACCTCATCGTGCGGTTGCCGCTTGATGTGATTCGCATTGCGATTCCCCTGGTCATCTACTTCCTCATCATGTTCCTGGTGAGCTTCTGGATGGGCAAGCGGCTCGGCGCAAACTACGCGCAGTCAGCCACCCTTTCCTTCACAGCCGCGGGAAACAACTTCGAGTTGGCGATCGCCGTAGCGGTGGCGGTTTTCGGGCTCAATTCGGGTGAGGCATTCGTTGGCGTGGTCGGGCCCCTCATCGAAGTGCCAGCGCTCATCGGATTGGTCAATGTCGCCTTTTGGCTACGGAGGCGCTACTTCGTCTCCGACAGCCCGGAGTTCACGATGCACCCAGTTGAAGACGCTCCGTGATGTGTAACGCAAGCATTTCAAACGATTCCGGCGGATCAGAGCGTTGGATCGATCCCAAAGCGCGCTTGACCTGCCTCAAACAGCGATTCCGGAAGAGCGCCCCTTCTCGATAGCCGAAAACGGCTTCCACTCGCTCAGCGTACAGGCGCCGCTGGCAATGGCATCTCTCAGTCGCTTGGTGTCCCCCTTCAATTGGGCCTCGCTCTCGAACATGCCACGCAGGAAATCGAAGAGCCGCTTTCTGTTAGCCCCGTTAGCATTGGCGAGGCGATACAAGACGCGATAGCGCTCCTGGAGTGATCCAAATCGACCACATACCATCTTGGTATCCCTGATTACGTTCTCAAGGACTATCGCCAGACATCTCTCCAATTGCTCATTCTGTTCTCCCGCCTGTTTTCACGCGGCGTTCACGCGCCTGTAATGCGCGCAGACATCAAACGAAAGGCGAGGTGAACGCCATCGCCA
>PMAM01000029.1:6017-6512 GCA_003152595.1 Acidobacterium sp.
CTGCTTAAGCCCATGTGGCACGTCGGTAAAGTAGAGGAGGGCCTGGTCGAGTCCACTGCTTTGCTTGCTGCAGCCATTGGTGCCTTGCTTTTCGGTCGGATCGCGGACATGGTCGGACGCAAGCGAATTTATGGCGTGGAAATGCTGGTTCTCGCAGCGGGAGCAATCGCCTGCGCCTTCTCCCCCAATATCTGGTGGCTCATCGGCTTTCGTTTCGTTCTCGGCATTGGCATCGGCGGNNCCTCTTTTCGCCTCCGCTCTGCTCTGCACTCATCTCTCGCATGACATTATCTGGCGCGTTCTGATCTCTTTCGGCGCCCTGCCGGCCCTTGCCGTTTACTGGGCGCGTCGTCACCTCAAAGAGTCGCCGCGCTTTTTGAAAGCTTCAGGTCATGAAGAGGACGGCTCCGGCAAGCTCCAGAAGTCAAAGCATTTTGACAAGAAGACTCACTCGGTCTCGTTCTGGGATGGATTTCACCGCCTTGTCGACAACCA
>PMAM01000029.1:6589-6720 GCA_003152595.1 Acidobacterium sp.
ATCCAGGGCCTCGGCTTCGGCCTGATGGCAGTGACCTTTGGCCTGCTCGCCTTCATTCCCAACGTCGAGAAGATGATCTACCCATTTCTGATCATCTACGGCTTGAGCTACTTTTTCACTGAGTTCGGTCC